>CAZDXW010000011.1:12232-33856 GCA_964509485.1 uncultured Christensenella sp.
AGCTTTGGCGAGTCGCTGCTCAAAGGAACGCCGCTCGCGGCTCCGGCTTCGGAGGCGGTGCAGGTGCAGCGCGTGATTGAGGCGGCGTATCGTTCCTGCGAGGAGAAGCGGATCATCGATCTGTAAACGAAATCAAACGGGAGGCACCGATGAAGAAGAGCATCAATTTCTGGTCGTTTGCCGCGGGCACAACGGTTGCGGAAGCAATCCGGCTCGCCAAAGACGCCGGTTTTGCGGGAATCGAACTTTCCATGGGTGAAGTGGGGCTGATGGGGCTGCCAACCGCGGACGCGGCGAAGACGGCGCGGAGCATTGCCGAGAGCGAAGGCATTGCGCTGCCCAGCCTTGCCTGCGGGCTGTGCTGGGACGCGCTGTTGACCAGCGCGATTGAAAAGAAGCGCAATGAGGCGAAGGACATGATCCGCCGTCAGGTGGACATGGCGGCCGAGCTCGGCGCGGACAGCATACTTGTGATTCCCGGCGCGGTTGGCGTGGATTTTTTGAATGGAAACGAGAACCTGCTGCCCTATGACGAAGCATACGACGCCGCGCTGGAGGGCATTCTGGAGCTCGCGCCCCATGCAGAGCAGGCGCGCGTGAATCTGGCGCTAGAGAACGTTTGGAACAAGTTTTTGCTCTCGCCGCTCGAGCTGCGGGACTTTATCGACAAGATCGGCTCCGACTATGTCGGCAGTTACTTCGATGTTGGCAACGTGATTTTGACGGGCTATCCGGAGCAATGGGTGCGAATCTTGGGCAAGCGGATCAAGAAGGTGCACTTCAAGGACTACCGGCGCAACCCCGGCGGGTTCAACTGCTTTTGCGACCTGCTGTCGGGCGACGTGGACTATCCCGCCGTCGTCGAGGCGCTTGAGGCGGTTGGCTACGACGATTATTGCGCGGCGGAGATGATTCCAAACTATCGGCACTACACCAGCCAAACGATCTACAACGCGTCCAAATCGATGGACCGGATTTTAGGCAAAGCCTAGGTCTTACGGCTGTATGTTGCATTCGGTCGAATCAAGTTATTACAAAGCTTAATCGCAGAGAACAGAAAGAGGTAGCGAATGGCACGCATTGGCATCATTGGCGCGGGATTTATGGGCACCGCGCACTCGGCGGCGATTCTCAAGTCAACGAAGCATCCCCTCGTCGGCATTGCGGACATCGACCGCAAGAAGGGCGAAGCGCTCGCGAGCGAACGCGGCTGCAAGTATTTTTCGACGGCGGAGGAGCTGCTTGCGCAGCCGGACATCGACATCGTCCACATCTGCCTGCCGACCAACCTGCACTGCGCCTATATTCAAAAGGCCGCGGCGGCCGGGAAACACGTGCTCTGCGAAAAGCCGTTTTCGCTGCACGACAGCGAGATTGCCGCGGCAATCGACGCGGCCAAGGCAAACAATGTCAAGCTCATGATTGCGCAGGTGGTGCGCTTCTGGCCGGAAAACGTCGTCATCAAGCAATATAAGGAAAGCGGCGCGTTGGGCGAAATCAAGATGTGCAGCGCGCACCGGCTGGCTCAAATTCCCGCCTGGGCGGACTGGTATCGCAATCCCGAAATCAGCGGTGGCGGGCTGTTTGACCTGCATACGCACGACATTGACAACATGATTGACCTGTTTGACGCCTGCACGGAGGTCTACTCGATTGGCGCCAAGCGGGACGGTTGCTGGAACTATATGTCGACCTCGCTGACGTTTGCCAGCGGTAAGAAGAGCATTGTGGAATCCAGCCTGAACATGCCAGGCGATTATCCGTTTTCCACGTCGTTCCGCCTGCTGGGCGAGCGCGCCTGCATTGAGCAGACCATGCGTGCCGGCGCGAATCTGGACGATATGTCCAACAGCGTTCGAACGCTCAAGCTCTATGAAGACGGGAAACCCTGCGTCAATGTGCCGTATGAGGCATACGACGCGTACTGGTGCGAAATTGAGCACTTTGCGGACTGCGTGGATCAGGGCGTTGCCCCGCGCATTTCGCCGGAGGAGTCGCGAAACGTCATGCGCGTGATCCGCGCAATCGAAGCTTCGCTTTCAAGCGGCAAGGTCGTGCCGACCGGCTGGGTCGACTGAGCGAATGCAGCGCAGTTACGCGGTTTCAAGCTGCGAAGGCGCGCCGGACTGGGAAACGATTCCCGCGGCGCAGATCGACGAGGCGCAATGGCTGTCCAACCCCGGCGTTGCGGCCTGGGCGCAGGTCTGCGCTGCGCCAGACGCGCTTTTCGTTCGCCTGTTTGCGCGCGAGGCGGAACCGTTGGCCCGGTTTACGGGCGAAACGGACATGATTTGCCTCGACAGCTGTCTGGAGTTCTTCTTTTGCCCGTTGCCGGGCGATACGCGTTATTTCAATTTTGAGTTCAATCCAAACGGCGCGCTCTATCTAGGCTTTGGACACGATCGCTACGACAGCGTTCGCCAGCTCGTGCCGCGCGCGGGTTCGTTTTTTTGCGTCGAACAGCTCAAGCAGGGCGACGTCTGGGGAATCGGCTTTCGCATTCCGTTTTCGTTTATCCGGCTCTATGCGCCCGAATTTGCGCTGCGCCACGGCCTGCGGCTACGCGGGAATTTTTATCACTGCGGTGAGGAAACGTGCGCTCCACGCTATCTTTCCTGGAACCGCATTCATTGTGAGACACCGGAGTTTCACCAGCCCTCAGATTTTGGTTGGCTGGTTTTTTAGGAGGATTTGACTTGTGAGGACGACCCTGTACAACGGACAGGTGATTACCCCGCTCGTGGTGCGCCGCGGCGGAGTTGTGGTGGAAGATGGCAGAATTCTGCGCGTTTTTGAAGACGATGACTTTGAGCGGACCGGAGAGTTGATCGACTGCCGCGAACAGTTCATTTCACCGGGCTTTGTCGACATCCACACGCACGGCATTTTCAACGGCGACACAATGGATGCAACGCCGGAGGCGCTGCATCGCATTACGCGCCTGCATGCCCAGCATGGCACGACCAGCCTGCTGCCGACGACGCTTTCGCGCGGGCACGACGAAGTGTTGCGCGCGCTCAAGAACATCTGCGTTTGCCGCGAGCTGCCGCCGGATGGCGCGCGGATTCTCGGCGCGCATCTGGAGGGCAACTATTTTTCGCCCAAGATGGCGGGCGCGCAGAACCCGGCCTACTTGTATCCGCCGGTTGAACAGGACTACATGGAGTATGTGGAAACCGGCTGCGTCGTCCGCGTTGCGGCGGCGCCGGAGCTGCCCGGCGCGCTGAAGATGGCGGAACAGCTGGTGCCGCTCGGCATTCAGCTTTCCATTGGGCACTCAAACGGCACGCCGGAGGATGTTCGAAACGCGATTGCCGTCGGGTATTCCTCGTTGACGCATATCTTTAATGCGCAGTCCGCGCTCAACAGCGTGTTTGTCTACCCCGAGGCGGGCGTTTGCGAGTCCGCACTCTTGCACGATGAACTGCGCGTGGAGTGCATTTGCGACGGAAACCATCTCTCGCCAACGCTGCTGAAGCTGATCTACAAGATCAAGGGCGCGGACGGCATGATTGGCATTACGGACGCCGTCTATGCCGGCGCGGCGGACGGCGACTACGTCATGGGCGGCCTCGACGTCGAGGTAAAGAACAACATCTGCATTCTCAAGAACCAGAGCGCGTTTGCGGGCAGCATTGCGACCATGGATCTGTGTGTGCGGACGCTGCATGTCAAAGCGGGCATTCCGATACAGGATGCGGTGTCGATTTGTTCCTATACCCCGGCAAAGGTCATTGGCCGGCAGAACAGCATTGGCATGCTGCACCCGGGATTTGATGCGGATATCAACGTGTTCGATTCTGAGATCAACATTCTCTATACGATGGTTCAGGGTAAGACGTTCCAAAACAAGCTGGCGAATGCTTGATCTGTTGAGTCGAAAGAATACATTCGAGTGAGAGAAGGCAGGGCGCATGAAGAAAAAGAATGATTCGGATTTTCGCTACAACACCGGCGAAACGCGCGTTCCCTGGGCGGCAGTCGGCGAAAACTACAATGCGTTGGACACTCTGGAGGTCATCCGGTTTCTGATGCAGGGGGAAGGCGAGGATTACGAAGCGGTGTTCCAATCGGTCAAGGAGACCATTCACCGATTGGATGCTGTGTCCAGCCCGCCGGGCAAGCTCTCGCTGGACGCGCAGGTGGCGCGCGCGGAGGCGCTCTGCGACGCGTATCTGCAAACCAGCGGATGCCTGTTTGTGACCAACGCGACGGCCGGTTTCGAGATTGCCTACAAATACGCGAACATCGGCCCCGGGGACGAGGTGATTGTTCCGGCAATCACGTTTATCGCAACCATGGCATATCCGCTCTCGGTTGGTGCAAAACTGGTGTTTGCGGATGTTGACCCCGTTACGCTGAACATGGACCCCGCGGATGTGGCAAAAAAGATCACTCCGCACACGAAGATGATTGTTCCGGTGCACATTGGCGGCTATCCGGTGGACATGGACCCGATCATGGAACTGGCGCGCGAGCATGATCTGATCGTGCTGGAGGACGCGGCGCACGCGTTTGGCGCGGAATATAAGGGACGCAAAGTTGGAACCATCGGTCATTTCGGCGCGTTCAGCTTCCACGAGGTAAAGAACATCACCTCGTTCGGCGAGGGCGGCATTCTGACCACCAGCATCGAGAGCTTCCGGCCGGAGATGCGGCGCGCGCGGTTTCTGGGACTGGACTTCTCGAAGCAGATTAAGGACTGGCTCTACGATGTTTCCCCGATTGCCGGAAAATACGGTCCTTTCGTGGCGGGCAACCACTCCACAACCGAGATTCAGGCGCTCGGGCTTGCGCGGCAGGTGGGGCGCGTGGACGAGATCATCGCCGCCCGGCGCGCGGCTTCCGCGTATCTGACGGAGCGTCTTTCGGTCGACCCCGCGATCATACCGCAGGATTTGGGCAGCGCGACGATCAAACCGACGTTTCACCTCTATCGCATGCTGATCGACCCTTCGCAGGCAGGCGCAGACGTGCAGGTGCTCAAGCGCAAACTCGCACAGAAGGGCGTTACGACGATTCCGCACTTTGGCCCGCTCTACCGTTTTCAGGTGGCGGCGACCTTCGGGTACAACGGGGACGAAATTGCGAAAACCTGCCCCGTTTGCGAAGAGGTGTTTCATCATCGCTTTACGCATTTTCCGATCTATGGGCTCTCGCAGGATCAGCTGACCTTTATGGCGGATGCGATTCTTGAGTCGCTTGGCGAGATGCGGCGCGAGGCAAAGTAACGCGCTATTTGAGCAGCTTTATTAAAAAAACGAATCAGACGAGCGCATCGGGTAGATGCGCTCCTTTGATATTTCGCGAAGAGAGGGTATACTAACCCTATGGATTCAATTTTAATCATAGGTGGAAATGGTTTTCTGGGGTCGCATCTCGCGGCGCGCGCAGGGGTGCTTGGCATGCACGTCAGCGTGGTCGGAACGGCGCAGTGCTCCACGGTGCCGAATGCGGATTACTATCGCGCGGACATCGGCGATCTATGCGCGATGCGAACCGCGTTTCAAGCGGTTTCGCCGCGCTATGTCGTGAATTCGGCGGCGATTGCGGACATTGACTATGCCGAGCAGCACCCGGAGGAAGCCCTGCGCGTGAACGCACTCGGCGCGGAGGTCTGCGCGAAACTGGCGGCTGAGCACCATGCCCGGCATCTGTTCTTCTCGTCGGACGCGGTGTTTGACGGTACAAAAGCGGCCTACTCGGAGGACGACGCGACGAACCCTTGCAACTATTACGGAAGAACCAAGGAGCTTGCGGAGCAAAAAGTCGCGTTGGCTCATCCGGACGCGGTGATTGCGCGGGTGTCGCTACTGCTTGGACGAAGCAGCGGAAACTCCGGCGTGGTCGATCCGCTGATGCGCAGGCTGGAGGCGGGGGGCGAGGCGTTTAGCAACAGCGACCAGATTCGCACGCCGATCGACATCTATACGTTGGCGGACGCTACGTTTGAACTGCTTGCGCGGCAAGAGTGCTCCGGCCTCATTCATCTGGCGTGCACCGAGGCGGCAAGCAAGCTCGAGATTTGCCGGGACATCGCGCGAGGATGCGGATACGATCCGGAACGCGTGCAGCCCTACCCGGAGGGAAGTGCGCGGGGAGCCAAGCGCCATTTAAATGGCGTGCTAAGCGTAGAGAAGGCGGCGCGTGTATTGAAACAGACGCACATGCCAACGCTGGAGGAGACCATTACGCGCGCGATGCTGGGTAGATAAGCAACGACCCGAACTTCGGCGTGAAAGAAGCTTTCGAAGCAGAAAAACAAGAGTCCATCTCACGATGGACTCTGTTTTTTAGAAATTCTCGCGTTTCGAACGATCGCGAACGATTAGTCTTACGCAATCTCCACGCTGACGATGGAATCCGCATGCAGCGGAATTTCGATCAGGCTGCCTTCCAGCCGCAGAAAGACACGTCGTTCAACGGCACAATTGTTGGAAAGCACCGCGACAATCGTTCCGTCCGGATTGCGGAAAGCCGCCGCGTCCACCTCTGTTGAAAACGTGGTGGTGGAGATGTGCCGGGCGCCGGACGCGATAAAATGACTGAAGTGCCAGATATAGTAGTAGGAGAGGCGCTTTTCAAAGGCGCCTGTTTTCGTATTGCAAAGAATGGGCGCGTCGCAAAAATTCTGCGCGTGGTTGGGGCCGCCGTCGCTGCACAGCGCGATGTTCCAGTCGAGAAAGGTATTCATGCCCGCGTTGAAATTGCCGATCATGTCGTGCGCATACATGCGCGCGCTCTGCAGTTGATCCTCACGATCAAAACGGTTGTATTCGATGCACCCTTCGGAGAACAGCAGCGAAAGCGCGGGATATTGAGCGCGCACCAGTCGCAGCGCGTCAAAGTGATCGCCGCTATACCAGTGAAACGCTGCGCCGTGGATCAGCAGCGCGGTGGACTCGTCTACCACTTCGCAAACGCGGTCGAAGAGGCGCTCCTTGTTGTGATCCCAGATGTAGATTGCGATATCGCCCAAGCCAGCTTTGATCAGAGCTGGGTAGAGGAAGTCGCGCAGAAAGGTCTTTTCCTCCTCGCCGGTAAACAGGCAGCTGTCCCAGAGTTGCGTCGCGTTTGGCTCGTTCTGCACTGAGAGGCGGGTGACGTTTAGCCCGTGCGCCTGATACGAGCGGATGTACCGGCAGATGTAATCCGCCCAGGCCGAGTAACACTCCGGCTTGAGCGTTCCGCCGTGGCTGCGCTCGCCGTTGCTCTTCATATAGGCGGGGGGAGACCATGGCGTCAGCATCACTCCGATTGTCTCCGGGCAAACCTTTTGCGCCGCCTGAATATAGGGAATGACGTAGGTTTCGTCATGGCGAAGGTCAAAGGGCGCGTCGGGCGCGGGCGAAGCCTCGTATTGCGACAGCGCAAAATCACAGCTGTCAATGGAGGTCCGAACGAGCGTATAGCGCAGCCCTTCCGCGCGAAACACGGCGTCGAGAATCTGCTGCTGCGCGGAAGGCGGCATCAAGGAGAGCGTGTATCCGACGGACTCGGTGATTGCGCCGCCGAACCCGTCGATCTGCTGATTGGCGAGTTTCGGGTAGAGGTTGACGACGTCCCGCTCCTGCGAGCCGGTGTCGGGGGTAATGTTGCATTCTTCAATGGAATGGGTGATGGTGCCGTTGCGGTAGTTAGTAAAGGTAGCCTTTGCCTGCATGGGGGTACTCCTTGCTGATTGATGGATGATCGATTTTATCGAATCAGGATGCTGTTGACCGAGCGCGGCTCCAGCGGGAAGCGGAACGTTTCGCCGTTGTGCAGCAGAGCGACGGATCGCACTTCGCAAAACGGGTTGAATACGCTGAGCGCGAGGGAGCCGTCGGGGTTTTGAAACGCGAGGGTATCCGCGGCCCAAACGCCCGTCATGCCGAGGCGAACCGCGCCGCGCTGCACGATGGCGGAGGCGCTCTTCATAATGTAGTAATCCGGATTGAGCGTAAAGCGCTTTGTCGCAGGGTCAATGGTGACCATTGCGTTTTGCGGGTCGCCCCAGGTGCTCCGCCCGACCGGCTCCAGAACGGGATTCCAGTAGAGGTAGCTCTCCGCGCCGTTGCCGATGTAGTGCTTCATCATCGTCCAGACATAGAGCGCGTAGTCCCAGGTGTTGTCGCCAAAGCCGCATTCGTTTTCGGACTGCATGAGCCGAACGCGCGGCCACCAGCTCTCAAACGTCCGCTGAATCGCGATTTTGCCGCCCCACTGATAGCTCACGCCCGCGATGAACGCCAGCGCGCGCTCGTCTGAGAGGACAACGTTGGCGAAATAGTCGTAGTCCTCCGTCGCCCATTTATCGAAGATCAGGCGGTTGTAGTCGCAGCCCGGCGCGTTGATCGTGCCAAGCCAAAGCTCGGTGTTCGGGCACTGCCGCTTCAGCACCGGGCCGATGTAGTCCCGAATGAACACGCGCAGTTCCTCGCCCGTCCACATGCAGGAGGGAAACTTCTGGTTCGCGACCGGCTCGTTCTGCACGTGGATCTGGTCGATGTGAACGCCTTGCTCCGTGTAGGCCAGCACGAACCTTGCAAAGTAGTTTGCGTAGGCACTCAGGTTCTCCGGCGTCCAGACGAGCTTGCCCCAGTTGTAGACCGGCGGATTCTTCATCCACGTTGGCGGGCTCCAGGGCGAGGCAAAGAGCTTCATCTGTGGCTGATAGGTCTGCGCTTCTTGGATATAGGGAATCAGGCAGCGCTTGTCCCGCTCAATGCTGAACTGCTCCAGCGCAAAATCCCCCGGCGTTTCGTCGAGACTGTACCAGTCCTCGGCATAGTCGTTCGCGCCGATGGGCAGACGGCAGAGGTTGAAGTTTGCGTGCTCGGGCGCGTAGAGCTCCGTAAACAGGGCGGCGCGGTCTTTGGCGGAAAGATGCGACAGCGCGCGGTAACCCAGCTCGTTGAAGCAGCCGCCGAACCCCTCCATGCGCTGATAGGTGCGTCCGTCCGGCGCAAGCGAGGGCGGCGTATCGGCCCGCTCGCAGGTCTTTTGCTGCCATTGGGCTTGTTCGTTGCTGAAAAACCAGCTGACGTTCGACATAGGGGACAACCTCCTATTTTTCGGATCCGGCGGTCAGGCCGTCGATGATGTAGCGCGAGAAGATCGCAAACACGATCATAATCGGGATGACCGAGATCGCAACCGCGAGGTACATGGCGCCATAGTTCGTGACATAGAGTCCCTTGATCATGGAGATCATCACGGGCATGGTGTAGAGTTCCTTGCGCTGGAGTATGATCAACGGCCCCATGTAGGCGTTCCACGACGCGACAAAGTTGAAGATGCACATGGTCGCCACCCCCGGCATGATGCAGGGCAGCACGATGCGGTTGAAGATGCCAAACTCGGAGCAGCCCTCGATGCGCGGCGCTTCGATCATGGAGTCCGAAATGCTCTGCTCAATCATACCCCGCAGGAAGAACACGGTGGTTGCGTTTGCTATGCCGGGAATGATGAACGGCAGGTAGCTGTTGGTCAGCCCCAGCTTGAGGCAGAGCTGGTAGAACCCGATGATGCTCAACTGCGAGGGAATCATCATGGAAGCCAGCACGATGGCATAGAGCACATTCTGAAACCGGAATTTGTATTTGGCAAATCCATAGGCGGTAAACGCGCCGAAGTAGCCGGTGAGCAACGTAAACGGAATGGTGATGGCGATGCTGTTGAAAAACCCGCGCCAGATGTCGACGAGCTTCTGCATCGTCTGGTAGTTTTCCGCCAGCGCGTCGCCCGGCAATAGATGGAACTTGGTGACGATGTCGAGGCTACTATGTGTGCTGTTGACGAACACCACGAGAAACGGCACCACGCAGAGCAGCGTCAGCACGATCAGCAGCAGCCAGATACCAAGCGAGGAAGGACGAAAGGCTCGATGTTTCATAGCTTGTACGCACCGTCCTTTCTGCGCATCGATTTGTATGCAAAGCCGCTCATCACCGCGATAAAGAGGAACAGCACGCAGGAGATGGTGGCGGAATAGCCATAGTTAAAGTTCTTGAACCCCTGATTGTACAGGTACATCGAGACGGTCAGCACCGCCTTGCCGGGGTCGCCAAGGTTGTTGGAGAGCGTCAGCGGCACGTCGAAGAGCTGCATGCCGCCGATGAACGACGTAATCGCGAGGTACACGAGCGTCGGCTGAATCAGGGGGAGGGTGATCTTCCAGAACGTTTGGCTTTTACTCGCGCCGTCCACCATTGCGGCCTCGTAGAGGCTCTTGTCGACCGTGGTGGTTCCCGCGAGGATGATCACGGTGGTGTAGCCAAACCACATCCACCATTGCACAAACGAGACAAGGCCGCTCGTGAGCGTCTTACTCATAAAAAAGCTGATGGGCGCGCCCTGCACGCCGAGGGAGACGAGCAGCTGGTTGATTGGCGAATGGTCGCCGTCCAGCAGCAGGTTAAAGAGCAGGCCGACGGAGGTTGCGGTGATCAGGTTCGGCAGGTAGAACACCGCGCGGTAGAAGTTCTTGCCGCGGACGCGACAGAAGGTGAAGATCGCCGTAAGCACGAGCGCCATACCAAACTGCGGAATCGCGTTGCCCAGCCAGATGCGAATCGTGTTCCAAAGCGCGAGGTAAAACACGTCGTCGCCGAGGATGCGCGCGTAGTTCTTGAAGCCGATCTGGACGGCGGGCATCAGCCCGTCCCATTTTTGCAGGCTCAGCTGAAACGTACTGACGATGGGATACAGCCCGAAGATCAGAAAAACAAGGAAAAACGGGGCAATGAACAGGTAGCCATACCAGCCCTTGTCCAGCTTGCTCCGCTTTTTTAGAAGCGCGGAATTCGTTGCGTCTGCTTGCATGGAGGTTCCTTCCTTCCAAAGATGGGTTTACCGCGGCGGAACAAACGACTCAAGCCCGGCGCGAGGGGGAGGCAAGGGCCGCCGCAGCCTGCGGCGGCCCCGCTCGATGGTTCGTTTAGTCCGCGATGGTGAGATCGGGGTAGGCGTTCAGCGCGTCCGCTTTGAACTGCGCAATTGCCTCGTCCTTCGTCACCGCGCCGGAGACATAGGACTTCACGGCGGAGAGGAAGGCGTTGTTCAGCGTTCCGTCATACTGCGTCATCAGATCCGCGGGGATCTTGGCCATGACGCTGTTGTAGAAGGCGTAGAGGTTCTGTCCGCCGAGGACCGCGTCGCCGGCTTCGTTGGCAAGGGCTTCGTCCACGCTCTTGAGCGCAACGTATTCGCCATACTGGCTGGCATACGCTTTGACGGACTCTTCGTTCAGCGTGCAATACTGCAGGAACAGCCAGGCGAGGTCTTTATTGGTGCTGCCGTCGTAGATGCCGACCCAGGTGCCGCCCTTGACGTAGGGCACCGGCGCTTCGCACATGGCCCACTGGCCGCTCGTCGTCACGGCGGAAGGCTTGATCAGGAACTGGTAGCCCCAGGTGGGCAGAATGTAGCAGAAGCAGTCCGCGCTCTCGACGGCGGCATACCATTCGCCGCTCCACGGGTCGCAGTTCATATCGTAGCCCTTGTCGACGATGGTCTTGGCCATGTCCATGTATTCCGTCAGGCTCGGGTCAATGGTCAGCGAGCCGTCCTTCACCCAGCCGCTCGCGCGGTTCGTGAATTCCATGTTCATGATGTCCTGCCAGGTGGCAAACATCTTCACGTTCTGTTCGGCCATCTTGGCGGCGACTTCCATCATCTTGGCGTTACTACCCAGCATTTCGCCGACTGCGACGGGATCATCGGTGCCGAGCACGGTCTTGGCGATGTCGCGGCGATAGATGATGCCGCCCGGGGAGGCCTGCCAGCTCAGGGCTTTGATGACGCCCTTGGAGTCGGTGCCGATGTTGCGGACATAATCCCAGATGTTATCCTTGTACTGGTCGATGCCAAACTGGCCCAGATCGGTCCAATACGGCGTTTCCACGAGGTATTTCACGTAGTCCGATTCGCCGGTAAACATGTCCGGCGCCTGACCGCCGGAGATTGCGGTGGAGAGCTTGGTGAGGAACTCCGAATTCGGAACAACGGTGACTTCGACCTTGATGTTCGGGTAGATGGCGTTAAAGCCTTCCACGAAGCGGGTCAGTTCCTCGCCGGAGGACCATACGGTGATGGTGCCGCTCAGCGATGCGGGATCGGTGGTAGGCGCTTCCGTTGCTTCGGCGGCGGGCGCGGCGGTATCCGCAGCGGCGGTGTCCGCGGGGGTGGCTTCTGTGGCGGGCGAGCTGGTGCAGGCAAACATTCCGAGTGCCAGAACCAGCGCAAGAACGATAGCAAGGGTCTTCTTCATGGATTCTCTCCTCCTTTTATATACTGAAATGCAGGTGCATTCAGTTTCCGTTCGTCTCCCCCGCGAAGCCACAGCCCGGTGCTCAGCCATTTACCCGCGCAACGCTGTCGCGCAGAATCAGGTCTGGCGGAACGAGTTCCTTGACGCGCTTCTGGCTGCCGTTCAGGCGGGCAATCAGGGTTTCGGCCAGGCGCATGCCGATTTCGTAGACCGGCTGGTGGACGGTGGTGACGTTGGGGCGAACGAGCAGGTCGTGCCCCAGTCCGTCGAAACCCACGAGGGAAAGGTCTGCGGGAATCTTCTTTCCCGCTTTGAGGATTGCGTTTGCGGCTCCAATCGCGAGGGTATCCGTTGCGCAGAAGACGCCGCTGACTTCCGGATGTTCCACGATGAGCCGCTTCATCGCGCCGTATCCGCCCTCTACGTCGTTAACGGCGATGATCTGCGGACAGGATTGGGGATCGATACCCGCTTCCTCCAGTGCGCGGCGAAAGCCCAACGCACGGTCGAGGGTATAGTCCTTGTCTTCGTCAACGTTGATCATAGCAACGTGGCGGTGCCCGTTTTCAATGAGCAGCTGCGTCACTTTTTTTGCGCCCAGCGTGTTGTCCACGTCAATGCAGTCGATGTCCGGGTGCTCCGTGTGCCCAAAGAGCACGAGCGGGCGATTGCGTTCATTCGTGTATTGGTAGATCTGTTTGACTTCGTCCTTCAATAAACCCGTGGCGATGTAGCCGTCGCAGAGATGCTCGTTGTCCAGCTCCCGCCGAATGAGAAAGGAGTATACGTGCTTGCTTAGCACCTCGCTGATTCCCGCGACAAAGTGCATGACGAATGGGTTGGTCAAATCGATGGCGGCGGGAATGTAGACCGCGATGATTCCAATCTTGTTGGAAGCCAGCGCACGGGCAACGGGGTTTTGAACATAGTTGAGTTCGTTCAGCGCGCGTTCTACCTTTTCGCGCGTAGCAGGCTTGACCAGCTCCGGTGAATTGATTACCCGCGACACCGTAATGATGGATACGCCGGCGAGCTTTGCAACATCTTCAAGTCTCATTCGATTATCAACTGCCTTTACAAAATGATAGCGCTATCATTATACCAGAAAAAGAAAAGCGGGAACAGATCAATTTGAAATGTTAGCGCTATCATTTTTGACAACTTGATACTAGCACATGCTTTTTCCAAAAGCAATACAGAATTCGAAAATGATTCGACTTTTTTCTGCCGGGACGGATTTCGGTTTGAGCGGCATGTTAAAATAGTCCAACGCAACACGCCAAATTCGTACAATCGCGATAGGGAGAAAAGGCGGAGAGGATGTATTATAATATTAGTATCGAGCAGTGCGCAAATCCGATCATCTTAGTTTCTGTTGAACGATGCTGACGCAGACAACCGCTACCCTGACACATCCGGGAGAATTATGAAGCAGCCGATCATACGGGGTTCGATTCGAAGAAAATTATTCTACAGCATGCTGGCCTTGAGCGTTTGCATCACGGCGGCGGTTACGATTGTTGCGCTCATCAGCACATACGGCACCATGCGCGAACAGCTGATCTACGACCGGCGCACCAACATCGGCTGGCTGGAGAACCGCCTCTATCTGGAGACAAAGAGCGACATGAACCGCTTTTATGAGTTCGAGGTCGACAAAACGCTGAAGAACGACGTGATGACCTGGTATACCCAAGGGAACGGCGCGGACTACTCGGCAAAGCTCGATTTGATCAACGCGCTGAATTCCGTCATCAGCCTGGACAGCAACATCAACTCGATTGATCTGTTCAACCTTGGCAACGACACCGTCCTTCGCGCGCAGCGCTCCGGCGCAAGCATTGTGGAAACGGGCGACTTGCTGGATTCCTGGAACGCGCGCGAACAAGGCCTTCAGACCAACACGGTCTACCTGAAGGAAGGGCGGGAGATTGTCGCCTACCATTTGATCCATCGCTTTTTGGACAATCGACCCGTGGTTCTGATTGCGATTCACCAGCGCCCGTATAAATTGCAGGATATTATAGCGGACATCAAGATCACGCAAAACGAATCCATTCTGATTTACAACGATCAAAACGATCTGATTGAGTCCAACTACGGAACAAACAAGGAGATTGCGCAGGAGCGGTCGCTCGAAGTCATGCAGCAGATTGCGAGCAGCGACTCCAGAGAGACCGTTTCGGACGGGAACTTCTGGTTCTACCGCGCGGTGAACGGCGGAAAACTGCGCATCCTGCTGGTTGTTGCGGATCAGGCGATTGTTGCGTCGCTGCAAAAAACGCTGATTGCGGGCATATTGGTTGCGCTCGCCGCGGTGCTCGCCGCGGTTGCCGCTTCGGCGGCGTTTGCCAGATTCTTATCCAAACCGCTGATCGAACTCGCCGGTAGCATGGGCAGTATTCGGCTCGACAGCTCGCAGCATCTCGCGCGCAGCAGTCGGGACGACGAGATCGGGCTACTGCAAAACAGCTTTGTGGACATGGCGGAGCGAACACAGAACCTGATAGCGAGCGAGTATATCGCAAAAATTGAGAAACGAAACGCGCAATTACGCGCCTTGCAGGCGCAGATCAACCCGCATTTTATCTACAATACGTTGCAGGCCGTCGGCGGCATGGCGCTGAAGCACGGCGTGCCGGGGATCTACGAGGTTACGCTGAACCTGATCGATATCATGCGCTATTCGCTGAATTTCTCCAAGGATCGCGTTCGCTTGGGCGATGAACTGAAGTATCTGCAAAGCTATCTGCAAATTCAGAATCTGCGCTTTGGCAAGCGGCTCGACCTTTCGTTTGACGCGCCGGAGGATTGCTTTGAGTACCTTGTGCCAAAGCTGATTCTCCAGCCGCTCGTGGAGAACTGCTTTGAGCACGGACTTGCGGAACGGGCAGGCCGCTGGACGGTGACCGTGTCGGCGCAGGTACGCGGGAACGATCTCTTTTTGAGCGTAACCGACAACGGGGTAGGAATTCCGCTCGAAAAGCTGGAGCAGATTCGCGCCGAACTCGAAAAGGAAACGGATTCCTCCCTGCGGGGGGCGGAGCATATCGGCCTGACAAACGTCAACGCGCGCATCCGCCTGATGTTTGCCGGAGAGGACTATGGGCTGACGATTGACAGCAGTCCGGACACGGGCACGAGCATCACCGTGCGCCTGCGCGCTGTGAAGGAAGGCGAGGGAAACGATGTGCAGCTATAGCGTTGTGATCATAGACGACGAACCCTGGACGCGGGAGGTGGTCAAGCACCTCGGGCGCTGGAAGGAGCTCGGGCTCACGATTGCGGGCGAGGCGTCCGACGGAGATCTTGGCTTGCAGATGGTGCGCGAACTACAGCCGGATATCATCCTCACCGACGTGCGAATGCCTTACCTGAACGGAATCGAGCTGATTCGCACATTGCGGGACGAAAACAACGACGCGCAGGTCATCTTTTTCAGCGGGTATGACGATTCCGCCTACATTCGAAGCGCGCTGCGGCTCGGCGCGGACGATTATCTGCTCAAGCCGATTAAACCGAACGAGCTGAACGAGCGCCTCGAAAAATGCGTGGAGGCGCGAAAACGCCGCGCGGCGGAACAAAACAAATCCGGCGCGGCAATGACGAAAGCGCCCGGCTTCATCGACACGGCGTGGGCAAAGCCGTTTTACGTGCTCTGCGAGGCGCTGCAGCTGGCGCTTCAAAGCGGGGACGCCCCCGCGGTCGAGAAGAAGTTGACCGAGATTCGCGCGTTGATCGTTCAAAACGAGGGGGACGAGCCGCGCAGCAGTTCGCTGATTCAGGCGTACTATGCGTTGATGGGCACGTTGCAGCGGTTTATTTCCAGCAGCGGATACAGCGTGGACGAGGTGTTTGGAAAGAACGACACGGCGTTTGTCTTCGGGCGGGAGAGCACCTGCGCGGCGCTGTTTCGCTTTACCAGAGAGCTGCTGCTGATTGCAATTGAGCGCGTATCCGACCTGACCCGCAACAGCACAAAACTCAATCTGGAAGCGGTGCGGGATTTTGCCAAGGAGAGCTACACGCGCGGCATCACGCTCGAAGAGACGGCGGCGCATTTCTTCGTGACGAAGGAATACCTGAGCAAGGTGTTCAAGATGAAGTTTGGCGAAGGGTTTACCGAATACGTGACAAAACTTCGCATGGAGCGCGCGCTGCGCCTGATGTGCGAATACGACATTGCGATCAAGGACATCGGCCCCGCGGTCGGGTATCTGGACACCGCGCATTTTTATCGGGTGTTTAAAAAACACTTTGGATTCACGCCGGGCCAAATGCGCGCCGCATTAAATATGAGCAATGAAACAGCAAAAGAATAGCAACGGTGTTTCAAAAACACTTTGGATTTACGCCGGGCCCAATGCGCGCCGCATTAAATATAAGCAATCAAACAGCAAAAGAATAGCAAATGGAAAGGTCCTCCGTTTGCGATATGGTTGTATCACAGTTCTACAACATCATATCTGTTTGGGAGGAAGAGAAATGAAAAAAGTAATTATCTGCACCATGGCCCTGCTGCTTGCGTTCTCGGCGATTGCCTGCGCGGCGCCTGCGGCTACGACAGCACCGGCAACCGAGCAACCGGCTGCACAGACCGAAGCACCGGCGGCGGCTCCGCGCGAAGCGGAACTGAACATCATGATGAGCTTTCCGCAGTACATGGATCAGTGGGAAACCTACTGCAACCAGTTTGAGGCGAAGGTGCTCGCAGAGCAGAACATCAAGCTCACCATCAACCTCGAAATGCCGAGCTCCGATCAGTATGAGAGCGTCCTTCAGGCGCGCCTGACCGGCGACGACGCACCGGATCTCTACACGATTCACCGCAACAACCTCAAGGTCTACAACGAAGCGGGAAATCTGGCCGACCTGAGTGATCAGCCGTTTGTCGCTAAGCTTTACGAGAACGTTCGCGACACCGTGACCGTCGACGGCAAAGTCCTCGCCGTGCCGATCGAATCCATGGCATGGGGCGTGCTCTACAACAAGGCGATCTTCAACGAGTGCGGCCTGACCCCGCCGAAAACGCTGGACGAGTTGAGAAACATCGTTACCGTGTTGGAATCCAAGGGATATACGCCTTTCATGCTCGCGTTCCAGGAACAGTGGGTTCCCCAGCTGATGACCGCGCTCACGCTTGGCGACAAAGTCTCGGGCGAGCTGACGGATTGGGTGGATCGCATGTATCAGAACACGGGTTCCTATGAAGAGGTTCGCGAAATCTTTGACGTCATCGACCTGATCATGCAGCATGGCACCGACCGCGCCATGGAAGAAGGCTCGCAGGCGGGCGCCGCGGACTTTGCAAACGGCAAAGCGGCAATCTTTGTGCAGGGCACCTGGGCTGCCTCAACCATCCTCGAAACCAACCCCGACTTCCAGCTCGGCGTGTTCGCACTGCCGATCAACAACAATGAAAACTGCACGCGCGTCAACCTCTCTACCTCTACGACGCTGGCGGTGCATCCGTCCAGCAAAGAGATGGATCTCGCGCTCGAGTTTGCGAACTACGTGCTGGACGACAAGGACTCCTCCGCGCTGTTCCAGAGCTGCACGTTTAACCCCATTGCCACCTGCCACACCTATGAGGCGGCTTCGTGGGTCAGCGACGCTTCCGCTTATGTCGCGGCCGGGCGTGCGTATCAGGACCTCGTGCTGCCCAGCGCCGTGACCGACGAACAGGGCAAACTGCTCCAGGAATACTACGTGGGCAGCATCACCGTCGACCAGTTCATCGCCCGCATGGACGAAGTGTTTAAGCAGGCGAACGCGCTGAACTAAGCAAAGACCCGTTCACAACGTAACCGAGAGGGACGAAAGTCCCTCTCTTTTCAAAAGTGCAGCATGGCGTCCTGCTCAAAACCCGCTTTGCACATTCGCGTGTGGAGCTTGAGGCAACCAAACTTGAGGATATCAAGCTCCAGGCAACCAAGATAGAGGAAACCATATGAAACAACGTTCGGCGCAGATTGGTCCATCGACGAAGACGTGCAATCAAAACCTGTCGTTACTGCTCTTTGCGCTGCCGGCGCTGGCCGTCTACGCGCTGTTTAAGCTGTATCCTGCGTTTTCCGGAATTTTTTACGCAATGACGGACTGGAACGGCGTCGACAAAGGCTGGTCGTTCATCGGTCTGGAAAACTTTGCCCGCGTGCTACAGGACGAATACTTCTGGCAGTCGATCCTGTTTACGCTGAAATACGTAATCGTGATGGTGGTTGTGGCAAACGTGATTGCGCTGACGCTCGCGGTTGCTATTGAAACACGGCCCGCCGCACGCGGCCTGTTTCGAACGATCTTCTATATGCCAAATATGATCAGCATGGTCATAGGCGGGTACATGTGGATGTTTATCTTCACAAAGGTGCTCTACTACTTTGTGGACAACTTTGACGGATTTTCCTTTCTCGACCATATGTGGATCGGGGACCCGCGCTACTCGTTTCTGGCGATCATCATCGTTGCGGCCTGGGGCGCGGTGGGGTACCTGATGATCATCTACATGGCGGCGATTCAGGGCGTGCCGGAGAGCATCAAGGAAGCGTCCGTGCTGGATGGCGCGAATGCATGGCAGCGGTTCTGGAAGGTCGAGTTTCCAATGATTCGCCATGCGGTGACGATCTGCGTGTTTTGGACGCTCAACTCTGCGTTTCAGGTGTTTGACGTCATCTTCACCCTAACGCGCGGGGGTCCCGGACGAGCAACGCAGTCGGTTGCGATGAACATCTATGAAGAAGCGTTTCGCGGAAACATTCAGTATGGGTACGCAACCGCGAAGTCCACGGTATTGTTCGTTCTGGTGCTCGCCATTACGGCGATTCAACTGTCGCTGATGCGGCGCAGAGAGGAGGAGCTATGAAAAAACGAAGCGTTCTATCCATTGCCGTGTACGTCTTTCTGGCGCTGAGCGCTCTGTTTACGCTCTCGCCGCTGATTCTGGCGCTGATCAACTCCTTTAAGTCGAACGGAGAAATCCTCACCAACGTGCTTTCTCTGCCAACGAGCATCAGCGGTGAAAACTACGTGCGAAGCTTCGACAAAATGCACTATTTGCGTAGCCTGATCAACACCGTGATTCTCGCGGTGGGCAGCGTGTCGCTGATTGTTCTGTTCTCCGCGCTCGCAGGCTGGAAACTCTGCCGAACCAAGACGAAGTTTTCGAAGTTATTACTCTCGCTGTTTATCTTCTCCATGCTGATTCCGTTTAACTCGATCATGATTCCGTTGTATAAGGTCGTGATGACGTTCAACATCAAGAATTCGTTGATCGGGCTGTGCTTTGTGTATGCGGGGCTCGGCGTGAGCATGGCGATATTTCTCTATCACGGGTTTGTAAAAGGAATTCCCAAGGAGCTGGAGGAGGCCGCGGCAATCGACGGCTGTTCCCCGCTGCAAACCTTCTTTCGGATCGTTTTTCCAATGCTCAAGCCGGTTACGGCGACCATCTGCATCACGAATGTGCTCTGGATTTGGAACGACTTTTTGCTGCCGCTGATCGTGATATCGGACAACAAAAAGTACACGCTGCTGCTCTCGACCAATACGCTCTTCGGGCAATATAGTTCGGACTGGTCGGCGATTTTGAGTGCGTTGGTGATCGCCGCGCTGCCGGTGATCGTATTCTACGCGCTGCTGCAAAAGCAGATTCTAAAGGGCATTACGGATGGAGCGATGAAGGGATGAAGCATACGTTTTTACAATGCCGCGCGGGAGAAATCTTCTGCGGGGAAACGCCGGTTCTGCTGCGCGGGTTCGGCCTGAACGGCTGGCTGCTGCCGGAGGGCTATATGTGGCAGATGGAGGGGACATACGACCGCCCCCGCCGCATCGAGCAGCTGATTGAGTCGCTCTGCGGAGCGGAATACGCCGCGTCCTTCTGGGCGGCGTATGAGAAGCACTACATCACGCAAACGGATATCGCGTGGATTGCACGAAGAGGGTTCAACTCCGTCCGCCTGCCGCTCAACGCAAGAAGATTGTTTCGATTTGAGCACGGAAAAGCCGAGTTTGTGCCGGGTACGCTCGCGTGCGTTGACCGGTTGATCGACTGGTGCAGAGAGTTTGGCGTCTACGTGATTCTCGATATGCACGCGGCGCCGGGCGGGCAAACCGGGCAGAACATTGACGACTGCGAGCACGATTTGCCGGAGCTGTTTACGAATGAAGCGTATCAGGATCAGCTTTGTCAGGGTTGGGAGCTTTTGGCAAAACGATATGCAAATGAGCCCGTTGTTGCAGCATATGATCTGCTCAACGAGCCGCTGCCGGACTTCTTTTGCCAATACAATGATCGGTTGCTACCCCTGTACAGGCGCTTGATCCGGCAGATTCGGGCGATCGATCCGAACCACATGATTATGCTGGAGGGCGCGCACTGGGCAACGGATTTCTCCGTGCTCAACGACATGTCCCGCGCGGAAGCCGCGGAGAACATTGCGCTTCAGTTTCACCGGTATTGGAGCGCGCCGGACGAAGAGAGCCTGGACGGCTATCGTCAGGTGGCAGACCGGCTGGGTGTTCCACTGTATCTGGGCGAGAGCGGCGAGAATAATCTGGAGTGGTATACCGCGATGTTTCCGCTCTGCGAGCGATTGCACATCGGCTGGTCGTTCTGGAGCTATAAAAAGATGGCCTGCGAAAATTCGCCGGTCACGTTTGCGCGGCCAGCCGGGTGGGATCTGCTGATGGAGCAGATTCGAACAGGCGCGGTCATGCCCAAAGAGCAGGCGCAGCAAATCTTTGATGAGTTTTTATTCTGCATAAGCACGCCGATCTACAACGACCGCGTTCTCGGCGCGCTGACCCGCACGCCGCCGTTCGTTCTGCCCTGCGAAGCGTTCGACGAGAGCCGCATTGTGAGCAGGCGCATGCCCGGCGCGAAACTGCGCCCGCGTGAACAGGCATCCCTACTGTTTCAGGACGGACACCAAGGAGAGCCGGACTACAGGCGACTGAAGGGGGAGCCACAGCCGCAGAACGAGAACATACTTGTACGCTTATATAAGGGCGACGAGATTCGCTTTCTTGTTCGAATGGAAAGCACGCCGGCTTGCGTTCGGTTCCACGTTTCCGGCGATGGACGGTTCGAAGTGCGCTGCAACGATTCGTTGCTTGCCTGCGAACAGGAGGCGGACGGCACATACGCTTTCTGCATCCATAGTACGGGAGAAAGCATTCTTTCTGTGCGTTGTACGGAAAAGAGCGTCGATGCGGATTACTTCGAATTCCTTTGATCCGCCACTTGATATAGAGTAAGACAGATTAATTTCATCAGAAAAGGCACACGAGATGAAAACATCTCATGTGCCTTTTTAGATGAACGTGACGTTCGATCCGGCTCGAACGGAACCTTATTCCGGCCAGACCTC
>CAZDXW010000011.1:33956-50375 GCA_964509485.1 uncultured Christensenella sp.
AGATGAACGTGACGTTCGATCCGGCTCGAACGGAACCTTATTCCGGCCAGACCTCGATCGTGAGATCGCCGAGCGGATAGGCGCAGCAGGGGTGGATGTAACCTGCCGCCGCGTCCGCCATGCGCCGGTGATCGAGCGCCTTCGGAAGAAACACCTCGCCGGAAATCACTCTGGAGTGGCAGAATCCGCACTCGCCGCCTCGGCAGCGGCTCGGCACCGCGATTCCCGCGCGCTCCAGCGCGGCAAGAACCGTTTCGCTGGCCGCCATGGGCACGCGCTTCGTCTCCCCGTACAGGCGAACGTTCAGCGTGAAGCTCTGGTTCGCGACGCCCGGATAGCCCGCAAGCTTCGCGGGCGAGGCGGGCGCGGGGTAGAGCTCATGGCGGATGTACTTTCGCTCGAGACCGAGCTGTTCCAACTCACGATCCACAAACGCATACATCGCCGCGGGGCCGCAGAGGAACACGCTGCAATCTTCGCCGCCGCAGGCGGCGCGGATGCGCTCCGCGGTGATGAAGCCGGATTCGTAGCCTTCCTTTTGCTCGTCGCTGAGGATGTTGACGATCTTAACCTTGCCGGTTGCCTTCGCGATATCCGCAAGTTCGCTGTGGTAGAGAATGTCGCACTCCTTGCGGCTGCCGTAGAGCAGGGTGAGTTCGAAGTCCTCAATTCCGTCGCGAATGGCATACGCCATCGAGAGAAACGGCGTAATGCCGCAGCCGCCCGCGAGACCGATCACGCGCTTCATGTCCCGAAGCGGCTCATAATAAAACGTTCCTTCCGGGCCGGAGGCGGTGACGACGTCGCCCGCCTTCCAGTGGTCGAGAATCCAGGGCGAGGCAAACCCGTCCATCTGGCGCTTGATCGTAACCGCGTACTTTCCTTCATATGCCCATTTGGGCGAGCTGGAGATGGAGTATGGCCGCGTCAGCACCGAAGAGCCGATGGTCAGGCGAAACGAGAGATACTGCCCCGCGCGAAACGGCGCGAGGTGTTCGCCCGTGAGCACAAACGACTTTGCGTCCGCGCCGTGCTCAATCACCTCGGCAATCGTGAGCTTTTGTTCCTTCGGGTGCAGCAGGCTTGCGAGCTTGTTTGCGCCACGCTCGGCGCCGAGCGGCGCGGTCGATCCGCAGGCGAGCGCCTTCTGGCGCGCGGGCACCATCTTTTTAAAATTGAGCATATCCAGCAAGCCGAGGGGCTTTACATGAAAGTTGAAGTCGTTCATTCTCCCGCCTCCTTCATGTCCGCGAGGGTGAGCTTCGCGGTGAGTTCGCCGTTGAGATAGGTCGAGCTGTAGCCGTAGATGCGCGGCCCGTAGCCGCCCGCAAAGCGGATGCCGGGCACGAGCTGATCCTCCTTGAGCATCATCAGCCGCGGCAGCATCGTATCCCAATCCCCGCAGGAGTAGGCGTACATCGCGCCTTCCGGATTGAGCGTATAGCGCGCCATGGTCGCCGGCGTTGCAATCTCAATCTCCTCAATATAGGGCGTGAGACTCACGCCGATCTGTTGCTCGAAGTCGCGAATCATGTGCTCCGCAACCTCGCGTTTCTTCGCGACATAGTCCTCGGGGGAAACCGTTCCCCAGACGTCCGTATTGTAAAGCGTCGTAAAGCTCATGATGCACGTGCCCGGAGGCGAGCAGTCCGGATTCGCACGGTTGAGGCAGACGGTCGCCTGCATCGGGTGGTCGTTGAACCCGTCCGCACGCGCGGCCTCCTTGACGGTATCCATCGATTCATAAATGAAGTAGCTGTAGTCCTTGAGCCCCAGCTCGTCCGCCGTCCGGTTCAAACCGAGATAAACGACGAACCCGCGCGCGCCGATGCGCCGCGCGTTGACCATGCGCGTCTGCCGCTCCGGCACGTCGCTTGCATCCATCATGTCCCCGAAGATGGCGTTCGGCGAGCAGCAGGCAAGCACGTGCGCGGTCTTCACGATCCCGCGCGACGTCTTTACCCCGACCACGCGACCGTTTTCCATCAGGATTTTCTCCGCGCGGGTGTTGTACCAGATTTCCCCGCCGAGTTCGCGAACGCGGGTTTCGAGCGCGGTGGAAAGCTCATGGGAACGCATGCGCGGAATCCACGCGCCCTTGGTCAGATATTTATTGAGCATGGCCGCAAACAGCGCAAAGTTCAGCTCCTTGGCGCTGACACCCGTGTAGCACCAGTAGGCGCAGAGAATGCGCTGCGCTTTCTTGGGCATATGGAGCGCGTTCAGCACACGGTTGACGCTGTAGCCGCCGCATTTGAGGAAGTTTGCGTGCTCCTTCATGAGCACCTTGGAGTCCGCCTTGCCGCCGGAAGCGCCAATATACGCCAGCGCCGCCACAATGCTTTCGCAGAGCGAAACGAAGCGCTCCATCGATTTTCGACTGCCGGGCACATATGTTTCCATTTGATCGACGAATTCCGAAACGCCAAACGGCATCACAATGTTGAGGTTGTCCTTTCCCTCGGCGGTTGTGATGAGGCGGTAAGCCTCCGGCACCGGCAGGAATTCGACCTCTGCGCCCAGCGTCTCGACCAGTAGACGACGGACTTCGCCGGGGTTCTCCGGCGAGCCGACATCGCAGAGCTCGTGCAGCGACGGTTCGAACTCAAACCGTCCCCGAACGAAGCTCGTTGCAAATCCGCCGGGCAGGTTATGCTGCTCAAGCAGCAGCACGCTCTTTCCGGCCTTCGCCATGGACGCCGCGGCGGTGAGCCCGCCGTTGCCCGCGCCGATGACGACCGCGTCATACGCGTGTTCCAAGAATCCAACACCCCTTTCCAATTTGACAATGCGAGAAATCATGCAGAACGAATCAATCGAAATGCGGAATAAGATGAAATGATCGTGGCATGGCCACCAACCAAATCATATCTTGAATGATCACCAAATACAAGAGAATTTTAAACGAAATGCAATTGCAAATCCGGGTGGAATCGTAGTATGATTTGACCAGTGGCCATGCCATGAACGGAAGAACGGAGCAACGAACGACGATGAAGCAGAATTCGATCACAAAGTTTCAGCCGGAGAGCATCCGCGCGCAGGTTGTGCGGGAAATGGAGAACCGGATCTTCTCCGGCGAGCTGGCCATTGGCGAGCGGCTTCCGCCGGAGCGGGAGCTGGCGCTACAGCTTGGCGTGAGCCGCAGCCTCGTGAACCTCGCGATTCTAGATCTGGAGAGCATGGGGTTTCTGCGCATTGTTCCGCGGCAGGGGACGTTTGTTGCGGACTATAAAAACGAGAGCACGCCGCAAATGCTGCTTTCGCTCATGACAAGCGGTGCTGCGGATCACTCCGGCGCGGAGCTGTTTTCGAGCATGATGCAAACGCGCCGCCTGCTGGAGAGCGAGTGCGCGCGGCTCGCGGCGGAGCATGCGACCGAGGAGGAGCTGGGCCGCCTATCGTCCATTCTGGAGGAGATGCGCGCGGCGATGGAGTCCGAACGGTTTTCGGACGCGAACTTCCGCTTTCACCGGACGATGATGGCCGCCTCCGGCAACATCGTATACGCCATGATTTTTCAGTCGTTTGGCGAGGTTGTTCGGTATTACGTTTCGCATTATTTCACCACGCCCGCGCGCATGCGGCTCTCCGTTTCCCAGCATGAGAATCTGTTTGCCGCTTTGTCCGCGCGCGACGCGGAGCGCGCCGGGGAAGCGATTGGCGTCATCATGGACGAGGGAATTCAAAAACTGACCGAGCTGTTTGGGAAAGGGCGTTCCCGTCGCGGCTGAGCGCGCAGCACACACACTTCTCTCTTTTAGATTAGCATTTCATATCAACTTCATAACGGGAGGATTCGAGCCATGAAACGGAAACCAAATTTTCCGCTGATCGCGTGGATCGGCTGCCTATGCGTCATGCTGGCGGCGATGTCGCTTGCCGCCGGAATTCAGAACGATTTCGGCAACATCGAGATCACGACCGGCGCACTGGAGACAGACGGCGGCAGCATTACCTACAAACTCTACCGTCCCGTTTCGGCGACGGCGGATACTCCCGCGCCCGCGGTGCTGCTCCTGCACGGCTACCAGAACGATAAGGACACCTCCGCCGCCTACGCGCTGGAGCTCGCGCGGCGCGGAGTTGTCGCGCTAGCCATCGACTCCTACGGCCACGGTTCCACGAGCATCGGCATGCTTGCGCGCGGATACACGCACCACAAGCTGCCAAACTGGGACAAGACCGTCAACGGGCCGGATCGCTACCTCTTGATGATGAACTTTAACACGAGCGATTTTTACACGAACCTTGCGGACGTGCCGGGCGACACGCTGGGGGACACGTCCATGGGCGGGCGGGATATGTATGCGTTTCTCGGTACGCTGCCGTTTGTGGACGCGGAGAATCTCGGCGTTACGGGTCACTCCATGGGCACCTGGTCGAGCTGGAGCGTCGCTTCGAGCTTTCCGAACCACAAGGCGATTGTGCTGCAATGCGGCGAGCTGTTCCCGAAGTCGTATTACGACAGCGAGGCGATAGATTTTCACAATGTGCTGCTGCTGCAGGCGCGTTACGACGAGTTCGTCTGTTTTCTGGACTACACCAAAGCCGTTCCCGACGAACTGGTTAACACGGAACTGCGCTACGGCGAGTTTGCAAACCAGAGCGGGCCGATCGACTGGAACACCACCTACGGCTCGTTTGCGGACGGCACCGCGCGGCGCATGGAGCTGCTCATAAACGCGAACCACCGGCTGGTGACGATCAACAAGCATGCCATCGCAACCGCGATGGACTGGTTCTTTGATTCGTTTGGCGAAACCGCGCCAATCGATTCCGGCAACCAGACCGCACTGCTGCTCGTGACCATGCAGTTCGTCGGCCTGCTCGCCGCGCTGGCAAGCACGCTGCCGCTGTTGCTCCTGCTGCTCAAGACGAAGTTCTTCGCGCCCTGTGCGCAAAAGATGCCGAGTCGTCCGGAAACCCTGCTGCCAAGGAAAAAGTGGTGGGGCGCGGCGCTGACGGCTATTTTGATCAGCGGACTGTCCTATCCGTTCTTAACGCAGTTGGGGCACGGGCTCATGCCGCTGCCGGAGAGCATTTTCCGCATGACGATTGGCGACGGGGTGATCACCTGGTTTGTCTTCCTCGCGCTCGTCGCGTTCTTCATGCTGCGGCATTGGTTCCGGCGTGGCGCGGGCAAGCGCATGGGCGAAACGCTCTACGATCTCGGCCTCGCTTCGGAAGCGGAGCCCAACCGCCTGCCGTGGGGGATTATTGGAAAGTCGGCACTGCTTGCCGTCCTTCTTATTGGTAGCGTCTATGCGTATGCGGAGCTGTTCCAGCGGCTGTTTGCGCTGGATTTCCGGTTCGTCTGGCCGCTGCTCAAGCCCTTCACCGGGGAGCGACTGCTGCAGTTCTTCCTCTATCTGCCGTTCTATCTTGTGTTTTTCCTGATCAACGGCGGCGTAAAGCTCTACGGGCAGCTCCGCCAGCCGGAGTGCAAGCGTCCGGCGGCAACGCAGCTTGTCTGGTGGCTCAAGGGCAGTCTCGTGATGATTGGCGGCCTGCTGCTCGTTTGCCTGATCGAGTACATTCCGTTCTTTGCGGGGATCGGACCGGGCATGGACATCCTGTTTTCGTCCACCTTTGGTGGGCCGTTCATCTCGTTTTTGATCGTGATCATTCCGCAGTTCATTCTGTTCTTCTTCCTCTCGACCTATGCGTTCCGTAAGACGGGGCGCGTGTATGTCGGCTCGGTGATGCTGGCGCTGCTGGCCACCTGGGTGGTGACCGCGGGTTCGAGTATGCTGTAACGGGAACTTTGCTGATTACCTGCCGTAGGAATCTGTGCGAAACGGCGGCAAGCACTGACTTACTCTCGAACGTTCGACTGAACAACAAAAAAAGCCTACGTGGTCAACATCGCGCAGGCTTTCTGATTCTGTGTTTCTAGTGTATCTACGTAAAGTCCAAACCTGTCAGGAGACCGTCTTGAGCACCACGATGACGAAGAACGCGGCGATGGAGAGCGCCGTATACATCGAAAGATACGTGGAGAGCTTTCGCACGTCGCGTTCCTCCGGCAGGAAAAACGGAATGATATACGACGGCGGGAGCAAAAACAGGATCACAAACGCCCAGAGCATCGCGGGCTCGATTGGCAAAAACAGCTTGAGGACAGATACAAGCGCAAAGCAGGCGAGCGCGAGAAAACCGGCTCGACCGAGTGTGGCGCGCGCGGTAAAGCGCCAGTCGATTCCGCGGAAGTCCAGCCCGAAGCCGATGACAATCAGCATGAGCGCGGCGGTCGGCGCGGAGGCAAATTCCATGACGCTGTAGACGACTTCGCCCACGGCGGAACGGTTGAGCAGCGCACCGAGTCCGACGAGGCTGCCGAGCATACCCGCAAAGATGCCGATCAGGATCGGATTTTTCGCGATGGAGAGGGCGGCGTCCTTCAGCGTCGGTTTCTTTCCGTCGGACATTTGCAGCGCGGGCACCATAATCAGGAACACGTAGAGCTCCTGCCCAAAGGCGGCGGTTGCGAAGTTCGCGATTTGGGCGTTGCCATAGAGAATGATGTAGAGCGCGTACCCCAGCATGCCGGCCTCGAAGCTCGTGTAGAGAAAGCGCTCGTAGCTCTCCGCCCGGGGAAACACCTTGAGCGACATTCTGCCGACAAAAAGCCCCAACAGACAAACAAGAAACACGCCGAGCGTGATGAATAGCATGTCCGTTCCAATGTGCACCTGCAAAAACGCGCGGAATTGAACGATCGGCAGCATGACCTTGAGTACGATGGATTTCAGCCCGTCCACGCCGTCCTGCGTCAAGATTTTCCAGCGTCTCGAAAAATGCCCCACCAGCAGCAAAAAGAACACGGGGAGCACGGTTTTTAAGATGGCGGTCAGCTGCGTCATGAACCCTCCGGTATGGTTATTTCAATAGAATTATAGCATAGAAGCCCCAAAACGAAATCGCTTTGGGGCTCCGGCTGGGTGAATTCGCCTTGGGTGTTACTTCTTCAGGTCCTTGTAGAGCTCCAGCGCCTGCTTGTCCGTGAGATTATCGTGCACGATTCCGCGAACCGCCTGCACCATCGCGATGGGGTGATCCGCCTGGAAGATGTTGCGGCCCATGTCAACGCCCGCCGCGCCTTCCTGAATCGCGCGGTAGCACATGGTCAACGCCTCGGGTTCCGGCAGCTTTTTACCGCCCGCAATGACGATTGGCACCGGGCAGCTCGCTGTTACGGTTTCAAAATCATCACAGTAGTAGGTCTTCACGATCTGCGCGCCGAATTCCGCAATCATGCGCGTGGCAAGGCGGAAGTACTGCGCCGTGCGTTCCATCGTTTTGCCGACGGCGACGACGCCCATCGTGGGCATGCCGTACTTCATGCCTTCGTTTACGGCAATCGAGAGATTTTCGATGGTCTGCTTCTGGTGCGGCGCGCCAACGAATACCTGCAGCGCCATGCAATCCGCGTTCATGCGCACCGCGTCCTGAATATCCACGCTGACGCACTCGTTGCTCAAATCCTCTTCCAGCACGGAAGAGCCGGAGGAACAGCGCAGCGCAATCGCCTTATCGCCCGAAAGAGCGGGGGAGATGCATGTGCGAAGCGCGCCGCGCGTGCCCATGAGCACGTCGATGTAGGGAACCAGCGGCGGAATGTTTAGGTCGATCCGCTCGAGGCCGGATGTTGGCCCAAGGAAATAACCGTGGTCAAACGCGAGCATGAGCGTTCTGCCGCTCTTAGGCTGGAAGATGCGGGAGAGTCTGCTCTTCATACCCCAATCGTAATGATCGGAGCCTTTCACATGGAAACCCTCGCTTTTATAGGGAATTCCGATTCCGTAGTCCTTTCCGGATGCGGTGTCGATATCGGGCATTGTTTTTACCTCCTGTTGTTATTCAAACTTGTCGTTGTCCGTGTACGGACCGAGGATGAAGACGGCTTTTGCGGGCTTGTCGTAGTTGTTGATCAGGTAGTGCGACTCGCTGGGTTCCACATGAATCAATTCGCCTTCTCCAACCGTTACCTTGGTTTCGTCGATATAAAAATCCAGCTTGCCCTCCAACAGAAAGAAATTTTCTTCCATCACCTTGTGATAGTGCCCTTTAAAATCCTGTCCGGGTTTGAGCACGACGACGCCGCAGCCAATGCGCGGGCCGCGCATCAGGTACTTCGGGCCGCTGTCCCCAAAGCGGTACTCTTTTTCGGATTCTTTTACAGTAAACATCTTGCAACACCTCTGATTCGCTTTCTTCAATTACATTTTCTCGCCATTTCTTCAGGCAATTCTGGGCAATCTATGTTCAGGCAATTCCGCGCATGCGCCGGAACTGCTGCGGGCAGACGTTAAATCCCCGGCGCTTTCCACATGTGGTTGGTCAGGCCCTGATCGGCCAAGGCGAGCTGGTTTTGATAGACCGCTTGCCAACGCGCGAAGAGCTCCAGATACACTTCGTGGTTCTGTTTGTTTGGCTCATAGGTTTTCTCCAGCGAGCAGAAGCGCTCCACCGTTTCGCTCAACCCGCCGTAGACGCCCGCGCCGATGCCCGCGAGAATCGCGGCGCCAAGCGCCGTAGCCTCCTTGACGCGCGGAACGGTGACCGGAATGCCGAGCGTATCCGCAACAATCGAGCACCACATCGGGCTTTTGGATGCGCCGGAACCGAACAGAATGCTGTCAATCGTGTTTCCGGTGATGGATTCCACGATCTGCTTGTGGTTCAGGGTGACGAGTGCGGCGTTTTCCAGCAGCGCGTGAAAAAATACGCCGCGATTGAATTTGCTCGCGTCCAGCGAGAAGTTGAGAAAGCCCGGCGCCGCATGCTTCCAGCTGATGTAGTTCATTGCGTCGGAGAACGTGCACATCATGCCGTTGGAACCGGCGGGTACTTCGCGCGCCTCGCGTTCGAGCAGATAGTAGGCGTCGAGTCCCGTTTGCTGCTCCAGCTGTTTCTCCGCCTGACAGAACGCATCCCGAAACCAGCGGAGCACAAGCCCCGGGAAGAACGCGATGAGCTCGTATTGCCAAAGCCCCGGCACCGCGTGGCAGTTGACGCGCACACGGCAGTCCTTGTCTGCTACGGGCTTCGCTACGTTATATTCCAGCTGCCAGAAGCTGCCGCCGAAGAGACAGGCCTGGCCGGGGTTCACCGCGCCGACGCCGATGCAGCCAAGCTGCGCGTCTCCGCCGCCGGTGACGACGAGGCACTGCTCGGAAAGTCCCGATAAAGCGGCAAACTCCTTTGTGACCTTGCCGACGGGGGTTGCGCTCTCATAGACGCGGGGATAAATATCTTCTTTTAGGCCGCATTGTTTCGCAATCTGCGGGTCCCAGGCACGCGCCTTGAGATCAAACATGCCCGTCGTGGAGCCGTTGGAGGGTTCGAGCGCGAACACGCCGCTGATGCGGTAGATGAGCCAGTCGTTGAGCATGGTCACCGCCGCGGTTTTCTCGTATACCTCGGGCAGGTTGTTCTTGACCCAGAGGATGCGCGGCAGTGCGCCGAGGGCGAACGTCTGGCCGGAGACGGAGTAGATGTCCCGCTCGATGTTCGGGCGGATCTCCATCAACTGCGAAACTTCCTTGCCCGCGCGGGCGTCTACGTTTGCGCAAGCCCAGATTTCGTGGCCTGCGCGGTCGTAGAGGACAATGCCTTCGCGCATGCTCGTGGTGGAGAGCGCCAGAATCTCGCTGCCGGAGATGTTCGCCTTTCGGATTGCGCCGCTGACGCATTCCAGCACAAGACGAAAGTTCTGTTCGACGTCAAAATCCATGGACCCCGGAAACCGTGGATCCTCCAGATGCGTCCATTCGCGCTGTTCCACGGAGACCTGACGTCCATCTAAATCGAAGATGACCGCGCGGACGCTGCCCGTGCCTGCGTCAATCGCCATTAAATAACGTGCCATTCGGTTCACCTCAATCGCTTAGGACTTGTATTCCGCTAGCAGCTGCGCGGTTTCCTCGTCCGTTACCAATACGTCGAGATAACCGCCGAGCAGCGCCGCGTGGATGGCCTCCACCTTGCTTTCGCCCGCCGCAACGCCAATGACGTTGCTGTAGGACTTCAGCACGTTGAGCTTCGTCGTTACGAGGCGCTCATGCAGGTCGCATTCCACAATGTTTCCGTTCTTGTCGTAGAACTGGCTCAAAATATCGCCAATCGCGCCGTTCATGCGTAGAATCGTCAGTTCGGTCGAGCTGATCTTGTTGTCCTTAAAGATGGTGGCTGACTCAGAGACCGCGCCGATGCCGACGATGGTCATAGACGCGAGTTTGGTCATATTCATAATCTGCTTGACGGACTCGTCGCTGAGGAATTCACGCGCAATGTTGGGCGTAGAGGCGATTAAGGGCGAGGGAATCAGATAGATGCCCGGCGTTTGACCGGAATACTCGCTCTTGTGCGCGCCGGTAATAATAGAAGAAGTATAGTAGGAAACGCCGCCCGTGAGGGAAACCAGCGACACATGGCTGTCGATCGAGTTGATCAAGTTCCGCACGATACGCGAAATCGTGTCACCATATCCAATATTGATGTAGCAGTTCGGCGTGATGTTGGCGAGAACGTACTGTACGGCGGCAACCGCGATGGATTCGTTGGACGAAGCGCCGCTGGACGGAATCACGAATACATCGGACAGTCCGTACTTCTCCATCAGCTGGTGCTCCGCGTTCATACGCTTTTCACCGTCGGTCTTGATGCGAAACTGCACAATGCCCTGGCTCTTGGCTTTGTTGAGAAGTTTGATGACGTTCATACGCGATATGCCGAGCCGATCGGATATCTGCTGCTGCGTCATATTATCAAAATAGTAATACCAGGCGATTTTGAATAGCAGATTGTCTTCGTACATAATAGTCCCGCCTTAAGTTTACAAATGTTAGAAAAGAAATAAAAAGTTTTGTTTGTTTGGATTATATCAATAAGAATACAGCGTGTCAACACGCGAAATATAGGGATTAATCGAAAAAATTCTGTTGACAAACAAAAAGTCGCAAAGTATCATGAACTTACAAAAGAAAATTAACAAAACAAATGTATCACTCAAATCATTTAGAAAGTGGATCAAACGAAGGAAAACAACACTCAAACAGAATTGTTCCCTAAATTCATATGTTGATTCGTACAATGCGTATTTGCGACGCAGAACAATTACTCTGGTTGCGGTTTTCCTCTTATCTTTTACGGCGTGATGCGCCGGCAACGGAGGTTCATTCCATTCTTTTCGGCGCGACGCGCCGATAACGGGGGTTCATTTCATGGCAAACAACGAAAACCAATCGGTCGTCAGCCAATCCGCCGCGGCATCCGTCGGGGCGCAGAAGCTGCTGAGCGTGCGGGGCATTACGAAATCCTTTGGCACCAACGCCGTGCTCAAAAAGATCGACCTCGATCTGGACGGCGGGGAAGTGCTCGCGCTCATTGGTGGCAACGGCGCCGGAAAAAGCACGCTGATGAAGATCATCATGGGCATCTATCAGCCTGACGATGGAAAAATCTACATCAACGGCTGCCTGACGCACCTGACCAAGGCTTCCGTTGCGCTCTCTGCGGGCATCTACATGGTGCCGCAGGAGCCAATGCTGTTTCCGAACATGACGATTGAAGAGAACATCACCATGGGCTTTCCGGAGCGCAAGCAGCAGCTGCGCGCTCGCCTCAAGAGTGTCATAGACGAAATCGGCTGGAAGTTTGACCTCGGCCGCAAGGCGAGCACCCTCTCCATTGCGGAGCAAACGCTAGTGGAAATCATCCGCGGACTGCTTCGCAACGCGAAGATCCTGATTCTGGACGAACCGACCTCCGCGCTGACGTTTGACGAGGTGGAAAGCTTTTTCCGGATCGTGCAGGAGCTGCGCCAAAAGGGGATCGGCATCATCTATATTACGCACCGCCTCTCGGAGGTTTTCGATATCGCGACCCATGTGTCCATCATGCGCGACGGAATCATTACGCTGCATGGACCTGTCGGTGACTTTAACCACGAGATGCTCGTGCAGGGGCTTCTGCCGCCGGGTTCGGTGCAGAAGGCCGCGCATACGACGCAGGCGGTTTCCATTGACTACGCGCATACCGAGCCTGTGTTTGAGCTGCAGCACGTCAGTGGCCATGGGTTCAACGATATTTCCCTCAAGGTGTATCCGGGCGAGATCCTCGGCATTGCCGGCGTGGTTGGCGCGGGCCGCACGGAACTCGTGAGCACAATCTTTGGCCGGGACAAGATTCTGCAGGGCAAGGTGTTGCTCAACGGCAAAGACATCACTGGTTATTCTACCAGAAAAGTGCTGCAGGCGGGAATCAATTATGTTCCGGAGGATCGCCACAACCACGGTTTATTTAAGATCAGTTCGATTACGGCGAACACCACCTCCGCGTTGCTGGAAGACCGCCGCCTTGGCAAGGTCTTTTTGAAACCGAAAATGGAACAAACGATTACGCAGGAGTTTATCGACGGTTTTCGCATTAAGATTGCGGGGCAGGAACAGCTCGCGGGAAGCCTCTCCGGCGGAAACCAGCAGAAGGTCGTCATCGGGCGCTCGCTTTCCACCAAGCCCAAGCTCGTCATTCTGGACGAACCGACCAGAGGCATCGACGCAGCGGCGCGCCGGGACGTCTACGGCATCATTCGCGGACTTCGCGAGCAGGGCGTCGCAATCTTGATCATCTCCTCCGATATGGAAGAAATCATCGAGCTAGCGGATCGCGCGGTGACGGTATCGCAGGGAAGCATCAACGCGGAGTTCTGGAAGGATGATATTACGCAGGATAACCTCACGGCTTCGTCCTTTGGCCTGCATTTGGAAGGAGAAGCGCACGTACAATGAAACTGGTGAAATCGTTTTTAAAAATCAGGTGGCTTTCCAGCCTTGCGTTCCTCACGGTGATGTTTGTCATCACTGGCTTGGTTAATCCGGAGTTTTTTACCTATTCCAATATCATTGAGTGCTTCAACAGCAGCGTCGTGTTTACACTCCTTGCTGTCGGCGTAGCGTTCGTCATCATGACGGGGGAGATTGACGTTTCGATCGGCTCCACCATGGGCCTCGCGGCGGCGATTGCGGGTATGCTCGCGCAGCGCGGGCAGAGCTGGGTGCTCATGATCGCATACAGCATTGTGCTCGGCCTTTTGATTGGTCTCGTGAACGGATACGGCGTTGCAGTGCTTGGCGTTCCTTCGCTGATCTTCACGCTGGGGACCACGGGAATCGTCCGCGGGCTAGTCTATGTTTTCTCCGGCGGAAAGACCACGGAAAACTTCGCGGGAGCCTTTACGAACTTCGGCAGTCAGACGCTGTTTGGACAGATTACGATCTATTACTCAATTGTGCTGGCGATCGTAATAATTACGCATCTGCTCTTGACGCAGACCCGCTCGGGTAAATACTTCATCGCGGTGGGCGACAACGTTGGCGGCGCGACGCTGATTGGTATTCCGGTGGCGGCGACCAAGATCGTGGCCTATGTGCTTTGCGGTATCTTCGCGGCCATCTCCGGCGTGGCGTTTGCCTCGAAATACGGCCAGGTGAACATTGTTGCGGGTGCCGGTTACGAAATGTCCGCCATCGCGGCGTGTGTGCTTGGCGGAATCAGCCTCTCCGGCGGCCTCGGAAATGTGGCCGGCGCGGCGATTGGCGCGGTGATTATGTCCACCATCAGCCGCCTGCTCGTCTTTATCGGGTTGTCCTCGGACTTTGATAACACCATTAAAGGCATCATGCTCATCACGATCGTCGTTGTCGACGCGTTGATGCAGCGGCGCACGGCGGAAGCGGCGCGTCGAGAGCGGCTTGTTGCCAGAGCGTCAGGCTCCGCCAGATGATGGGAGGGAATGTCAACTTGAAAACCGGTTTTGTAGACGGACTGAAAAAGATCACGAAAAAATGGGAGTTTGTGCTCCTCCTGATTCTGCTGGCAGAGTTCGTGGTCTTTGGCGCGGCAAATTTCGAGAAGTTCTTTCGCATAACGTCGATCTTCTCGAGTATCAACAACTACATCAGCATCTGCATCATTTCGCTGTTCGTGACCTTCGTCATGATCACGGGCGGAATCGATATTCAGGCCAGCTCGATTGTGGGCCTGACGTCCATCATCATCGGCGTGCTCTGGAGCGACGCGGGCCTCAACATCTGGACCGCCGTGCTGCTCGCCATTCTTTCGGCAGGCATCTGCGGTGCGCTCTCCGGCTTCTTCGTCGCCTACTGCGGTGTCCAGCCGATGGTCGTTACCCTCGGCGGCAGTTTCCTCTTCTCGGGCCTTGCGCTGCTGATCTCCGGGCTTTCCAAAACGCCCGCCTATCAGGGAATCAGCGGTTTTCCGGCGAAGAACGAGCTGGGCGAGTTTGTGTCCTTCCGCGCGCTGGGCAAGATGCTGGTGTTTGACCTGATTCCGATTCAGATCATCATCTATGCGATTCTGATCGTACTGTGCTACCTGCTGCTGCATAAATCCCGCTACGGCAGGCGCGTGTTCCTCGTTGGTGTGAACCGCCAGGCGGCGGAATACTCCGGTATCAACAGCCGCTGGATTATCATGAGCACGTACATCCTCACGGGCATCGGCGCCTCGATTGCGGGCGTGCTGCTCACGGCAAATGTGGACTCCGCGAAGTATAACCTCGGCTCTACGTTTACGCTCTCCATCATCACTGCGGTTGTATTGGGCGGCACGCTCTCAACCGGCGGAAAAGGCAGCATCTTTGGCACGGCGCTTGCGGCGATCATCATCTGCATTCTGCGCTATGGCCTGCCGCTGTGCTTCGGCATCAGCAACCAGAACCTGGACCTTCCCATCGGCATAATGCTCGTCGTCGTGGTTGCGATTCGCGCCTATTTTGCCAAGGGCAAGCGCCCGATGCTTCGTATAAAGGAGAAGGACTGCGTGGTACCCAAATAGAAATCTCTTGTTACTCATTGTCCGCATACATTGGTTTTAAGGCGACGCGACCGTTAAAAATTGGAACGACCCGCAATCGTTTCCGGTGATTTTAAGGCGAACGCCTTGAAAATAAAAAAGTGGAGGAAAGAACATGAAAAAAATTCTGACGTTCCTGCTTGTTGCCGCAATGCTGATTACGGCAATCGGCTGCGCGCCCGCCGCGCCAGCCGCAACGGAACCCGCTGCAGACACGACCACCACCGAAGCCGCCCCCGCTACCGAAGCGGCACCGGCCGACACTGGCGTGAAAGACATCGCCGGTATGACGGTCGCCTTCATCCCGAAACTGACCGGTAACTCCTTCTTCGAAGCCGCGAATGCCGGCGCACAGAAGTATGCCGAACAGTGGGGCATCACCGTGAAATACATGGGCAGCGCAACCGCTTCCGTCACCGACCAGCTGGAAGTCATTCAGCAGGCCATGGACGCTGGCGTAGACGCGATCTCCATCTCCTCGGTTGACGCCAAAGCGCTCGACGAGAAGCTGAAGGAAGCCATTGCCGCCGGTATCGTCGTCACCACGTGGGACTCCGACGTTTCGTCCGATGCGCGCTCCCTGATGGTTTCGCAGGGCACGCCGGAAATTCTCGGCCAGATGCTGGTTGACATGGGTGCAAGCGCCCTGACCAACCGTGGCAAGGATGTCAATGGCACGATCAAGTATGCGTGGCACTACTCGCAAGCTGCCGTCGCCGACCAGAACAGCTGGTATGTCGCCGGTGAAGCGTACATCAAAGAAAAGTACCCGAACTGGGTTGTCGTTGGCGGCCCGTTCTACTCCGAACAGGATTCCCAGAAGTCCGTTTCGATCGGCGAATCCATTCTGGATGCGTACTCTGATATCGACCTGATCATCTGCAACGACTCGACCGCGCTGCCTGGCCAGTGCCAGGCTGCCCAGAACAAGGGCCTGACCAAGGATGACATCACCATCACCGGCTTCTGTACGCCGTCCGGCATGACCGCCTACCTCAACGCTGGTATCCTCGAACAGTGGGGTCTGTGGGATTGCGGTATCCAGGGTGCGCTTGGCTGCTACTTCGCGGCCTACCTCGCAGCTGGCAACACCTGCAAAGCTGGCGACACCATCACGGTTCCCGGCATTGGCGACTGCTCGATCGTTGCCAACGATGCTCTCGTGCCCGGCGCGACCACGCCCGACATGAACAACGGCGTCGTACTTCTGCCGGAGCGCGTCGTCTTCACTGCCGAGAACGTTGCGAACTACGCGTTCTAAGCTGATCGTAGTTTTCAACCGTTCGAAATCAAACAGAGAGACCGCCGTTCATACGGCGGTCTTTCTGCATGTATCTTTTCTAATGCGGATATCACGGTTTTTATACTGTGGATGCAACCCGCGCAGTCGCTGGCGCGTTTTTCATTCTTTGTTCTGATAAAACATTCCGCAACCGATGCAATCACGCAAAACGTTGAAGCAAAGATTTCGGCTGGGTAAAATTAAACGGATGATGGTTTCACGCGCGACGTGTGCTTCAGATGTTGGAGATATCGGAA
>CAZDXW010000012.1:0-13909 GCA_964509485.1 uncultured Christensenella sp.
TTTTCCCATGGATGGGACAATGCAGGGAAAAATTGTGATCGTTACCGGCGCAAATGCGGGCATCGGCAAGGCGACCGCCGCCGCGTTGGCGGACAAGGGCGCAACCGTCGTGCTCGCCTGCCGCTCGAAGGAGCGCGGCGAGAGCGCGCTGGGCGAGCTGAGCTGCGTCAACGGGCGCTGCTTTGCGCTGATGCACCTCGACCTCGCCGACCTCGACAGCATCCGCGCCTTCGCCGCGGCATTTGCCGAACGATACGGGCGGCTGGACGTGCTGATCAACAACGCGGGCATCCTCGGCGGACGGCGCGCGCTCACGAAGCAGGGGTTTGAGATGGCCTTTGGGGTGAATTACCTCGGCGCGTTCCTGCTGACCATGCTGCTGCTTCCCCTATTGGAGCAGAGCGAGCAAGGGCGCGTCGTCATGATGACCAGCGTCGCGCATGGCTGGGTGGACGTTCGCTTTGACGACCTGAACTATACGCACGGCTACAACCGTTTTCTCGCCTATGGGCACAGCAAGCTCTGCAACCTGCTCTTTGCCCGCGCGTTGACGCAGAAACTCCGCGCGCGCGGCAGCCGCGTGACCATTAACGCCGTGCATCCCGGCATCGTCGCCACGGACATCGTGGTCAACCGCGTGACCGGGCGGTTCCGCTGGGTTGCAGATTTGATGCGGCTGTTCTTTCTCTCCTGCGACGAAGGAGCCGAAACCAGCGTATACCTCGCGAGCGAACCCTCGCTTTCCCACGTGAGCGGCGAATATTTCGTCAACTGCAAGGTGGAGCCTTCCAGCCTGGATTCCAAGGATCTGGAGAAGGCAAACCGGCTCTACGACGTTAGTTTGAAACTGTGCCAAATTGCGGTTGACCCGCTGCCGCCACCCCCGCCGCGCATCCTAATCTAGCGAAAAAACGAACCTGCCCCGGACATCCCGCCCATCTTGAGCGGGATGTTTGCTTTTTTCCGGATTTTTCCAATCGTGGCAGGATTATTAACTTTTTGTGGTTTCGCTCCCGCGCGGACGCGCATTTGGTATAATAGCATTGTTTTATTGGTGGAAATATCGCTTGCAGGCCTGCGTTTTGCCGCGAGCCGATTGCAAGCGAACAAACTTAGACTTCTCGAAAAAAGGTGCTGACAGGAAAAACATGAAACGAATCATCGCATTGATCATTGCCGTCGTTATGCTGAGCGGAACGATGTTGAGCGCCGGCTGCTCCATCGTGACGCGCGGCAGCGACTACTGCTATCGTTTTTTGGACTACATTCGCGACAGCCAGTTTGACAAGGCGTATGAAATGCTGGCGGACAGCATCAAAGCGCCGGAAACCGAAGAGGAGCGCGAAGAACGTTTAAAGGAAGAAGAGAAGGAAAAGGAAGCCAACCGCGAAATCTGGCGGCAGGTCTTTGGGTTGGACAAGGCCGAAACGCCCTCCCCAACGCCGGAGCCCTCCGCGGGCACCCCGACGCCGGAAGTATCCGATACGCCAACACCCGAAACCTCGGACACGCCGGAACCCGTGGAAGAAAACGGCATGACGCCGGACCCGGAGACGGGCGAATACCCAACCACCAGCGATACGCCGCTGCCGGAGGGCGTTTCGTCGCCCGACCCGAACACGGTGGACGAAAGCAATATTCCCGCCGACCAGCGCGACACGGACATGACGCCCGCGCCGGACACTTCGGCAACGCCGAATCCCTCCAGCACGCCGACCGATGCGTCCACGCCGGACCCGAACGCAACACCGGACCCGAACGCATCGCCCACCCCGACGCCGGACCCGAACGCGACGCCCACCCCAACGCCGGACCCGAATGCGACGCCTACCGCGACGCCAGTTGCCGGGGAGGACGGTGAAGCAACCGAAGACGAGCTGGAACAGACCGTCACGAAGGTTGAATTCATTGAAAAATACCAGAGCATCTTCGACGAGCTGGAGCTCACCGGCATCGACTACGAAGCCAAGGACGTGCTCGACGGCGAAATCTACGCGCGCGTCAACTACAGCCTCACCTACCACAGCGAGCGCGCGGGCGAGGACTTGACCTACGATTTTACGATTGAAGCCAATCGAATTGAACAACGCTGGACGATCAACTGGTCGCCGAGCCTGATCTTCCCCGAAATGCAGTGGGGCGATAGTCTCCGCGTCGGCGTATTGCAGGCAAACCGCGGCGAGATTCTGGCCTACGGCGAACCGTACGCGCAAAACGTCAGCGCGGTCACCATCTTCTGCGTGCCGAGCACGATTCCCAACGTCGAGGAGTTCGTGCGCGCCGTTGCCGCCGTGCCGGAGATGCAGATGACGGAGGTCGATGTCCGCGACGCCCTGAAGAAGGTTCGAAACGACTTCGTCAAACTCAAAACGTTCTACCCCGACGAGGCGACGATGGACTTGAAGACGCGTCTTCTGGCCATCACCGGACTCGCGATTGACACGGCGAACTACGGAACCCTGCGCTATTACCCCAACGGCAGTTCGCTATGCCATATCGTAGGCTACGCCGGTATCATCTCCAAAAAAGAGAAGATCAACTACGAAACGTATGGCGACATCCGCTACGACGCAGCCAACGACCGCTATGTGACGACGCCGACGCGCTACAACGGCGACAGCTACATCGGCAAATACGGTCTGGAGCAGCTCTACGAAGACCAGCTGCTCGGTACGAACGGACGCTTTACCTACATTCAAACGAAGGAAGGCGGCAGCCGCGGCATGCTCTACTCCACCGACGCGGTGGACGGCAACGACCTGCATCTGACCATCATTCCAGAGTTGCAGGAGCGGCTGGAGGACGTTGTCGACACCGTTGTGTACGACGATAAAATCCACGGCAGCGTGATCGTCATCAATCCGCAAACCGGTGCGATTCAGGCAATGACCTCCTGGCCGGGGTTCGACCTGAACGACCTGAGCCGAGGCCTCCCGATCGAAGAGTGGGAAGCGCTGCAGACCGACCCGACGATTCCGCTGTACAACCGCTCAACGCAGGGCTTGTATACGCCGGGATCGGTGTTTAAGCTCATGACCAGCGCGGCGCTGCTCGAGACCAACACCATGACGATTAACGATACGTTCCCCGGTTCCGAGGAGATTTTTGCCGATCAGTGGTACCCCTCGGAAACCTTCCTCGCGAACCTGGCCGATAATTCGAGTACGCTCACCTGGAAAGAGCAGAGCAACGATCACGCGCTCGTTCGTACCCGAAGCGACAGCCGCCCGTCTCCGATGAACATGACGAACTCGATCATCTCGTCGGATAACCTCTTCTTCTCCTACGCAGCCATGCGCATGGGCTGGACGAAGTTCCAGGCCTTTATGGATCAAATTGGCTGGAACAAAACCATTGAGCTGGAGACGACGAACACCGAGCCGCGACTCTACTGGCAGGTGAACCCAAGCGACACAACGAAAACCGCGTGGATGAACCTGGCCGAAGGTGGCACGACCATTTGGTCGAAAAACGCGGATGGTACTTACAGCGAAGTACCAAATGTCCATCTCGTCCTGGAAAAGAAGCTCTACGGCCTCGACGTCAGTCAACCGCAGCTGGCAAACCAGCGCGCGGCGGACAAGCCGCTCAACGAATACGACCTCGCGGTCACCGGATACGGCCAGGGTGAAATTCTGATGTCGCCGCTACAGATGGCCTGCTACGCCTCCGCCTATGCAAACCACGGCACCATCATGCAGCCGTACATCGTCGATTCCATCTGGCACGCGGACAAGACGAATTATGAGCTCGTGGAGCAGCGTGAACCGACGGTCTACCGGACGATTCTGCAGCAGGGTACGATCGACAACATCTACCCCGCGCTGCTCAAGGTCTGCACCACCGGCACGGCGCGCTGGCTGACCAACAGCTTTATCACGAAGCGTCCGCTCGACCTTGGCTACACGATGGCCGGCAAGACGGGCACCGCGGAAATCAACAACGACAAGACGAAAGAACTCGCCTGGTTCATCTGCTGGCGCGACAGCTATGGCGGCGAGCCGGTCTCCGCGGAAGACGCGCGCCTCGTGTGCATCATGCTCGAAATCGATCTGACGAATCTGGCCGACGAGTGGTCGCAGATGAAGTTTGACATTGCGCGCGCGCTGCTGCGCGACGACGTGCTCAACACCACGGAGGGATAAGCAGGCCCGCACAACTTGCCTGTGGACAAACCCGCGTTGAACGCATACACTGGAGCAGGGAGAACGAACGATGCCGCATGATCGGTTCGCGCCGGTCATGCGGCTCTTTTCAAGGAGAAACACACATATGGAATCCGCAGCGAACGGAACCACACGAATCATCTTTACCGGCGGCGGCACGGCCGGGCACGTTACCCCAAACATTGCGCTTATGGAGCCGCTGCTCCGCGAGGGCTGGGACGTGCACTACATCGGCTCGCAAAGCGGCATGGAAAACGACCTGATCGCCGGAATCGACGGCGTGACCTATCACGGAATTTCCACCGGCAAACTCCGGCGGTATTTTTCCTGGCAGAATTTTATCGACCCCTTCCGCGTGGTCAAGGGGTATTTTCAGGCGAGAAAGCTGATTCACGATCTCAAGCCGGATGTGATCTTCAGCAAGGGCGGGTTCGTCTCCGTTCCCGTTGTGCTCGCGGCGGGCAAGGTTCCCGTCGTCGCGCACGAGTCGGACTATTCGCCGGGATTGAGCAACCGCATTGCCGCGCGCTTTACGGATACGGTCTGCGTGAGCTTTGAGGATACGCTGCCCCACGTGCCGCATGGCAAGGGCATCTTCACGGGAACCCCCATCCGCCCCGCGCTCTACGAAGGCAGCCGGGAGCGCGCGCTGGCGTTTACCGGCCTTAGCGGCACCAAGCCGGTGCTGCTCGTGATGGGCGGCAGCCTTGGTGCGCAAAAGCTCAACGAACTGCTCCGCGCGGCGCTGCCCGTGCTCAACGAAACGTTTGACGTGATTCATCTCTGCGGAAAGGGCAAGAACGACTGCAATTGCGTCGCCTGCGGCTATTCGCAGTATGAATACATCGACAAGGAGCTGCCGGATCTGTTCGCGCTGTCGGACGTGGTGCTCTCCCGCGCGGGCGCAAACAGCGTGTTTGAGCTGCTCGCGCTCAACAAGCCCAGCGTGCTCGTTCCGCTGACCTCCTCCAGCACGCGCGGCGACCAATTGCTCAACGCAACCTATTTTGAGAAAAAGGGCTACGCAATGGTTCTGAATCAGAACACCGCGACCACGGAATCGCTCATTGCGGCCATTCGGCGCGTCTATGAAGACCGCGCGCAATACACAAAGGTCATGTGCGAGGACACGCGCTCGGACGGAACGGAGACCATATTGAACTTGATTCGAAAAGCGGCGCGCCATGCATAGTCTGCCGCAGCAACCCGTAACCGAAGCGGAACTCCGCGCGCTCGTCGATTCCATATCGACCGAGCCCGTAACCGCGCTTTCGTCCCTCGCGGGGCACGCGAAAAAGCTCGCCGCGCGGGATCAGATCGAACGAATGGTGCAGGATCGCTCGGTTCTCTATGGCGCGCTCGTCGCCCCCGAGCCAAAGGCGCGCAAGAATGCCGCGCGGCTGCTCGGCGCGCTCGCTCAGGCGCGGGACACGGATGCGCTCGTCGCCGCGCTCAATACGGAGACGACGCGGTTTGTCGTACCTTCCATTCTGCTCGCGCTCGGCGCAATTGCGAATAAACCGGCGGGCGACGCAATTACTGCGTATGTTCCGCCCACGGCGGCGGACGAAACCGAGGAGAAGCACGTTGCCGACATTCTGGAGGCGCACAACAAGGCGCTCGCCGCGCTGACGCGGGACGTTCCGCTGCCGCCGCGCATGAAGCTGGCCGCGCCAATGGAGCTGCTGCTTGTTCCGCCGGAGGGATTTGGCGCCATTCTGCAAAAGGAAGCGGCGACCAAGGGATTTCAAACCACGCTTCAGCCGGACGGGTTGCACCTCGTTTCCGACCGAATTTCTGCGTTGCAGGAGCTCCGGTGCGCGCAGGAGATTCTGTTGCCCGTAGCGAGTGCAATGCCGCTTGATGCCGCGCAGATCGCGGCTCGCTGCACCGCCGCTTTGACGCGTCCCTATCGCATTGAACTGCGAAATTACGAGGGCGATCGCGCCGTGTTCATCCGCGAGGTTTCCGCCGCGCTGGGTGGCGGGGACAACCCTTCGCGCTATGCGGACGAACTCCGAATTGTCTGCAAAGGCAGTAACTGCGACGTGGTGATTCGCCCGAAGGATGTTCCGGATACGCGCTTTGCCTACCGCAAACGCGCGCTGCCCGCGTCGATCCACCCCGTGCTGGCGGCGTGTCTCGCGCGGTATGCGCTCTCGTTTGTTTCCGCCGCGCGCCCGCGCACGCTCGATCCCTTCTGCGGCAGCGGCACGCTGCTGCTGGAGCTGGAACGCGTGGTGTCCACCGCGCTCATCGGCGTGGACGTTTCGGAGCGCGCACTCGACGCCGCGCGGGAAAACGCCGCTGCCGCGCACAGCGCCGCGCGGTTCGTGCACAAGGATATCCTCAAGTTTGAGCCGCGCGATCCGTTTGACCTCGTGCTCTCGAACCTGCCGTTTGGCAATCGAGTTGGAACCCACAGCGCAAACGAGCCGCTCTACCGCGACTTCGTGCGAACGCTGCCAAAGCTGCTCGCTCCCGGCGGCGTCGCCGTGCTCTACACGATGGAGCACAAGCTGCTCACCACCTGCATTCGAAACGAGCCCGCGCTGGGCGTAGTCGCCGAGCTAACCACTGAGGCGGGCGGGTTGAATCCGAGGGTGACGGTCGTGAAAAGGAAATAGCGTGAGTTAATTGAATAGGAAAAAACAAAGACCCGTGAGGGTCTTTGGTTTGTTTTAGGGCCGTAACTGCGCTACAAATCCCCATAAATCTCGCAGACAAGATACATAGAGAGGATGTGAAGAGCGTTTTTTGAATAATCCTTAAACACCTCTGATTTTAAAGAATGCAACTCCCGTGATTCTGCATAATCTAATATAGATGTTTTACTAAACATATTAGAAACCAATCTCAAATAATTACTGGTCTAAAACTTTGTTTCTTATAACATAATGTTTTTCTATAGATCTTCTTAAGCCACTATTGACGATCACAAGCTCTGATGATACGATCAGCGCAAGTGTTCTTCAGGTGTTATGGCAGAAAAAACACCCATTGTTTAGTTTTTTAATTACATGAAATATCTTTTATTTGCCAATGATTGTTTGAATAACAAGTTAATATACTATCTTTCAGAGTTTTAATTCTATGTGTCTTTATTTAGGACTTTCGAATTTTAAGGAGTAGGTATGTTTAATTTGTTTAAAGTTAAAGAAGGCAGTATTCGTACAGCAGCTGAATGCGAAGATCATGAAGAAATGGCGCGACTATTGAAACGCATTAGGGATATCTCCTCTGTGCGGGAAGAAATCCAACATGCACTTGTTATTGCCGCAGCGAGAGATGACGTTTTGACTGGTTATGAACTTGTGAAGTTCGGAGCTGACGTCAATTATGGAATCAGCTATGATTACAAATATGCTGAGCAAAATGGATATAGACCTCCAATCTTTAACGCTGTTGAATGTGGTTCAGTTACATTTTTACAGTTTTTATTATCTCGTGGAGCAGACGTAAATAACTTTGAACATCGCGGATACACCCCTCTACTTGCAGCTTACTATTATTGCAAAAATGACGGAAAAACAAAGATACTTACTCTTTTGCTTGCCGCTGGCGCGGATCCACTGTTAACCGCCATTGAAGGCCGATCTTTTGCAGATATATATTTAATGCGTGAGAATGGCGTTCCTTTTTATGAGGCTAAGGTTACTATGTCTTATAATGCATGGACAGATGAATGGAAGAAAGCTCTTTCTGAAGATGGATTTGAGCTGATAGATAAGTATGGGCGAATTGGTGTAAAAAAAGGAGCTAATATGATTATTCCTCCCTACTTTACACGTGAATGCATGCGCTACATGCCAAAAGCGACTTACTTATTTGTAAGTAATAATATGGATCATTTTTTAAATGAAGTGATATGGCTCGATAGCCCTGATTTGAGTAAAGAAGAATTATGGGATATAGCTGATGGGTATTCGATAACTGCGCCTATGTGGTATTTTGATACGAAGAATCAAATTGTCCGTGTATTAAGTGATGCTTCAGACAGAATAGTTAGAATTTTTAAGAATGGCATGTACTACCTTTATGATTTAACCACACACAAAACGATTTCATTGGGATACAGTTATATTGATTTTATGCAACCTGATAATCTGTTTTCGTTTACTCTTGGTGAAATCCAGGGTAAGTTAGATTTGGAAGGAAGAGAGAGAAGTTTTAGAGTTTAGTTATACTTCACTTAGTGCATTGTACTGTTTCTATATTATTTGTGAATTTGTATAGAAGGGATATCTGAAATATGCAAAAATGGGATTATAAGTGGATGAATGCATCTGATGAAGCTTTCTACGGTGACAGATGTAAGGCTTATTGCAACAATACAATGAACGGGTTTGAGTATCTACGTTACTTAGGCTCGTTAGGGTGGGAACTTGTGTCTGTAACGAGTGGCGATGAACAAAATTCTTGTCATATTTATTTAATCAAAAAACCTATCGAATAAGCAAGCTGGTGTATGCTTCATCTGCCCGTGCTAGATTCTTTACTCTTTAAATCTCAGCTTGTGTAAGTTCGCTAGATAACTCCCGTAAATATATCGATGTACACCGCGTCGTGCGTTTCAAAAAAGATCGTCTGCTGAGCATCCAGCATTTCATTACGAACTTTCATTTTACCCATGCCATTGTTCGCTCTGTTTTTCATAATCTTTCATCGAGCGAGAATGCCTGCGCCCAGTTCTATAATGATCTCTTTCCTACCCCGCGCGTCGTGAATACATATAAAAGACCCATAACAAACTGTTACGGGTCTTTGTTTTTGGTAGCGGCGATCTGATTCGAACAGATGACACTCCGGGTATGAACCGAATGCTCTAGCCAGCTGAGCTACGCCGCCATATACATTTGTCGTGTGCCGATTTCAAGCGGCACATGGTGTATTATAACCGCGTTGTTCCGCGCTGTCAAGAGATTGCGCACCGGCAAAAAGAACATCTTTTTTCGGCGTATTTTTCCCGCGTTTGCCGCCTTTTTGCTTGGCGAAGGGAGAAATGCATGGTACAATCCTATTTGTGAAAGTTTACGCATCCAGCGTGCGCCGCAGCAGCGGCGGGAAGCAGGCGCTGGCAGCCAAAGGAGGCCCTCCATGATTCGTTACTCGGACAGCCCGGTGATGCTGGAAAACGGCAAACCGATCTCGGCGGATCGCATCGATTCCGCCGCGCGGGAAAAGACCCTTGCCTACTCGATTCTGCGCGCGCACAACGCCTCGGACGATCCGGAGCGACTGCGCCTTCGCTTTGACGCGCTGATTTCACACGACATCACCTACGTCGGCATCATCCAGACCGCGCGGGCGAGCGGATTGACCGAATTTCCCGTGCCGTACGCGATGACGAACTGCCACAACAGCCTCTGTGCCGTCGGCGGAACGATCAACGAGGACGACCACGTCTTTGGCCTCTCCGCCGCGAAGAAATACGGCGGCATCTATGTGCCCGCCAATTTGAGCGTCATCCACAGCTACGCGCGCGAAGAGCTCGCGGGCTGCGGCAAGATGATTCTCGGGTCGGATAGCCACACGCGCTACGGCGCGCTCGGCACACTCGCCATTGGCGAAGGCGGGCCGGAGCTCGTCAAGCAGCTGCTGAAGAACACCTACGACATCGCGGCGCCCGAGGTCGTGCTCTGCTATGTGACCGGCAAACCCCGCCGCGGCGTGGGCCCGCATGACGTTGCGCTCGCGCTTGTGAAGGAAGCTTTCCCGGAGGGCCGCGCGAAGAATAAGATTCTGGAGTTCGTCGGCCCCGGCATCCGGAACCTCTCGGCGGACTACCGCAACGGCATCGACGTGATGACCACGGAAACCACCTGCCTGAGCTCCATCTGGGAGACCGACAGCGTGATTGCCGAATATTACCGCGCGCACGGACGTCCGCACGACTACGCACGTCTATCCCCGCAGAACGGCGCGTATTACGACGCGATGATCTCCATCGAGCTCGATAAGGTCGAGTGCATGATCGCCCTGCCGTTCCACCCCTCCAACGCGTATCCGATCCGCGAGTTTATCCAGCGCGCGGACGAGCTGCTCGAAAAGGTCGAGGCGGAAGCGAAGGCGAGCTTCCCGAAGGTGAACCTCAATCTGCGCGAAAAGGTCAAGCCGGACGGGGTCTACGTGGATCAGGGCATCATCGCGGGCTGCGCGGGCGGCCTGTTCGACAATATTATTGAAGCGAGCGAAATCCTCTCCGGCGGTTCCACCGGCAGCGGCGCGTTCTCGCTCTCCGTCTACCCGACGAGCGTTCCCGTCAGCCTCGCGCTCACGCGCGCGGAAGCGACCGAAACGCTGATTCGCGCGGGCGCGGTCATGAAGCCCTCCTTCTGCGGCCCGTGCTTCGGCGCGGGGGACGTGCCCGCCAACAACGGGTTTTCGATTCGCCATACCACGCGCAACTTCCCGAACCGCGAAGGCGCAAAGCCCGGCGAAGGCCAGCTTGCGTTTGTCGCGCTCATGGACGCGCGCAGCATCGCCGCCACCGCGGCCAACGGCGGCAAGCTCACAGCGGCAACGGACATTGTCTACCGCAAGCGCCGCATTCCCTACCGCTACGACCGCTCCAGCTACGAAAAACGCTGCTACAACGGCTTTGGCAAGGCGGACCCCTCCGTTGAACTCGTCTTCGGGCCGAACATTGCGGACTGGCCGAAGATCTACCCGCTGACCGACCATCTGCTCGTTGAGCTCTCGGCGGTGATTCGCGACCCCGTCACCACGACGGACGAGCTGATTCCCTCCGGCGAAACGAGTTCTTACCGCAGCAACCCCCTGCGCCTCGCGGAGTTCGCGCTCTCGCGCCGCGCGCCGGACTACGTAGGCCGCAGCAAGGCGGTTGCCAAGCTCGAAACCGTGCGCCGCACCGGCGAAGCGCCGGAAGCGCTGAAGACGCTGCTCTCCAAGGTGGGCAATGCGGACGAACTGATCCAGACCACCGCCTACGGTTCCTGCGTGTTTGCGAACAAGCCCGGCGACGGAAGCGCGCGCGAGCAGGCCGCCTCCAGCCAGCGTGTGCTTGGCGGCGCGGCAAACATCTGCTACGAATACGCGACCAAGCGCTACCGCAGCAACTGCATCAACTGGGGCATTCTGCCCTTTACGCTGCCTGCTGGCGCGCTGTTTGACTATTCCGTTGGCGACCACGTGTTCGTGCCGAACGTTCGCGCGGCAATCGAGAACAAGCTCGATACTCTCTCCGCAACGGCGATCCGCGCCGACGGCACAACGGAAGCGATTACGCTGAATCTGCCGGTGTTGACGCAGGACGAGCGCGAAATTCTGCTCGAAGGGTGCCTGATGAACTACTACGCGGCGCACTCCGGCAAGTAACCGAACCCAGATTTTTCACCGAAAGGAAACCATATGAGCCTCATTCAGATGAAGACCCCCCTCGTCGAGATGGACGGGGACGAAATGACGCGCATCCTCTGGCAGCAGATCAAGGACGAGCTGATTCTGCCGTTTGTCGACCTCAAGGCGGAGTATTACGACCTCGGCCTGCTGGAGCGCGAACAGACCCGCGACCAGGTAACCACGGACGCGGCAAACGCGATTAAGAAATATGGCGTCGGCGTCAAGTGCGCAACGATTACGCCAAACGCGCAGCGCGTGACCGAATACAACCTCACCGAGATGTGGAAGAGCCCGAACGGCACGATCCGCGCCATTCTGGACGGAACGGTCTTTCGCGCGCCGATTTTGATTGACAGCGTCAAGCCCGTCGTCAAGACCTGGAAAAAGCCCATTACGATCGCGCGTCACGCCTATGGCGACGTCTACCGCGCCACGGAATACCGCGTGCCGGAACCGGGCAAGGCGGAGCTGGTCTTCACCGGCGAGCACGGCGCGAGCTTCCGCAAGACGATTTACGATTTTGAGTGTCCGGGCGTGCTGCAGGGCATGTACAACAAGGACAGCTCGATCCGCTCGTTTGCGCACAGCTGTTTTCAATACGCCATCAGCACGAAGCAGGATCTTTGGTTTTCCACCAAGGATACGATCAGCAAGCAGTACGACCATACGTTTAAGGACATCTTCCAGGAGATCTTCGACGAGGATTACAAGGCGAAGTTCGACGAACTGGGGCTGACGTATTTCTACACGCTGATCGACGACGCGGTCGCCCGCGTGATCCGCTCCGAGGGCGGCTACATCTGGGCTTGCAAGAACTACGACGGGGACGTGATGAGCGACATGGTCAGCACCGCGTTTGGCAGCCTTGCGATGATGACGAGCGTGCTCGTGTCTCCGGACGGCAACTTCGAGTACGAAGCGGCGCACGGAACGGTTACCCGCCACTACTACAAGTACCTGCAGGGGGAAGAGACCAGCACAAACCCGATGGCGACCATCTTCGCCTGGAGCGGCGCGCTATCAAAGCGCGGCGAGCTGGATCACCTGCCGGAGCTGGAGGCCTTTGGCCACAAGCTGGAGGAAGCCTCGATCGAAACGCTCAACGAGGGCATCATGACGAAGGATCTCGTGGGGCTCGTCGAGGGCATGACCCCAAAGGCGGTCACCAGCATCGCGTTCATTCGGGAAATCCGCGCACGACTTGCCAAGAAGCTGGCATAAGAACACGAAGCGTCCGCTTGCTGCCAAGTAAGCGGGCGTTTTTTTAGCAAAAGCTTCAAGAATGCTTCATGCGCGGGACACAAGTAACCGGTATGATACCCTTGATCGAATTCTATCTTTTCCCATCGTTCATTCCAAAAAAGGAGTGTGTTAGTTATGAATCGTTCCTTCTGGAAACGCGCGGCAACGCTATTCGTCGCCCTGCTGATGATTGCCGCCTTTGGCTGCGGAAAATCCGCCGTCGAAGAGGCGAAGAACGCAACCACCGAGCCGGAAACCATTGCCATCGGCGAGGACGCCGCTACCGGCGGTTATGGCAACAACGAAGTCGCAGAACATACGGGCGTTTACAGCGTAGACGGCACGACGGATGAGATCACGAGTGGTTCCTATGCCTCCAGCGCGCCCTACGAAAACACCGTGCTCGTTCAAAACGCAGGGCAGCTCAAGATGACCAGCGCGGACATCAACAAGACCGGCGACGCCAAGAATGATTTCTCCAACGGAATCAACGCGGCGGTTGCGGTGCTGAGTAAGGGTCAGATGACGCTTTCGGACAGCAACATCACAACCAACGGATTCGGCGCTTTTGGCTGCTACGTTTCCGGAACCGAGTCCAGCCTGACGATGAACGGCAGTTACGTCTACACCTCCGGCACCGCTTCCCCCGCGCTCACCGTTCACGACGGCGGCACCTTCACCATGACGGGCGGAATTCTCTCGACGGAGGGAATGGACTCCGCCGGACTGATGCTCAGCGGTGGCAACGTCACTTTCAGCGGCGTTACGCTCAAGGCTTCAAACAGCGATCTTTTGCGCGTGTTTTCCGGTGAGAATTCTCTAACGCTGGACGCGACGGCAATCACGAGCAGTCCGATTCTGGGCGATGGCGCCCTGTTGCAGCTCAAGCTCATCAACGGCGCGTCGTTTACCGGCGAACTCGGCAGCGAACTGCCCGCAAAGGTCAGCGTTTCGCTCGACGCGACGAGCACGCTCTCGCTGACGGCGGACAGCTACATCACCGCGCTGGTCAACGCGGACACGACGCACCAGAACATTCAATCCAACGGGTTCTCGCTCTACTACGATTCCAACGCGCCGGAGAATGCTTACCTCAACAGCCAGTCCTATCAGCTGCCCGGCGGCGGATTCCTCTCTCC
>CAZDXW010000012.1:14009-49594 GCA_964509485.1 uncultured Christensenella sp.
ATGCTTACCTCAACAGCCAGTCCTATCAGCTGCCCGGCGGCGGATTCCTCTCTCCAATCATTTAGTAGCTCCCTCTGATGAGGGAGCTGCCAGCCGCAGGCTGGCTGAGGGAGAGATCAGGAATAATTTAGGGCTTCGCCCTTGATCGAACACCAAAAAACACGGAGCACGTGACAAACGTGCTCTTTTTCTATCTATCTTTCGAAAGATATGATATATCTTAAGAAAATCTATCTTTTTCTGCAATAAATACCGCCCAGCACCGTCAATAGAGTGTAAGGAGTGAACAGCACGATGGAGCAGGTCGATACCAGCCGATGGTATGCGTTTTTCACACGTGACGGGGAAAACCTCGTTCGTTTCGTACGGCGGCGCGCGCACCGCATCAGCGAAATGGACGCGGAGGATATCGTTGCGGACGTGATGCTCTCCCTCGTGAGCCGGCTGGAGCCGAACGGCCCGGTGGAAAACCTCGCCGCCTACGCCTACCGCGCGATTCGAAACCGCATCGTCGACTACGAGCGCAGCCATGCGAAGACCACGAGCCTCGACGGCATGGCGAGCGAGGACGGCGAATACTCCTTTCTGGATACGCTCGTTGCCGACAGCGAGGAACCCTTTGCCGAGGAGGAGCGCATTTCGCAGATGCACCGGCTCACGGAGGCCATCGGCAAGCTGGAACCGCGGCAGCGCGCGATCCTGATTGCCACCGAGCTGAAGGGAAAGTCCTTTCGCGAACTCTCGGAGGCCTGGGGCGAACCCATCGGCACGTTGCTTTCGCGCAAGAGCCGCGCGGTGAAAGCGCTGCGCCAGTTGATGGAGCAAACGGACGAATCCGGATAACCAAATTGATCCACTTACAACAAATACGACAATACACAACATAGAAAGGAACGATACTCATGAGCGAACTGAAAAAAAGCGTCGACAAGATGCCGGACTGGCTCAAATACACGCTGTATACGATTCTCGGGATTGCGGGCGCATTCCTGCTGGGCCTGCTCTTTGGCAACGTCATCATGTGGCTCTGGAACTGGCTGATGCCGAGCCTGTTTGGCCTGCGCACCATCGGGTTCTGGGAGGGCCTCGGCCTCTTCCTACTCGCGAAAATCCTCTTTGGATTCGGCGGGTCGGGACACTCCGGCGACGACGGCGGAAAGCACCACAAGAAGCACCGCCACCACGGCGCAAGGAGCGAAAAGAAGGACTGGAAGGACTGGGAATATTACGACGACTGGTGGGAAGAGGACGGCAAGAACGCCTTCCACGCCTACGCCGACCAGAAGCGCACCAAGCCGAGCGACGGCGAAGCGCCCAAGTCCGACGCAGAGTAACCTTGCAACGCAAACAAAAAACGGATGCTTTCGCATCCGTTTTTTTGTTCCTCAGTCTACCCGTTTGTTTCGTTTTCTCTGCCAAAGAGCAAACAGGTAAATCAACGCCCCGCCGCCCGCCGCGCCGCCAAAGAGCCATCCCCAGGGGAACGAGCGTTCCTCCACGGGGTCGACCGACGGCAGAACCGTGTTTGTGTTGCTCGTAAAGGAGACCTTTGTCGAAGAGGACGCCGTCTTGACGCGCCGGTTTGAACTGGAGGTTGTATCCTGCGCGGCCGCCTGCTCCTGCTGCGTCGCCGCGTCGTCGGTCGTTGTAGCCTCCGTCGTGGTACCCGCCGTGCCGGACGTACCGCCCGAGCCGCTCATTCCATTGAGCTTTGACAGCAGCGGGGACTCCGACCAATTCGCGACAAACGCGAGCGCGCCGGTCGTTCCCTCCGGAATCACCATGCTGGTGGTCGGCTTGGTTACGCCAAGCGCCAGGCAGGTCCAGCCGTCAAACACGTAGCCGTCCCGCGTTGGATTCACGAGCAGCACCGCCGCGTCGCTCGCCGTGTAGCTCGAAGGATTCAGGGTCGAAAGCGACGCGCCCGTCAACCCGTCGTAGGAGATGTTGTACGCCAGCGAGAGCGTATCCGTATATTTCGTGCCGAGGCGAAAGACGTTTCCCGCATCCGTGGTCACCGACTCAATTCCCTTGAAGGACGCAAATCCCGAACCGGTCATCTTGGTATAGATCGTTGCGGTTGCGGCCTTGGTCACAAAGCTTGTTGTATCCCCGCCCGATTCCCCCGCGTAGGACAGCGAAACGATGCTTTCGCCGCTGTGCGGATCGAGGTTTTCCAGCGACAGTACCCGTGCGCCGCGCACCGTTCCGGAGCCGCTGACCGAGATGGTCGCCGTGATGCTGCCGCCGGAGCGAACGAGCGTTCCGCCCGTTACGTCGAGCGCGCCGCCGGAGACGGTGCCGGAAACGTAGAGCGTCGCTCCGCTGAGTCGGAGCGTGCCGCCGTTGAGCTGCACCGTCACGTTGCTCGGAATCGTGTAGGTGCCGCTGGATAACTCCACCACCGTCGAGCTATCCGTAAGATAGATCAGCTGCGCGCTGCTCTCGCCGGAGGCGGTGCTCAACGCCGCCAGAAACTCGCTCGTGTCGGCAACCGTAAACGGCGAGCTGCCGCCCGCAAAGCAGAGGCTCATTAGAAGCGCCGAGGCCAGCAATGCGGCTGCCATGCGCCGGATTCGTTTGAAACGGATCTTCTTTCTATTCATAGGCATTTCTCCCTGAATTCCCGCGGGCGTACGCGTGCCGCGCGCGATTTCTCAATTTGTTTCCTCCATCATAAAAAGCGAACTTGTCAAAAACTTGGCAGAAAGTCAACGTCTTATCATGAATTGATTTCATTGGGCACATTTGGCGGGTGTATTCGAATACCAACGATTCCTGTCGAAATGCTACACATTTTCAGCGGTGGTTTGCCACGTTTCCGCCACACCTGCCCAATATGATCAAACCGATTAAATTCGGAGGTGCTTAGCCCCTATGGAATCGTTTGAAACATCGTTTACCGGATCAAAGCAAAAGAAAAAGCAGCAGAAGCGTACGCGCAATCTCATTCTGATCGGCGCGGGTGTTGTCGTGGTTGCGGTTGGAGTTCTGCTGTTTCTAACGCTGTCCAAGAAGGACGGAAGCGACACCAGCACGCTCAACTATCGCGTGGCCGCCGTTTCGAGCGGCGAAATCAGCACGACGATCAGCGGCAGCGGTACGCTCTCCGCATTGGAAGCAAAAACCGTAACCACCACCGCGGAGTCCACCGTCACCGCCGTCAACGCAAAGCCCGGCGACGCAATCAAGGCGGGCGACGTGGTGCTGACCATGACCTCCAGCGAGGTGGAGTCGCAGCTCGACGAACTCAAGAGCGACCTCACGAGCACGCGCTCCTCTTTGGCGAGCGCAAAACAACTGCTCACGAATCTGAAGGTCACGAATTCAAAAGCGGGTATTGTCAAGGACATTCAGGCCAAGGTCGGTTCGGTCGTGGACGACATGAGCTATCTTTGCCGAATCGCGACGGACGGCAAGATGCAGTTGAGCATCCCGGTCACGAGTGGCGTTGGACAATATGACGCGGTGACGGTCGTGGTTGGCGAAGACCAGCAGGAAGGCTATGTCACCCAGATCAGCGATGGCATGGCGACCGTCGTCTTTGAGGACAACTACTACCCCGTGGGCACCAGCGCAACGGTGCTGGACGCAAACGGAGCCACGATTGGCACCGGAACGATGGACGTCAACGAATACGTTGAAGTGACCGCCGCTTCCGGCAAGATTGCTACCATCGAAGTGGAGGACAACGACAAGGTCGGTAAGGGCGCTACGATCTTTACCCTCGCGGAAGGCGCGCCGACCGCAACCTACACCACCCTGAAGAAGACCGAAACGGATCTGGTCAGCCAGATTGCCGACCTCGAAGACCTGCTCACCGTGACCGCGGACACGGATTGCACGGTGACGTCCCTCTCCGTCGCCGCGGGCGACACGGTTGACGCGGGCACCACCGTCTGCGTGCTGACCGGCACCAACGGATTTACGCTGGATCTTTCCATCGACGAGCTGGACATTGCGTCTGTCGCGCTGGATCAGAGCGCAACCGTCACGCTGGACGCACTGGACGGCGAGTATACCGGCAAGGTAACCAACATCTCCTACTCCGGCAGCGGAAGCTACGTCACCAGCTACACCGCAACCATCACGACCGATCCCATCGAGGGCGCATACCCCGGCATGAGCGCCTCGGCGGAGATCGTTACCGACACGAGCGGAGAAACGCTGATTGTTCCGGTTTCGGCCGTGCAATACGACGGCGACACCGCGTTTGTCTATCTCGCTGGGGACGACGTGCAGATGGGCGATGTGCTCGCCGACGGCGCACTCGACCTCAACAAGCTCACCAAAGTCACCGTGACCACCGGCATGTCGGACGGTTCCTACATCGCCGTCACGGCGGACGGACTTGCCGCGGGCGACCTGATCTGGGTGCCGGAACGCACGAGCACCAAGACCTATTCGGAGGATGATTCCACGGCAACCACCTTCTCGATGGGCGGCGGCAATATGATGATGGGCGGTGACTCGAGCGGATTTACGCCTCCGAGCGGTGGTATGGGCGGACAGATGCCCAGCGGCGGTATGCCCGGCGGCAATTGAGGAGAGCATCATGCTGCAACTGGAACACATCTTTAAGACCTACTATGTAGGCGACGAGACGGTGCACGCGCTCGACGACGCGTCGCTGCACGTCCGAGCGAGGGAGTTCGTCGCCATCTGCGGCCCTTCCGGTTCCGGCAAAACCACGCTGATGAACGTGATGGGTTGTTTGGACCTGCCGGACTCCGGGCGATATTTTCTGGACGGCGTGAACATTGCCGACTGCACGGATAAGGAACTCTCGCTCATCCGCAGCGAGAAGATCGGCTTCGTCTTTCAGCAGTTCAACCTGCTCGACTCCATGAGCGCGCTGGAAAACGTGGAACTCCCGCTGATTTACCAGAAGCTCTCACAAAAGGAGCGCCTGGAGCGCGCAAAGGCCGCGCTGGATCAGGTGGGCCTGGGCAACCGCATGCAGCACCGCCCAAGCCAGCTCTCCGGCGGTCAGCAGCAGCGCGTGGCGATTGCCCGCGCGCTCGCCAGCAACGCGAAGGTCATCCTCGCGGACGAGCCGACAGGCAACCTCGACAGCAAGAGCGGAAACGACATCATGCGCCTGATCCAGCGGCTCTCGCAGGAGGAGAACACGATTGTGCTGATTACGCACAACGACGAGGTCGCCCGCCAGGCGCAGCGCACGGTCTATGTGCGCGACGGCAAGCTCTATAACACGCTGGAGGAGGCGGAACTCGTATGACCATGTTTTTAAACTCCCTCCGCCTCGCCGTGCGTTCGACGCTCGCAAACAAGATGCGATCGTTTCTCACGATGCTGGGCATCATCATTGGCGTGATGAGCGTCGTTGTGCTCGTTTCGATTGTGCAGAGCACGACGAACTCCGTTTCCTCCGCCATCGCGTCCATGGGCTCGGACCTGATCACCGTCTCCGTGACGGACGAGGACGTTGTACTCGACGCGGAGGATTACATGCCCCTCGAGCAGTACAGCGCGATCTCGGGCGTCGCCCCGTACCTGACCGTGAGCAGCACGGCGCGCAGCGGGTCGAACTACACGAGCGTCTCCGCCATCGGCGTAACGGGCGAATATATGGACGTTGCCGGGCGCGATCTGGAATCCGGGCGCAGCATCGTCGACTCCGATCTCGACTGGCGCACCTACACCGCGGTCATCGGCACCGAAGTGGCAGGCGAACTCTACGAAAACTACGATGTGATCGGCAAAACCTTTACCATGAGCGGGCACACGTTCACGATTGTCGGCCTGCTGTCGGAAAGCGGCTCCAGCACGGATTCGCAGATTCTGATTCCGCTCACCACGGCGCAGCGCATTTCGGACAGCACCTCGATTTCCAGCTGCTATGTGCAGGCGTCGTCTACGAGCAATGTTTCGCTGGCGCAGTCGCTAACGGAGCAGCAAATGCTCTCGCTGACCGGAGATGAGGACAGCTACGACGTCTACAACATGAGCGAAATTCTGGATACGATGGACAGCGTCATGAACACGCTCTCGCTGATGCTCGGCGGCATCGCGGCCATCTCGCTGCTCGTTGGCGGCATTGGTATTATGAACATCATGCTCGTCTCCGTTGCGGAGCGCACGCGTGAAATCGGCATCCGCAAGGCAATCGGCGCGCGCCGGAGCCACATCATGATGCAGTTTCTCATTGAAGCCTGCGTGCTCTCCATCCTGGGCGGGTTAATCGGGCTCGGGCTCTCCGCGTTGGGGCTGCAAATCTATGGAATGATTGCAGATACAACCATCAGCATCGAGTGGGTTGCCGCGATGGGCTCGCTGCTCTTCTGCGTGATCATCGGCGTGGCGTTTGGCAGCTATCCGGCCGCCAAGGCGAGCAAGATGACGCCAATCGACGCGCTGCAACGCAACTAGGCCTCCTTGCGTTTTTCTGCCAGGGGAAACGCGTGTTGTTATCCCCCGCGGGTACTGCGCCTGCGGGGGATATGTTTTTTTGACAGCGTTTTTCTGCGCGGTGTATAATGAATGCAATCCGGATAAGGAGCAAATTGATATGACCTACTCCGCCAAGTTTACGATCAACAAGCAGGATAATCTGCATTACAATTTTTTCCGCATGAAGCGAAAGCTCACGGGGCTTGCCCTTATGACGTTCATTATCCTCGCGCTGCTGCTCGCGCTCGTTCGCTATGCGCAGGGCCTGCCGATTACGGACTCGCTGTTCAGCGCGTTGCTCGTCGCGGTGATCGGCACGGTGCTGATGGTTTCGCTCAACATCCTCTCCGTCGTGCTGCGCGTAAACAAGCTCTACAAAACCGGCAAGATGTCCGATTTTACCGTGTATTATACGCTGGATAAAAACGGCATCCACGCCAAGAGCGAGCGCGGGGACACGGACTTTGCCTGGAAGCAGATTCTGCTTGCGCGCGAGACGAACCACGCGATCTACCTGATCGCTGGGGAGAACCGCGCGGTGGTCATCCCGAAAGGACAGATCGCGAGCGACGGCGAGCTGAACACGCTTCGCGCCATGCTGCATAAGTACGTCGCTGCCGGGCGGGCAAGGGTCGCGAAATAAACGAATCGAATCACAAAACAAGCAAACCTGACAATTCCCTTGTCAGGTTTTTTGTTTTATACTGGGTTTATTGAAGTGTCTTAGTGCTCCAATCTTATTTCAAACAGGTGTTATGAAAAACGATCGTTTGTTTCAAATCGTCTATTTATTATTAGAGAAAGGCACGCTCACCGCGCCGGAGCTGGCGCGCGCTCTCGAGGTCTCCGTCCGCACGATCTATCGCGACGTTGAGGCGCTCTCCATCGCGGGCGTTCCGGTCTACGCCTCGCAGGGCAAAAACGGCGGGGTCTCGCTGCTACCAAACTACGCGTTTGACAAGGCGCTGCTTTCGGACGACGAGCAGAACCAGATTCTCTTCGCCATTCAGAGCCTGCGCGCTGCCGAGCAACCCGTGGATGCTCTCTTGAGCAAGCTTGGCGGACTGTTTCAAAAGGAGAACGCAAACTGGATCGAGGTGGACTTCTCCCGCTGGGGCATCGGCAAGACGGACACGAGAAAGTTTGAGCTGCTCAAGACCGCGCTGATTCAGAAACGCGCGCTGGAGATTGTCTACTGCTCCTCCAGCGGGGAGACGAATCGGCGCGTGATTCTGCCGATCAAGCTCATCTTTAAGGATAAGAGCTGGTACCTGCAAGCCTACTGCCGGATGGCGGAGAACTTTCGCGTCTTCAAGGTAAATCGAATCGTCGAACTGGCGCTGCTGGACGAGCGCTTTTCCGACCTGCCGGACGATCCGCCGCCGCTGGAGCCAAACTACATGACCGAGCCCGCCTACAGCCGCATTCTGCTGCGTTTTTCCCCTGCCATCGCGTTTCGCATTTACGATGAATTCGACCGCTCCAGTATTGCACCGCAGCCGGACGGAAGCCTGATTGTGACCGCGTATTTTCCGCAGGACGGCTGGGTGGTCGGGTACCTGCATTCCTTTGGCGTGGACGTGTCCATTCTGGAACCCGCCGAAATGCGCGAGTTCGTCGCCAATTACGCCAAGGCCATCTGGGAGCATCACAAAAAAGAACTGGAGTAAATTTTCGTTCGCACCTATAACATGACAGCCTTTTGTCAGGGTTTGTTTGGTACCATGGCCGTATCAACAACCAACAGGAGGACAACTTATATGGAAGAACGTTATTGCCAGAGCTGCGGGATGCCGATGGGCCCGACGGACGAACTCTACGGAACGGAAGCGGACGGCTCGAAGAGCAAGGACTACTGCAAGTTCTGTTACGTAAACGGTGCGATGCAACGCTACTGCCAGAGCTGCGGCATGCCAATGGGCCCGACGGACGAACTCTACGGAACGGAAGCGGACGGCTCGAAGAGCAAGGACTATTGCAGCTATTGCTACACGAACGGCGCGTTTCCCGCGGAGTGCACCATGGAGGAAATGATTGACTACTGCGTGCAGCCCGTGCTTGAGAACGTACCCGGTATGACCGAGGAAAGCGCGCGCGCCATGATGAACGACCTCTTTCCGCAACTCAAGCGCTGGCGGGCATAACCCATTATCAAGGATTCTTCACCGGAAAGGCAGGCAACCATGAAAGCACCGGAGACCATCGACGTCGGCATGCTCGCGCCCTGCGGGCTGAACTGCATGCTCTGCTACCGCCATCTTGGTAAAAAGCCCTGCCCGGGCTGCCGCACACGAACCGATGATCCGGATGCCTACCAGAATAAATGCGTCATGCGCGCCTGCACGATGGAACGCGGTTACTTCTCCTGCGCGGACTGCACCGAGCGCCCCTGTAAGCGGGTAAAAGCGTTTCAGAAGCGCTATATGGATGGTTATGGAGTAAACCTCTCCGCCATCGCGGAATCCGTTCAACAGACCGGTGTAGAGGCGCACCTTCGCGCGGATCTCGCGGCGCACACCTGCCCGGACTGCGAACATCTGATCAACATACATGACGGCATTTGCAGCGGCTGCGGGCGGCAGTTTCCAATTGGAAAAAGACGCGAACCATAAAAAACGACCCTCCGTGTCGGAACCGGAGGGTTTTCTCACACTTTCGTTTTTAGTTTGAACGGCAGAGTTCGCACAGCTCCGTGCGCATATCGCAGAAGCATTGCTCTCCGGAGAGCACAACCAGATAATCCCCGTGCCGCAGCACGGTGTTTCCGTTTGGCACAAACTCCCGTTCACCACGCCGGACGCTGACAATCAGCGTACCTTGCGGCCAGTTGATCTCGCGAACCCGTTTCCCGTCCGCCGCGCTGCCGAGTTCCACCGGAAGTTCCACCAACGCACCAGAGTGGTGTGCCGCGCGCGCATCCGGCTCTCCGTTTAGCCGCTCCAACAACACCTCGTAAATGGGGCGAATGCGCAGCAAATCCGAAACGAGCAGCGCCAGAAACGCAACCGCCGCAACGGGCAATAGGTGCACGAGCGAACCCGTCATCTCCGCCATGAGCAGTATGCTCGTAATCGGCGCTTTCACCGCAGCAGCGAGCACGCCCGCCATTGCACAGACGCTGAACGCGGCAATCGCGCTCGAATCCAGACCCAGCGGAACGAGCAACCGCGCTACGAGGCAGCCCGTCAACGCACCAATGGAAAGCAGCGGCAGAAAGATGCCGCCAGGCAATCCGCTGCCAAAGCTCGTGCTCGTAAAGAGAATTTTTACACCGAGTAAAAGCGCTATTAACGCCATAGACACACTTGCTCCCTGCGAAAGTTGAATCAACCCCTGCCCGCCGCCGAGCACCTGCGGTAGCAATAGTCCGCAGGGCAACGCGAATAGCAGCGCAAGCATCGGGCGGCTCCACGCGGGTAGTTTTTGATACAGCGTACCAAACGCCAGCAGGCTCTTGTTCGCCAGCGCGCCCATCAGCCCGCTCGCGAGACCGACCAAAAGCAGCCAGGGGTAAGCCGAAAGCGGCAACTGCGCAATTTCGCCATAGGCCAGCACAGGGCGAAGGCCGAAGATGAACTTGCTCACCACGTCCGCCGTCAGCGCGGCTGTGGTTGCCGCGACAAGAATATTTGGCGAGAAAGAACGGTGTACCTCTTCCAGACTGAAGAGAATGCCCGAAAGCGGCGCGCAAAACGCCGCGGAGAGCCCCGCCGAGGCACCGGCGGTGATGAGATAGTTCTCCTCCTGCTTGTCGCGCGAAACAACGCTGCATACCGCCTGACCGCCCGCCGCGCCAATCTGGATGGACGGCCCCTCGCGTCCGAGCGACAGCCCAAACAGGCTGGAGATCGCACCCGCGAGAAACCGAACCGCAAGCACGGTATACCAGCGAATCTTCATGCCCAGCAGAACGATTCCCTCAACCTGTGGAATACCGCTGCCCTTTGCGTACGGCTCCCAGCGAATCAGCCGATGGATCAACCATCCCGCGAGCACGGCGGCGGCCATCCACACGGGCAGCCAGGCCGGGCGCGTGTGCAGCAGCTCGTAAATTCGGATTGCCTGCCCCGTGCCAAACTCAATCACCAGCCGATAAAGCGCGGACAACAGCCCCGCGACAAACCCGACCAGAACGCCTTTGTATGTCACCCGCCATTTCAGGCGGTTGAGGCCAGTCAGAAGATGGTAAGATTTCAGCACCGCGGAAGCGGCGGGAGTCCCTTCCCGATTTGGTTCGCTATTTTCCATTGAAATTACCCTTTATCCTGCGTCGCTCAAGGCGAAATCCAAGTTATTATAGCTCCGTATGCCGGATTCGGCAACCGACGGGGCATAATCGGCAAATAAACGAAGGAAACACAGCATAATGAACTGGAATCAGCGCTATCCGAAAAATCAGCAGCCCTCGCTTGGCGAGATCGCCTCGTTTATCGACTCTCCCCTCTGGGGCGACCTCTGTGCCTGGGCTGAAACGTCCTACACGATTACGCCAAAGGTGGAGCACAGCACCTGCAGCGGCGCGCCGGGCTGGAACGTGAAGTACAAAAAAGGCGGGCGCGCGCTCTGCACGCTCTACCCCGACGACGGCGCGTTCACCGCAATGGTCACCGTCGGCTCGAAGGAAGCAGCAGAAGCGGATTTACTGCTGCCGACGTTTTCGAACTATCTACGCGAGCTCTATGCCCGCACATCGGCGTTTAACGGTGCGCGCTGGCTGATGATTCGCGTCACCGACCCGTGCGTGCTGGAGGACGTAAAGACGCTGATTCGTCTACGTGTCGCGCCCAAAGGATAATCGTTTGTAATAAACATTTGTTCGCTTTTTTGTGTGTTCTTTGGTATAATGAACGCAAAAAAGAAGCAGGTGCACCGCAGATGAAGCAGATTCAAAACTATGCCGGTTTCGTAGACGCGCTGCTCGAAGCCGGCTTTTCCTTGGGCGGCGGAAACAGCGACGGCATCTTCGCGCTGATTCCCTGGAGTTGGGAAGAGGAGCCGCCGTACCCAACCCCCGTCCGTTGGCACACCGGCAATCCGGACACCGACCCCTGGGAATGGAGAATACGCGTGCTGGACGAGCGGACGGACATTGCCTACGGCAAGGTGTTCTTCAAGAAGAGCGGATTCATCACGAAAGCATGGGCGCCTTATTTTCTCGCCGCGCGGCGCGGCAAAGCGGAGTTTGACGGCGCCTATGCGGACGGAACGCTGAGCCACGCGGCAAAGCTCATCTACAACACGGTGCTGGAATATGGCACGCTGCCGCTGCACGCAATCAAGCAAATCGCGGGGTTCACGTCCGAGGACAAGAGCCGCTTCGACAGCGCGCTGGCGGAGCTCCAGATGCGGATGTTTTTGACCATGTGTGGACGTCAGCAGAAGCTCTCGCAGAAGGGCGAGGAGTACGGCTGGTATTCCACCGTGTTCTGCACGACGGAACAGTTCTGGGGTAAGGAGATCTTTGCAAAAGCGGGAACGATCGCGAAGAACGACGCGATTGCGGCAATCACCAAGCAGGTGCTGCTGCTAAATCCGCAGGCGGAAGAGAAGAAGATACAGAAATTCATTTTAGGATAAGTCGAATCTTGAGCAACACAAAAGCGGGCTTGCGCCCGCTTTTGTTGTTTGTATTCGTCTTGTTCGTTAGCCGAGTTTGACCGTTCCGACGACGGTGAAATCCGTCAGCGAAATGACCGTGAGGCCCGACTCGCCAATCACGTAGAAGTAGTTCCCAATGAACAACCCCCTGAGGTTCCAGCTCGACAGGTCCGCGGTCATGTTGACCTTTGCCGCGAGCTCAAAGCCCTGTTCCGTGTAGCGGTAGATGTAGTAGTTGCTGTCCGCCGGGAAGGCGATCAGGTTCTTTTCCGCGTCCACAAGGATGGCCTTGTGGTTGCTGCCGACGATCGTCCAGCTTGCGTCCACCTTTTCGGTGGCGATCTCCTTGACGTTCGACTTGTTGGTCGTGTCAAACATCGAGAGCTTCACGCCCTGTGTCGCGCCGGTCTTCTCGTCCGCACTGTAGCCAATGCCGAGCAGCAGGTTGTCCTTGAACACGTGGAGATACTCCGAGAAACCCGGAATCTTCAGCGCGTTGAGCACCCGCGGGTAGGCGGGGTTGCTCAGGTCAACCGCGAACAGCGGGTCCACCTGACGGAAGGTCACAAAGTACCCGATGTCTCCGTCAAACCGCACGCTCTGGACGGTTTCGTCCTTGGCGAGGTTTTCAATCTTGCCGAGGATGCTGAGGTTCTGATCCAGCGTATAGAGCGCATTGGAGTTCGTGTTGTCGTATTCGTAGGTGTCCACGCCGTCCGTATAAATGCGCTGCTGCCAGCTGTTGAGCGTGGTCACAACGCGGAAGACGTTTTTGTATTCGTCCATCGAGAACTGGTTGAGCAGGCTGCCCGGTACGTTCCCGCTGGCGAGCTTCGTAATCTGTCCTTCGCTGATGCCGAGCAGCACGAGGTCGGTGCTGTTGGAACCGTTCGTGATCTGGACGTTCTTGCCGTCCTTGTCCGGCGCGATGGGCAGGGTTTCCTCACTGTATTGCGCAATTGCGAGCAGCAGGTGATCCGCGTTCGCGTAGAGCTGGCTCGTTCCGCCGAAGACCGCCTTGGCCGAGGAGAAGTTCGCGCCGCTCTTAAGGTTGATTGCGCCGACCACGGTATACGCCGCGCTCTGCGGGTTTCCACCCATGTAGAGGTCGGTCGGCTGGAGCAGCTTCGTCTCCGCGCCAACCGTGGTGGCCGGAATGTACGTCACCGGCGTTTCCTTCACGAGGTTGTAGACGTACTGCGAGGTCACGAGGTACACGTAGTCCCCGACCATGCGGGCGCTGACGTAGCTGCCGCTCTGGCCCAGCGAAACAACCTGTACGGGCTTCGCCGGATTCGAGATGTCGTAGATGACCGCGGTGGTCTGGTCGGTGTTGTTCTCGTAGCCGCCGTTGACGTCGTTGATCCAAACCGTGTTGTAGCTCTGGGTGATGACCATGAGTCGCGTGCCCAGAATGAACAACTCGGAGTTATAGCCCCACCAGCTGTCGTCCGCGGAGAGCGAGGTGCTCGAAACGAGCGTGGTCTTCGCTCCGTCCGCCTTGAGGATGTTGAGCTGGTTGGCGGCGAGGTAGTAGATGTAGTTTCCGTCGGTCTTGACGATGTCCGCTTCGTCCACGCCTTTGACCTGAACGTTGGTGCCGGAATAGTCGACCGTGCTGTCCATGACTGCCGTGCCTTCCGAGGTGGCTGCCGAAGGCGCCGCGGCGGTGGTTGCGGACTCGGTTTTCACCATTGCCCCGTCCATCATTGCGCCGCTTGCGACCACGCCGCCGCGATTGCCGTAGCCGTTTTGCATGGCCTCGATCATGGCGTATACATCGTCGTAGGAGTTGATTTCGGTCGGTGCGCTCGCGGCGGAAAGCGTCAGGTTCTCCGGCGTCGCAGCGGCGTTGGTCCCTCTGTTTGCATAGAGGGCTCCGAATACGCCCGCCGCAACGAGCAGGAAGGCCGCGAACACCGCGCCATAGCGCACAAACTTCTGTTTCGGGGTCAGCGCGATCTTTTCACGCGCATTCTTTTCTTTGATTTCCATGAGCAACGTCTCCTTTGCTTTTAGCTTGTCGTTGTCACGGATATACTGCTCTTTAAACATCCTGAAATTCCCCCTTCAACTGGTCCCGCAGCATATCACGTGCGCGGAAGAGATGGGATTTCACTGTGTTTTCGCTCGCGCCCAGTATCTTGGCAATTTCGGCAACCCGATACCCCTCGTAGTAATACAGGTGGATCACCGTGCGGTACTTCTGAGGAAGCGCCAGCACATAGGGATAAACCTCGGTGGTCGTCTGCATCTCGGTGAGGAGATTTTCGTTTTCGGGAACCGTGTTGCGCCGCCAGGCGGAGGTCAACAACGACTTCGTGCAGTTGATCGTCACCTTGAGAAACCAGGCTTTCTGGTGCTCCAGGCTGTTCCAGACGGGCTTTGCGCGCATTGCCCGAAGGAAGACCTCCTGTACGGTGTCGTCCGCGTCCGCGCCGCTCTTGGTTCGCAGAAACGCGAGGCGGTATACCATGTCGGCATACGCTTCAAACAGCGCGTCTGCGTCGTCGGCCGGAATCGGCACATTTGGTTTGGTCAGCTGTTCCATAACCGTTTTGTACCTCTCTCTTCCACCCATAACACTTCGCTTCTTCACGAAAGGTTGCAGGGGGAGGCAGAATTTTTTGAATCCAGTATGGGTCCGTTGTGTTATCCGCAGCAAAGCTGCAATTTATTATAGCACAAGCGAAATGCGCTTTCACGGTGACAAGTGCCATTGACAAGACAGCGCTAGACTGTCTATAATGCTCTTGAAATCATTCAACCGGAGGACTCCTATGATTCGCTAACACCCTTGGTAGATGTAAGGTACGCGGAAGCACTCGTTGCGTCCGCTCTATTCTTGCAGTGCCAAACGGTGCGCGCGAACCAGACAAGGGTTCTTTTTTTGTTTCGTAAAAATCGAGCGGCCTTTCTTCTGCAAGAACCCCCTTTCGCACAAATCGTTTGCGCACTGCCGTACAAGACGGGAGGATTTTTGCTATGTCCCAAATTCGCGTGAATGACCTGACCTTTCATTACGAAGGCAGCTACGACAACATCTTTGAACACACGTCCTTTTCGATTGACACGAGCTGGAAGCTCGGTTTCGTCGGTCGCAACGGGCGCGGAAAAACGACCTTTCTCAAGCTCCTGCTGGGGCAATATGACTACGAGGGCACGATTTCCGCCAGCGTCGCCTTCGACTATTTTCCGTTTGTCGTGGAGGACGATACGCTGACCACCGAAGCGGTGTTCTCCTCGATTTCGGACGCGCCGCGCTGGCAGCTCGAAAAGGAGCTAAACCTGCTGGACGTCGCGCCGGACGCGCTCGACCGCGCGTTTTCGACGCTCAGCCCCGGCGAACAGACCAAGGTGCTGCTCGCGGCGTTGTTTGCGCGGCCCGGCCACTTTCTGCTGATTGACGAGCCGACCAACCACCTCGACATGGAGGCGCGCGAGGTCGTCAGCCGATATCTAAACGGCAAGCAGGGGTTCATTCTTGTGTCCCACGACCGCGCGTTTCTCGACGGCTGCGTGGATCACATTCTATCGATCAACCGCGCGGACATCGAGGTGCAAAAGGGCAACTTCTCCAGCTGGGAGGAGAACCGCCGTCGGCAGGATAATTTTGAGCTCGCCGAAAACGAACGCCTCACGCGCGAGATGGACGACCTGCGCCAGGCCGCGCGGCGCACCGCCGAATGGAGCGACCGCGTGGAGCGCAGCAAGATCGGCGAGCACGCGCTCGACCGTGGATTCATTGGCGCGAAATCCGCGCGCATGATGAAGCGGGCAAAGGCGACCGAGCGGCGGCAGGAAAACGCCGCCAAGGAGAAGGAACAACTGCTCAAGAACCTGGAACGCAATGATACGCTCAAGATCACACCGCTGAGACACCACGCGGATATTCTCGTCGAAGCGCTCGATCTCTCGATTGTCTATGGGGAGCGCCCCGTCTGCGGCCCGCTGAATTTTACCCTGCGCCAGGGTGAGCGAGCGGCGCTAAGCGGCAAGAACGGCAGCGGCAAGAGCAGCGTGGTCAAGCTGCTGATGGGCGAGTCGATTCCGCACACGGGAACGCTGCGCACCGCGAGCGGCCTCGTCGTCTCCTACATGCCGCAGGACACGTCGTTTTTAACGGGAACCGTGCTCGACTACGCGCGCGCAAACGGACTCGACGAAACGCTGTTTCTGACGATTCTGCGCAAGCTCGATTTTCCGCGCGTCCAATTTGAAAAGGACATGCGCGACTTCTCCGGCGGGCAAAAGAAAAAAGCGCTTCTGGCGAAGACGCTTTCCGAACGAGCGCATCTGTATGTTTGGGACGAACCGCTCAACTTTGTGGACGTGCTCTCGCGAATGCAGATTCGAGACCTGCTGCTCGCAGCCAACCCGACGATGCTGTTTGTTGAGCACGACAAAACGTTTGTCAGCGAGATTGCGACCCGTCGGATTCTGCTGTAGGCGCTTGCTTCGCCTCCGGTAAGGGCGCGGCTGGTTCCTCCGGCAGCAGATAGAGCTTTTTGAGCAGACGCTGCAACGCCGGAATTTTGAGGATGCCGAAGACGCTCAGCGTTCCAAACAGGTTGAGCAGCACGTCATCCACATCGCAGCTGCCGCAGGCGAGCAATAGTTGCAGTGCTTCCACCGCGACAAACACGAGCGTAACGGTCAACAGAAACAGCCAGAGCTTGCGCATCGGCCGAAACAGACACGGCAGAAACACCGCCAGCGGCATGAACAGCAGCATGTTGCCAACGAGATTGCTCAGCGGAATCTCCATGCCGATGTAGTCGTACCGGATCGCGTTGATGTACAGCCAAATGGTCTCGAGCGGACGAAAATTCGTGTTTAAGTCGAAATTCTCCCAATACGCCGCTTTGGTCTGCTGAAAATGGACGTAGTCCACGCGGGAGACAATCAGCGCGCCAAACAGCGCCGCGCAATAGAACGCAAAGAGCACAAACAGCGCGGTGCGTACCGTCCGGCGACGCTGAGGAACCTCTACGGTGCGATTTAGCAGAAATACGCCGAGAACCAGCGGAACGCAGACGCCAAAGATCAGCATGACCCCGTGCAGCACATGGCGCATGCCGGAGAGGTAAATCGATAAAAGCTGCCAGAGCATGACGCCGGCTGCCAGCGCGAGCAGGACGATTCCAATTGGTTTTGAGGCGGATGTTCGGGTTTTCATTCGGGTATTATACCACATTCAACCAAAATCGAAATGGGGAAATCGCGTGTCCTATGTGGAAAAGCCGAAATCGTTCAACACAACGTTGCGTTTCTTGCGCGCGATCCGGAAACTGCGTATAATAAATTAAGTACATTGATTTCACGCAGATCACGCTAGTCTGACGAAAATTGAAACAGGAGGCCGTTTGTTATGCAAAATCGTCTGTCTCCGGGTCCGCTTCTCAACCACAAGGGTGAGCTTTACGAGGCTGGCTATGCCACCTCCCTTGTCCGGCGCTATGAACGCGCCGCGATCAAGGGCGGCGCCGCCCGCATCAAGGAATGGGACTATTACCTGATCCAGAACGGCCGCTACGGCGTTGCGCTGACGATTGCGGACAACTCCTACATGGGCATGATCTCCGTATCGTTTTTGGATTTCGAGGCAAAGACGGAGAAGACGGTGTCTCCGATGTTCTGGCTGCCATTCGGCAGCACCCATTTTCCGGCGGACTCAAGCGGAGATGTGTTTAAACGCATCGGCAATACCACCGCTTCGTTTACCAACGAGAATTGCGGGCGCTGGCTGCTTGTCCATATGGACAAGTTCGACGGTGATCAAGCGTTTGATTGCAAAATTTTGCTGTCCGACCCGCCGCAGGATACGATGGTCATCGCCACGCCGTTTTCGGAAAAGAAGACCGCGTTTTATTACAATCAAAAGATCATCGGCATGCGCGCCAGCGGCAGCTTCACCATCGGCGGCGTGACCCGCACGTTTGAACCCGAAGACTCGTTTGGCATGCTCGACTGGGGGCGCGGGGTCTGGACGTATGAAAACACCTGGTATTGGGGCGCGGGGCAAGGTATTGTCGACGGACATCGCTTCGGTTTCAACATTGGCTACGGATTTGGCGACGTCAGCGCCGCCTCGGAGAATATGCTCTTTGTCGACGGCGTGCATCACAAGCTCGACCGCCTGACCTTCAACATTCCGCTCAAGGACGGCAAGGAGGACTATCTCTCGCCCTGGACGTTCTCGTCCAACGACGGACGGTTTGAAACGGCCTTTACACCGTTTCTCGACCGCGCGGCGTACACGAGCGTCGGCCCGCTGCTCTCGGATCAGCATCAGGTGTTCGGCTACATGGACGGCTTCGTCACGCTGGACGACGGCAGCAAGCTGGAACTAAAACACTTCCTCTGCTTTGCGGAGAAGGTGCATAATAAGTGGTAAATCGGCCCGCGGATGTCTTTTGCGGGCAAGCGAGGTGAAAACCATCATGACCCCTGCCCGAACATATGATCTCGTCATTTGGGACTGGAACGGTACGCTGCTGGACGACACGGAGCTCTGCTACCAGATTGCCAACGAAATGCGGCTGGAGCGCGGCATGGCGTCCATGCGCGGCATTGAGGAATACCGCTCGCATTTCACCTTTCCCGTGGTCGAATACTACAAACGCATGGGCTATACGTTTGAAACGGAGCCGTTTGAAGAGATTTCCAAGCAGTTTGTCGCGCTGTACGCCGAGCGCTTTCCCGCCTGCCCCTTGCAGCCCTGCGCGGAGGATACACTAGCCGAGGTGCTCGCGCGCGGTTCGCGCCAGGTGCTCCTGAGCGCGACCGGGCAGGACAAGCTGGACGAGCAGGTTCGGCACTTTCAGCTAAACCGGTATTTCGAGCGCGTGATCGGCGGGCAAAACAACCTTGCGCACGGCAAGGCGGATTATGCGGTGGATTTTCTGCGCGAAAGCGGCGTGGAGCCCGCGCGGGCGCTGTTTGTCGGCGACACGGATCACGATTTTGAGATTGCCTCGTCGATTGGCTGCGGCTGCACCCTGTTGATTCCCGGGCATCAGTCGCGCGATCACCTGACTTCACTCGGCGCAACGCTGATTGAGTCGCTCTGCGAGGTACCATCGCTGCTGTAATTCTAAATAATAAAAAACGGGGGTTAACCCCCGTTTTTTTTTAATGTAAGTATTAATTGAAGTCCACTTTTACTTCGTTGAAGTTCGGGTCCTTCTCGTAACGGCAGGCCCAGATGAGGTCGCCGGTCGGATAGTCGAACTCCTGCGCAAGCGCCAGCGCATTGGTCTTTACGTGCGAGGCGTAGTCCTCCACGTCCTGCTTGGCCTGCGCGAGGTCGTTGGACTTGCCCGCGGCGTACTTGCTGGCCTCCTTGCGGGCAATGGACTGCGCTTCCTCCAGCGCGTCCAGCGACATTAAGAAGTCGTTGAACATCTGGCGCGAATACTCCGAATACCGGCGATAGCTCTCGCCGCGCAGCGGGAACTGCTGCTGCATGCTCAGGCGAACCGCACTCAGGGGATCGCCCGCCTTGCTCAGCACTCCGCTGGTGACGGCTGCCGGATCGGGCGTCGGCGTCGGACTCGGGGTCGCCGTCGGCTCGGCGGTCGGCGCCAGGGTGACATACGGCGTGGCGACCACGCCGACGGTCGGCGTCGCCGTCGGCTCCAGCGTCGGGGTAGCCGTCGGCAGCAGATCGTCCGCGGCGAGCGCGGCGGAGACAAACTCCACGAGCGGTGCCGTCGTGTCGAGGTACTGCGTGGCGATCATGTCCGCCCAGCGATATTTCGCGTAGTCCGGCGTATATTCCAGTTCCTTGGGCACATCCACGCCGTAGACGTCCTTGATGATCTGAACGCGCTTGGTCTGATCCGTCAGGCAGAAGTTCCAGTTGAAGATGTTCGTGTTGCTGCCGCTCGACGAGGTCATGGAATACATGCCGATGTTATCGCCGTCCAGACCATAGCCAAACTTCGTGAGCGCGGCGGTCTGCCCCAGCGTGCAGTTCGTGTAGAGCTGGCCGTCGAACGAACTCAAGATCTCTGGCACCTTGAGAATCAGGTTCTGCTCCTGCAGGGACTTGAAGATCGCAATCAGCATCTTCTTCTGGCGGTTCACACGGTTGAGATCGCCGCCGCTCTGAATATTCTTTCGTACGCGCAGGTAGTCCAGCACACCCTGCCCGTTGAGATGCGTCGGGCCCGCGGTGTAGCGGCGGCCCATCATCGTATAGGTCATTTCGAGATTATAGTCCACGCCGCCGACCGCGTCCACGAGCTGCTTGACCGCAGGCATGGTGACCGCGTAGTAATAGTTGATCGGAATTCCGCCGAGCATCCAGCTCGCGGCTTCGCAGGTCTTTAAGAATCCCGCACCGCCCGCGGCTTCGTAGCCACCGCCGCAGTTGATGGAGGCATTGATCTTGTAAATACCGTTTACTCCGGGAATTTTCGCGTAGGTATCGCGCGGAATCGAAATCAGGTCCACGCGGTTCTCGTCAAAATTGATCGCGGCAACCATCATCACGTCCGCATGGTACTCGTGCTTGCCGTTCCAGGTTTCGCGCTCGGCCGAGTAGTCCACGCCGATGAACAGCACGTTGACGATGTTCTGCATCATCGAGGTATCCGCCTGCGCGCTGATCACATCGTAGAGATTCGGGTCCGGCGTATTCGTTACCTCCGGCGTCATCGAAACGCCAGAGCCGTCCATTGTCTCCACGCCGACGGGTTGCGGCGTCGCGCTGTTATTCACAAACTGCTGGCTGGGGTTGAGCAGCAGCACGTACGCAAAGATACCGCCCACGGCGAGCAGCAGAATGCCCGTAATCAGCAGAATTGCCCAGAGCGCGCGCCGTTTCTTGCGGGAATGACGGCGTTTTTTACCGCGCACGTAGTTGCTGGGGTAAAAGTCGGTTGGCACAAACGGCTCAACCTCCCCGGCGGGATAGTCGTATGGCTCCAGCTGGTCGCTGCCGGAGTTGCCCTCGCTCGGCACGAGGCCATTTGACTGCTCCTCGTTTTGCGGGGAGTTTTTGTTATCGCCCTTATGTTTGGGCGTACGGTTCGAATGCGGTGTTCGGGTCATTGGTTTGGTTGGTTCCTTTCGCAGTCCATAACACCCTTATTATAGCAAAGAATCCCCGAAAACCCCGCCATTTTCGATTTATTACAAATAGTTTACAATGTGACCAATGTAATTAAGCAGGAAACATGCCCCGTTCGCGGCTTTTCTCGCCTGTGCACCGTTACGCCGTTTTGCCTCCAAAGCTTTTCATACGCGGCAAAATAGGATATACTATATCCTGCTTTGAAGGCAAGTAAACCCGAAAAGGAGAGCTTCGTATGGTTGTGATTATTCCGGCGTATCAACCGGACGAAAAACTATATCGGCTCGTTCTCGACCTGCATGAGCAGACGGACTATGACCTCGTAATTGTGGACGACGGCAGCGACCGGGAATGCAGAGAGCTCTTCGTTTCGTTGGAACCCTATGCAAAGGTGCTCAAGCACGCGCAGAACCGCGGCAAAGGCGCAGCGCTCAAAACGGCTCTTTCCTATATCTATGAGCGCTACCCGGCGGACGAGGGAATCGTTACCATCGACGCGGACGGACAGCACTTGCCCGAGGATATCATTCGCGTTTCGAAGGCCTGGGAAGCGGAGCCGGAGAAGCTCGTGCTCGGCAGCCGCCGCTTTACCGGCGACGTCCCGTTCAAGAGCCGCGCTGGAAACGCGATTACGCGGTTTGTCTTTGCGCTCTCCACGGGCGTTAAGGTGTTTGACACGCAGACGGGACTTCGCGCGTTCGGCGTCTTCCGCATTCCCATGATGCTCGAAATGAAGGGCGACCGCTACGAATATGAAATTAACGTGCTGCTCTACGCCACGCGGCACCGGATTCCGATCCAAGAGGTGACCATCCAGACCGTGTATATCGAAGACAACCGTTCCTCGCACTTTAACCCGTTTCGCGACGCCTGGCGCATCTACAAGATGATCCTGTTCTTTGTCGCTTCCTCGCTCGTAGCCATGCTACTTGACTATGTGCTGTTGCTGCTGCTTTCTTCGGCGACGAAGGGCATGGCTCAGTCGCTGCTCATCAGCGTTGTCGGCGCGCGTGTACTCAGTTCGCTGGCGAACTATTTTATGAACTGCAAGCTCGTGTTTGAAAACCGGAACAAATCCAGCATTGTCCGCTACTATCTGCTCGTCGCCGGGATTCTCGCGGTGAACTACGGACTGATGGTCGTGATTACCCACCTGATGCCCCTTGCCGTCGGCAAAATCCTGGTCGAGCTGATGCTCTATCCGCTGAGCTTCTACATTCAGCGGAAGTACGTCTTTCCACCCGAAAGCGAGGAGGTGTGTTTACCCGAATGAGCAATTCCGTACCCACTGCGCGTAAGCGCCTGATCAAGACCATCCTGCTGGATTTTCTCGCGGTCGGCATTTGCCTGAACGTGTTTGCCTATTTTCACCATGTCCGCAAGGCGGACCCAACGCCAAAAGCGCTGTCTTCCCCCACGCCGGTTGTTTCAACCAGCTCCTCCGTTCCGGCTCCGGCTGCGACCGAAGCCCCCGCGGACGCCACGCAAGCGCCCGCCACAGCGGACACGGGACTACTCGGCGGCAAGTATGCCGACAAGTTTACCACCGGCGAGGTTGAACAAACGGAGGACAGCTACCGCAGCGCGAACGTCTCCATTGAAATGAGCAAGGTAACCGCGGGCACGGCGGATCGGCCGATTGTTTATTACGTAGCGGATATCTACATCAAGGACCTCTCCAGCTTCCGCACCGCGCTGGCCTACGAGTATAAGGATCAGAATCAGGGTTCGCGCAAGAACGTGATGTCCACGCTCCAGCTCTCCGAGCTGACCGGCTCGCTCGTCGCAATCTCCGGCGACAACTACACCTTCCGCAAGGAAGGGCTGATCGCCGTTCGCAACGGCGTCGAATGGTACAACCAAACACCACTGGCGGACGACATCTGCGTGCTCTACTACGACGGCACCATGGAGACCTACCGTGCGGACGATACACGTGCCGATCAGATTGCCGCCATCTACGAGAAAAAGCCCTACCAGATCTGGACGTTTGGGCCGGAGCTGTTGATTGACGGCGAGGTGCCGGAGCAGTTCTACAAGAACAACGAGAACCCGCTCTCCGGCATTGGTTATTTCGAGCCGGGGCATTACTGCTTCATCCTCGTGGATGGTCGCCAGAGCGGCTACAGCTGGGGCATGAACTATACGCGGTTTGCGCAGGTGTTCAAGGATCTCGGCTGCAAGGTTGCCTACAATCTCGACGGCGGCGACACCGCGGTGATGACCTTCAACGGCGAATGGCGCAGCCATCCACAGGACGAGAAACCACGCGACACGAGCGACATTCTCTACATCTGCGAGCCGACGACCTCCGCAGACGGCCAGTAGGGAGGCGGATACCATGAAACGCTTTTTCTCCCGCATCCTGCCCCACGCGGTGATCGTGCTCTCGCTGATGACGCTGACGTTTTTCGGCATCGACCGCGTGAACCCCATTATGGCGTTTATGACGAGCGAGCTTTCCAAGTGGGTCTTCGCCCTGCTCGCGGTCACCGGCTTTGCGACGGCAGTGTTGCTCATCGGTATGCAATGGAGCGAGGACGACCGCAAGGCGCGCCGCGCACTCAAGCAGAAGGCGCAGACCTCGGCGGTTGAATCCACCGAATCGACGGACGACGAACCGAAGGACGCGTAACCTCAACGAATTTCAAACGCGAAAGCAAGAGACCATGCGTGTTGCATGGCCTCTTTTGTGTTTCCACTCGGCTCGCGCTATTCAAACAGCGATATCTGCCGCTGCTTGCCTTCAAAGCGTCCTAAATACGAGAACACATCGTCCGTTCGGTAGAGAATCCCCAGCCGCCTGCACTCGCTCGAAAGGAGTTTCATCAACCGCGCGTGATTCGGGCTGCTGCAGTTGTAGGCGTTGCCATACGTCCGGATATAGCGCTGTTTCATCCCCGGAAAATCGCGATCCAGCGCGGCGTAGAAGTACTCCCGGTCGCCCTCGCGCAGGGTCACCCCGAATCCGAACGTCAAAATTCCCTTCACCTTCGCCCGCTCGCAGTAGCCAAGCAGGCCGCGCAGGTTCTCCTCCGTGTCGTTGATGAACGGCAGAATCGGGCAGAGCCAAACCACGGTTGGAATGCCCGCGTCGCGCATGCGCTCCAGCATCTCCACGCGTTCCCGCGTCGAGGATACGTTTGGCTCAATCTTTTTGCAGAGTGCCTCGTCGTAGGTGGTCAGCGTTGTCTGCACGACGCACTTCGTCCGCTCGTTGATTGCCCGCAGTAAATCCAGGTCGCGCAGAATCCGCGCGGATTTCGTGAGAATCGCCAGCCCGAATTCGTACCGAAGTATGAGTTCCAAGCAGGAGTGCGTCAGCCCCAGCTCCTCCTCAAGCGGAATGTAGGGGTCGCACATGGCGCCCGTGCCAATCATGCAGGGGTTCCGTTTCTTGCGAAGCTGCGCTTCGAGGATGGCCGCCGCGTTTCGCTTGACCTCGATGTCCTCAAATGGATGGTCAAACTGGTAGCATTTGCTGCGGCTGTCGCAGTAGATACAGCCGTGGGTGCAGCCGCGGTAGAGGTTCATGCCGTTTGTCGGCGACAGGATTGTTTTGTAGTCGGCATAGTGCAACGCGGCACACCCCCTCTCGATTGTAATCAGTATAACAAACAAAACCTGACGCATGCACGTCAGGTTTATTTCGCTAGTCCGCCGATCCGTCCTCAGCCCATCGAGGAGGTCGCATAAAACAGCGTGGACGCCGCGGCAACCACGGCGATGACCGCCGCGCCGAAATAGAACAGCACCTTGCCGAGCGGTTTGTTTCGTTCCTTGAGGTCGTCCAGCGCAATTCCAAGGTACGCCGCGCCAACGATGATCGTTGGCACGATGTAGCGTAGGTCCATTGTGCAGCCAAACGGGTACTGAAGGTTGAACATCAGGAAGGAGCCCATTTGAATTAACCAGAGCCAGACTAGGCCAAAGCGCGCAAGAACGTGCGTTTCCTTGCAGCGCAAGATCACGTAGACCGCCGCCAGCACCGACAGCGCGATGAGCAGCAGGTTCGACAGGCTCAGTGGCAGCGCCACCTTTGCGGAGCGCTCGAACGTGAATTCCCCGAACGCCGCGCATTTTGCGATGTAGACCCAGATGTTATAGTCCGTATACGGCTGACAGTAGAGCGGCTCAAGCATTTGCCGAAGCGGAAACGAGAGAAACCGTTTGGCAAACGGCACGTCGCCGCAATACAGGTCGTTCCAGCGGGACAGGGTGTAGATATATCGGTAGGAGATATGGAACTTGATCCGGTTTCGAATCGTATACCAGAGCCCCAGCGGCAAACTGACCGCGCCAAACGCCGCAAACTGGCCAAGCATCGGCAGCGCGTTCTTTTCACGAATCCGCCGGATGAACAACAGCAGAAACACCGGCGCAGTGAACCCCGCAACCGTCATTGCGGAGAGCTTGGTGGACATGCCGAGCCCGATGGCGAGCGCGATGACGAGGATGTTCTTGAGCGTCGGATGGTTGTACCAGCGCACCGTATAGAGCACGGCGAGCATGTAAAACAGCAGCATCAGCGAGTCGTTGTTGATGCTCGCGGAGAAGATGAAAAACGTCGGCTGAAACGCGAGCACGCCCAGCGCAAGCGCGCTGGCGCGTGTGGAAAGCTTGAATTCCCGAAACAGGCTGTAGCACACCAGCAGCACGGCGCAGGAAGCAAAGCAGGGCACGATCTTTGCCGCTTCGAACACCAGTTCCAGATTCGGATTGTGGTCGAAGAAGGTAAACGCCTTGACGACGATCGCTTCGAAAATATAGTTCAGCGGCGGATGATAGAACTGATACTCGTAGGACTGCGGCAGTTTGCCCGTCGTTACGATTTGATAGACATAATCGAGGTGCCCGCTCTCGCCAAAGCCGACCACGTCGTGCCCGCGCAGTCCCATCGGCGTATACACCATGTAACCCGTACGCAAGACCACGCCCGCGACGAGAATCAGCACAATCCAGGTTTCCCATTTGGGAAGACGCTTTTGCAACGGAACCGCCAACGCAAGCACGGCGCAGACGCCAACGCAGCCGAACATCACCGCACGCACCACGCGCTCGCTTGCCGCGAGCCAGGCACCGCCGACCGAGTAGGCTGCGACAACCACGAAGGCGACCGCAAGATACGGCCAGAACCCCAGCCCTGCGGCTTTAGTTCGCGGCTTTTTGCTCATGATACTCTTCTTCCGTGTTTACGTTCCAAACCGGCGACTTGTCGGCTACCCCTTCCCGATAGAGCCGAACGGCCTCCATCGCGGTCATCATGGAATGGTCCATGTTGTTGTAGCGGTGCTGCCCGTTGCGGCCAATACAGTAGAGGTTTGTGTACCCGTCGAGGAATTCACGCACGCGGTCAAACTGCCCATAGGTGCCAAAGTAGGCGGGATACGCCTTTTTCACGCGAATGTGCGTCGCGTCCAGGACATCCCCGCGCTCGATGACGCCAATCTTTTCGAGCTCTTCCGTCGCAAAACGGATGAAGTCCTCCGCGGGGGTGTTCCACATGTCGTCCCCCTCCGTGCAGAAATACTCCAGACCGATCCAGACCGTGTTCTCCAGATCGTCCACCATATAGGGCGACCAGTTGTTGAAAATCTGCAGGCGGCCGATTTTGACGTTTCGCTCCTGCACATAGATCCAGCAGTCGGGAACGATGTTGCCGACCGTCTTCATCTGTGTCTGGTTCTTGATCTTGAGCTTGTTGAGCAAAAGCCCAACCGTAATGAAATCGCGATAGGGCAGCCCCTGCGCGATGTCGCGCGTTTCCGGCGGAACCGTTTCGCCCATCGCCGTGATCAAATCCTTAATCGGCATGCTGGAGAAGAACACATCCGCTCTCAGCGTCTCTTCCCGCCCGTTCTTGCTCGTCTTGACGGCGGTTACGGTGCTACCGTTTGATTCGACGCCAACGACCGATTCGTTCATGCGGATTTCACCGCCCAAGTCAATGATACGCTGCGCCATGGTCTCCCAGTATTGGCCGGGGCCTTTCTTGGGGTAGACGTATTGTTCGATGAGGGACGTTTCCTGTTTCTTCTGATCCTTTTGAAACGGCTTGAGCAGCACGGAGAAGATCGCCTTCATGAGCGAAAGCCCCTTGACCCGCTGCGCGCCCCACTCCGGCGAAATGTGCGACGGATGCACGCCCCAGAGCTTTTCGGTATAGTCCTCAAAGAACATGCTGTAGAGCGGCTTACCGAAGCGGTTGATGTAGAAGTCCTCCAGCGAGCGCTCCTTGCGTTTCAAGATTGCGGCAAACACATAGCCAAATCCCGCGCGCATAGTGCGCACAAAGCCCATGTTCGCTATGGTTTGCGGCTTGAGCGAAATGGGATAGTCGAAAAATTTGCCGAGGTAAAAGATGCGGGACACGCGGTCGCGCACCAGCATCACGCGATCTTCCTTCTCCGGGTCCGGCCCGCCCGCGACCAGCGGCTTTTGCCGGCCGAGCAGGAGATCGTCCTTTGCGGGCGCGCCCTGCACGGGCATCAGCTCGTTCCAGAGTGCGGTGACTGCGTCGCTCTTGGAGAAGAACCGGTGACCGCCAATGTCCATGCGGTTGTTGCGGTACACCGCGGTTCGCGAGATACCGCCGATGAACTCGCTCTCCTCAAGGATCACCGGATGGAGATCCGTCTCCTTGAGCAGGGTATACGCCGCCGTCAGACCTGCGGGTCCGGCTCCGATGATGATTGCTGTTTTTTGTTGCATGTGCTTTGATCATCCTTAAAGATTAATATTTTTCGGGCGCCGTAATTCCAAAGCAACACAAACGCCGCGACAAAGAGCTTCACGATCATATAGTTGATGTGAAGCAGTTGGTACCCAAGAAACATGCCGCCCTCGGTGAGCAGCAAGCCGATGACCCCAATGATGCAGAACACCAGAAACGCGCCGACGGTTCGGCCTTTCTTTTGATTCTTGGCGCTCTGAAACACCCAGACCAGAGAGAGTATGTAGTTGTATGTGAGTCCGGCGACAAAGCCCAGCGCGGTGGCCAGATACACGCCCACATCGCCCATGTGCCCAAATAGAAACGTTTTCGAGAGATACAGAACCCCATAGTCGACCAGAAACGCGGTTCCGCCGACGACCAGATAGCGCGCAAATTCTTTGAACAGGGATTTCATTCGATCGTTGATGCGCATGCTTTCTACACTCCTTGTTCCTATTGCCATTTGATTTTACTACCATTGCCATGCAAAGACAATGAAAAAAGAATGTAAAGACTGTGGTTTAAATGTGTAACCGATACTATTTTCTCTGAATTTCCTTGAATTTTGGGAAGAAAGCGTATCCGATTTTCTGGCTTTTTCGCATGCCATCGCCATGAATCGCTCCGTTTCATCCGCTCCTTTCTTCGTACTCTTAACAGATTATTCCGCGTTTCTTCGTTTTTTCACCACAAACACACGGTAGAATACCCCCATGAAACAACGAGAACGTTCTGCCTCACCCAAGAAACGACGAACTCTTCTTATCTTGATTGCCATCGCGCTGGTGCTGGCGAGCCTTCCGTTTGCCATCAGCGCCTACGTTTGCGCGTCGGTAAGCGATCGAATCGTCTCGCTGGACGAGGCGGCAGCGCTCGACGCGGACGCAATCCTCGTGCTCGGCGCGCGCGTACACGACAACGGCAAACCAAGCGGCATCCTGAAGGATCGGCTGGTCACCGGCATCGCGGCTTACGAACTCGGCGCATCCGACCGCCTGCTCATGAGCGGCGACCACGGAACCGAGGATTACGACGAGGTCAACACTATGAAGAACTTCGCGCTCGAACAGGGCGTTCCCAGCGAGGCGATCTTTATGGATCACGCGGGGTTTTCCACCTACGAGAGCCTGTATCGCGCGCGGGACGTGTTTGAGGTACAGTCCGTCGTCATCGCGACCCAGCGCTACCATCTCTACCGCGCGCTCTACGTTGCCGAACGGATGGGGCTGGACGCCTATGGCATCACCTCTGATCTGGGCGACTATGCCGGTATGCCATACTTCACCGCGCGGGAAATCCTCGCCCGCTGCAAGGATTTCTTTTATACGATCTTCATGCCGCTGCCCACCTATCTCGGCGAAGAGATTCCCATTACGGCAAACGGAAACCTGACGAACGGATAACGCACAATCCACCAAAACAAACAAGCGCCGCTGAAAAGCGGCGCTTTGTTGTGTTCGAATGAAGTTAGCGGTTACGCAGGAAGGCTGGTACGTCCAGCTTGCTCTTGGGCTTTTCCTGATAATCCCGACGGATGTCGTTTTCGCCGAGCACCTGGTTGGGATTCTGCCGCTGCTGCGGAATGGGAGCCGCAACCGGCTCGTCCGCCATAATCGGGCGACGCGGTGCGTAGGAAGCGGAGGAATACGGCTGCTGCTGCTGCGGATTCGGACGCATGCCCTGCGGCTGCATCGGCTGCTGCTGCGGCTGAAACTGCGGCTGCGTCGGGAACGGCTGCGGCTGCGCCATCTGCGGCTGCGGCTGCATGATCTGCGGCTGCGGCTGCATGCCCGGCTGCTGGTTGGCGCCCATACCAACGCTGCCATACGGCGCACGGAAGGTGCCAAATCCGCCATAGCCCGGAATCGTCGTCGCGCCGCCGCTGCGGTCGGTGCGGTCGAACCCGGTCGCAATGACCGTAATGCGCAGCGCGTCGCCCATCGCTTCGTCGATGTCCGCGCCAAAGATGATGTTCGCTTCCGGATCGACGTTTTCGCTGATCAGTTCGGCGGCTTCGTTGACTTCGAGCAGGCTCAGATCCGGGCCGCCCGTGATGTTCATCAGCACGCCGCGCGCGCCGGTGATGCTCGTTTCGAGCAGCGGGCTCTCGATTGCCTGACGGGCTGCTTCCGCCGCGCGGCGCTCGCCGCTGGCGTTGCCGATGCCCATGTGGGCAAGGCCTTTTTCGCGCATGATGGTCTTCACGTCCGCAAAGTCGAGGTTAATCATGGCCGGAACCGCGATGAGATCCGAAATGCCCTGAATACCCTGGCGGAGCACGTCGTCCGCAACGCGGAGCGCGTCCGGCAGGCTCGCGCGGCCAACGAGATCGATCAGTTTGTCGTTTGGAATCGTAATGAGCGTATCCACGGCGGGTTTGAGCGCGGCAATGCCGATTTCGGCGTTGCGCATGCGCACCTTGCCCTCAAACGTGAAGGGTTTCGTGACCACCGCGATGGTCAAAATGCCCAGCTCGTGCGCGCACTCGGCTACGATAGACGTCGCTCCCGTGCCCGTTCCGCCGCCCATGCCGGCGGTGATGAACGCCATATCGGTGCCCTTGAGCGCTTCCAGAATCATTTCGCGGCTCTCGTCCGCGGCCTTGCGGCCCACTTCGGGATCCGCGCCTGCGCCGAGACCCTTCGTCAGCTTTTCACCGATCTGAATCTTGGTTGGAGCCTTGGCCAGATACAGCGCCTGCTTATCGGTATTAATCGCAATAAAGTCAACGCCGCGAAGACCGTACTGCACCATGCGATTGATCGCGTTGCAGCCTGCGCCTCCGACGCCGATGACCTTTATCTGTGCAAAGGATGTGTTTTCGAAATCCGGTTCAAACATGGTTTGTCCCCCTTATTTGGTAAAAAGGTTGCGAAGCCGATTTGCAATCGATGCGGGCGTAGTATCCGAAACCACATCGTCGCTCGTGGCGCGTAAAACGAAATCCAAAGCGGCAAAAGCGCTTGTGTAATTGGGCGTGTCCATATCCGCCACCCAGGGCGTGTCCCTTGAGATGGAGAGCTGCAAGCCCCGCTTAAGGTAATCGATGCCGCCCTTCATCATGGCCAGGCCGCCGCCGGTGAGGTAGGTAACCGGGCTCGCCTCCGGCGAAACGCCCATCTCCTTGATCGCGGCTCGAATCAGCGAAACAAGTTCGCCCGCACGCGCTTCGATGATCAGCTCGATTGCGGCGTGATCCACGCGCTTTGCGCCGCCGTTTGGCAGGCGTACGATCTCCGTGGTGCTCAGCGGCTCCTGCAGAAAGACGTATCTGCGCTTGACCTGCTCCGCCGTGTCGAGCGGAACGTCCAGCCCAAACGCGAGGTCGGAGGCAATGTGCTTTCCGCCGACGTCGATGGTGCGCGAGTCTGTCAGCGCGGCGTTCTCGACGAGCGATACGTCCGTATGGGTATACCCAACGTCGATCAGAATCGCCGGGCGAACGCGCTCCTTTTCGGGAATGATGGCCAGCGCGCCGCAGAGCTGCGAAGAAACGTTCATGGAAATCTCAATGTCCAGCGGCGTCAACGCACGCTCCATGGACTGGATAAACGATTCCTGCACATACATGTGGGAAACGAGCGCGCCGAGTTCCTCGGTTTTCGCGCCCGTTGGAAGCGTAGCGGACACCACCCCGCCCACCGAAAAGGACACCGGCGTACTGTGCATGAGCACATAGTCGCTCAGCTTGACCTTTTTGAGGGAGAGCGAAATGACGTCGTCAATATCCTCGGCCATCACGCGCTTGCTGCGACTGCCGATTGGCAGCGCCGCTTCGGTCATGACGATTTTGCAAAAGGGAGCCGGAACGTTGATTGCCATCTCGCGGATGCGCATGCGCGCTTCCTGCTCGGTCTTGGATACCGATTCGACCACGGCGTTGTTGAGCGAGCGCTGATCGAGAAACGCGCCGTTTTGATACCCTTTATACGGGCACACCGAAACGCCGTGCACCGTAATGCCATCCCGATTGACAAAACTGCCGCACAGACAAACTATCTTGGAGCTACCAATGTCCAGCACCGCAGCAGGTTTCAACGCGGTCTCCTCCGCTTACCTTGCAACATACACTGCGATATTATAACACAGCGCGAGAAAAGCGCGCAATAATCGCGCAGAGTTTCATAATTGTTCGTTTTTTCGTCATGGTTGCGAATTTGCGACCTACAGCTTGATAACATGCTCGCCGGAGACACAATTTCTAGTGTCGAAAATCAGCTTGTCGCTTAGCTTTTCCAAGCTACCCTTCACCTCGTCGTGCGCAACCATGATCACGACCAGTTTTAAGCCGTTTAAAAACGCGTCGAAGTCGAAATACTGGCGTTCGACAAGCGTTGTTTTCACCATTGGATCATAAAACCGCGCACCGTCCGCGAGGTGTTTTTTCATGCAATCGTAGAGTTGGAGCGTTGGGCTCTCGCGTACGTCGTCCACGTTTTCCTTATACGTGAGCCCGTAAAAACCGACCTCGGAAACCGAGATGCCGCGCTGCTCCATGAGCTCGCTGACGCGCTCGAGCACGAACGCGGGCATGCCGTCGTTGATGCGCCGCGCCTGCAATATCAGGTTCACCACGTCCGGATAGTCCCCGACGAGGAACCACGGATCGACGGAGATGCAATGCCCGCCAACGCCCGGGCCGGGCGAAAGGATGTTCACGCGCGGGTGCATGTTTGCCACGCGAATGATCTCGTTGACGTCCATGCCGCCGCGGTAGCAGAGCCGTGCGAGCTCGTTTGCAAAGGCGATGTTGATGTCGCGATAGGTGTTTTCCACGACCTTGGTCATCTCGGCGGTCTTAATTGAGGTAACGACCATGTCCCCCTGGCAGAACGCACGGTAGACCTGTTTGAGCGTTTCGCCGACGGCGGGGTCGTCCACGCCAATGGTGCGGCTGTTGTGGGTCAGTTCGTAGACCATGTTGCCGGGGATAATCCGCTCCGGCACGTGCGCAATTTTTACGTCCGTTCCGCAGACGAGTCCCGCTTTCGCAATCAGCGGGCGGACGCAGGTGTCCATCGTGCCCGGTGCAATCGTGGATTCCACCGCGATGATCGCGCCTTTTTTGCAGACGGCGAGCACGTCCGCCACCGCCGCGGTCACAAAGCGCGGATCAATGCGCTTGCTGTCCTTGAGGTACGGCGTCGGCACGGCGACGATGTAGACGTCCGCCTCGACGCAGACGGGCGACAACGTCAGCCGTTTGCTCTGCATCGCGCGCGAAAATAGCTCCGGCAGGCCTTTCTCTTCGAAAGTTACTTCGCCGGAAGCCAGCGTGTTGAGCAGGGTTTCATTTTTATCCGTCCCGACGACGTCCCAGCCGCCCGCGGCTAGGCTCAGCGCCGTCGGCAGGCCGATGTATCCAAGACCGACCACATTGATGTTCATCTGTCTAATATCCCCTTCCGTATCCGGATGGTATTCAATATAAGGTAGAAATTAAACCTTGCGATGCGTGTTTTGCCAGGCGCAGACGGCGGACGCGATCCGTTCGGAAGCGAGCCCGTCGCCATAGGGGTTCTTCGCGCCACTCATCTTCGCATACGCATTCGCATCCGTCAAGAGACGCACGCTCTCGGCGTAGACGCGTTCTTCGTCCGTACCGACGAGCTTGAGCGTTCCCGCGTCAATGCCCTCCGGCCGCTCCGTCACGTCCCGCAGCACGAGAACAGGCTTGCCGAGCGAAGGCGCTTCCTCCTGAATGCCGCCGCTGTCCGTGAGAATCAGGTATGAGCGCGCCATGAGGTTGTGAAACGCGAGTACGTCGAGCGGTTCGATCAGGCGGACGTTTGCATTAGTCCCCAGAATCTCGTTTGCGGGCTCGCGCACGGCGGGGTTCATATGCACGGGATAGACGACCTTGACGTCCGGAAATTCCCGCGCAATGCGGGCTATGGCGCGAAAGATCTGCCGCATCGGTTCGCCGAGGTTTTCGCGGCGATGCGCAGTTAACAGGATCAGTCGGCTCTCGCCCAGCCAGTCGGTCACTTCGTCGTGATAATCGTGCCGAACGGTCGTTTTGAGCGCGTCGATGGCGGTGTTTCCGGTGACGTAGATCGACGCCGGATCGTATCCTTCGGCGAGCAGGTTTTGCTTCGCCAGTTCGGTTGGCGCAAAGTTCAGCGAGGCGACAATGGAGGTTGCCTTGCGGTTAAACTCCTCTGGAAACGGCGCATACAGGTCGTGCGTGCGAAGCCCTGCCTCGACGTGCCCGACCGGAATTTGCAGATAAAAGCAGGCGAGCGCGGCGGCGAACGTCGTCGTCGTGTCGCCATGGACGAGCACGAGATCGGGCTGTTCCTGTTCCAGCACTTCGCCGATGGAGCCTAGGATGCTTCGCGTGATGTCGAAGAGCGTTTGCCGCTCCTTCATGATCGCGAGGTCATAGTCCGGCGCAATCGAAAACGCGTCCAGCACCTGCTTGAGCATCTGTTTGTGCTGGCCGGTGACGCAGACGAGGGTTTTTAATTCCGGCCGCGCCTGAAGCGCCAGCACGACGGGGCACATCTTGATTGCCTCCGGCCGCGTGCCGAATATCAGCATGACCTTTTTCATCCGTTGCCCTCCCGCTTCTGTCGCTGCGTCTCTGCATAGGCAATTGCCGCGAGAAATCCGGCAAGCATGTCCTCCGGCTTGCGGTTTGCCTCGTAGTGCGCGCGTGCGTTCTTTCCATAGAGCATATACGTTTCGGGGTGCTCCGTCAAATCGAGCAGAATCCCCTTGAGCTCCTCCGGCCGGTCATACAGCACGCCGTTGACGCCGTGCGTAATGTTAAACAGTTCCCCGCCGGTGATCGCATCCCGGCGCGTGATATACGGCACACCGCAGCCCATGCTCTTGAGCACCGTCAGCCCCGCCTGATTCGGCGAAACGCAGGCAACCGCGGCGGAAAAGTACCGCCCCAGCACCGCGTCGTCAAAGATCGCTCCGGTCAGCGTAATGTGCTCTTGCAGTTGGTGCTCTACAATCCACGCCTCAATTCGGCTCTTCTCGCTGCCGTCGCCAATGATCACGAGCTTTGGCACGTGTGGATTCTCCGATACGGCAAGCGCGTATTGCTCCAGCAGTTCGTCGAACCCCTTCTGCGGGTAGAGCGAGCCTAAAAAGAGCAGTGTGTCCCGCGCGCGGGGCGTCTCGTCCCGCTCGACCAAGACGGTGTTTTGCGCGACAAAGAGCTTTTCCGTGTCCCAGCCCTGCGCGGCATACTTTTTCACAGGATAGTCGCTGTAAAACAGACAGGCGTCCGATTCCTGTAGCACCGATTCGTAGAACGAAGCGTCCGCATCCGCCGCGTCAAACGTGGAAGAATAGCTCGCGCTCACGCCAATGCCCCAGTGCACGAGGCCGAAGCGTTTGCGCTTGAGACGGCCGAGGCGCCTGACCGCGTAGGCGGGCGTATCAATCGAGTTGATGACCACGTCGTAGCCGCTCGTCAGGCGCTTCAGCCCGCCGCGATAGACCTTGCCCAGTCGGGGAATGCGAACAGTCTTCACCTGCTTGATTTGGAACAACGCGTTCTTGGGCGCCGCGCCGGATTCATAGACCACCGTGAGGTCAACCCGCTCTGCAAGAAGATTGAAAATCGGCAGCCGGTAGCTTGGAATCACCTGCTGAATGAGCAGCACCTTCGGTTTCATTCCGACGCACCTCCCTTCGCTTTGCGATTTCGAATCCAGTTCCGCGCCGCCTCATAGAGCGTGCGGAACGAGCCGAAATAGAGTTTCAGGTACGCTCGGGTGCCCGGCACGATTGACGTTGCCAGCATGCTCTCCGCCA
>CAZDXW010000013.1:0-27512 GCA_964509485.1 uncultured Christensenella sp.
CCCTACGTGTTCGGCTGCGGCGGCTCGGAGATTTTCCTTGTATATTCAGTTGTAACGCCGCAATCGGCGAAAAAAACGACTGCATACGCAGAACAAGACTCACTCTACGCGGGCAGACGCGGGATGATTCCCACTAATTGGTTCGGAATCTATTTGGTATTATTTCATACGGCGGATCGCTTGTCAAATCTACGCTCGGCGAAAAGAAGCGCTCTAATTCTTGCTTCCACCTATTCCGAATGCTTTACCACAGCCCCAGAATCGTATAAAGGATGACACCAGTCACAAAGCTCGAAGGGTTCGCGACAAGCGCATAGAAGATGCGACGAATCACGGTTCTCTCCTTCATAAAGATCGCGAATACCGTTGCTTCCACAATTGGAATCACCAGCTCCAACCATAATATCATGTGATACACGTCTTGATTGATTTCGAAATAGTGATTATAAAACAATATGCTATGCATGATGATCTGTGTCACGAGGTTCGTAAGAACGACAAGTTTCCAATTTTTGCGAATGGAGAATCCAAGCGGGTTAAGAATAGCAAGTTCAATCGCCAACGTGATTGCGATCGCAACGCCAACCCGAATCAAATACTTGTAGAAGACTGATTTTTGCTCAACTTGATTGGTGCTGGCGTTGTAAACGGCGGAATTCGAATAATCCCGCCGGACCTGTGGCTCGGTTGTTTGAACGATTCCACTTTTTGTAGACAGTATGAGACGATATTCCAGCGTTTTCTGTGACAGTTCTTTCCATTCGACCTTGTTGTCGCCCGCTGCGCGAATTATTCCGCCGTCGGGTGCCTCCAGAACCGGATACCAACCATTCTCCTGCATGGAAAGCAACGCCAGAACCATGTTCTGATCTGCGTTGGACACGAGACGTGAAAAATCTTCGGCGGATGCGCCCGAAGCCTCCTCCGTCAGTACCCAAATGCAGAAGGGTTCCTGCGGCGGGTTCACGATTTGAATCGAAAAATCGGGTGTTGGTGGCGGTGGAAGAGAATTTGCTTTTGCGGACGTTGGAATAAAAAGAAGGAACATCAAAGCAGCGATGCAAATCACTCGACGTTTCATGGTTCACCCTTTCGTATTTTCCCGCTTGTTTCATAAAGCAGAGAGCCAAAGCGGAACTCGAAAGTCTCCGTTTTGGCTCAGATACATGATACAGTGTTACTTCAATAGCGACTCGACAAACGCTACCGCGCTCGCGAGATCGGCTTCGTTCGGGCGTCCTTTGGCTAACCCGCCGATGAGCTTGAACGGGCCAAAGGTGTCGAACCCGCGGCAATGCCACCCGCCGACGACGGAGGCGCCTTTTGAACGCAGCAGCTCCGCAAACGCGCCCGAGAACTCGCCCCTCGGCGCGCCGCAGGTGTAGAGCGTGAAGCAGGCTTTGCCGGAGAGGTCGGCGCGCTCTTCGACGAACCGCTGGATCGGCTTGCCAAACTCGGACATGTAGATGCCGGAAGCGAACCCGAAGAGGTCGTAGCCTTCCAGATCGACCGGTTCCTTCGCCGGAATTCGCACAAGGTCGACGGAGAGTTTCTCGGAAACAGCTTCAACGACCTTTTGCGTGTTTCCGTGATGGATGGAATAATAGAGGATCACTGCTTTTTTCATTGTTTTTCCTTTGTTTGAACGATATCTCTCATTCAATTAAATCTTTGTAATCACGTGCACCAGGAACGCGAGGAACAGCGCGATGACCGCGCCGCGATGCGCCCAGAGCATGGCCGGGGTACGCTTCTTGCTCTTGAAGAGAATCAGGCCGAGTGCGATGGCCACAACCGCGAGCCCCGCGGTTACGATTCCCGTAATCGAAACCCATTGAAACAGAACCTGCAACACCACGTGCGAAACCAGTACGACCACCGCACCAAACCCGAAGAACCGGTGATTCTTAACCAGAAACTTCATGACCTGCTGGTATCCGGCGCGGAACTTGTTTTCCTTTGGTAGCTTCATCACCCAGTTGCGATTGATCCACTTGACAAAGAAGTTCGCAATCGCGATGCCAAACAGTACGGCGGTCAGTACGCCAAGCGCATTTCCCAGAAAAAACATATGCTACCTCTCTTCGTTTTCTCTATTTCCCTCCATTTGGCGGGAATCAACGAATCCTTCTGGGTTCATTCTAGATGGTCTGCGCTTGCCTTACAACTGCCAGATAGAGGAATCTGTCCCTATTTTGCGCCGTTTAGTGCGTTTTCCACCGCGCGGCGGATTACGCGGCTGGAATTCGTTGCACCGGACACGGAATCCACGTCCGTCGTCTGCGCGGCAAGCATGCGATCCACCACGCCTTCCCCCGGCGTGCCGCGCTCGTTGCGGTGCTCCACGAGGTCGATCGACGTCATTTCGCCGTCCGAAACGGTCACCTGCACGCGCGCCGAAATGTAGCCGACGTCGCAATTGCCCTCGTAGACCCCGTCCGGCACGTCCTTTGCCGAAATTCCCGCGAGGGTAACCGCCGCCATCTCCTGCTGGTAAACCACGAAGCTGTTGACGCAAACCAGCACGTGCGCAATGAGCAGCGCCGCCATGACCAGTCCGTTGATCTTGTGCAGCAGCAGGCCGCGCTTCGGATTTTCCTTGAACAGCACTTTCCAACAGCAGGCAAACACCGCGCAGGCGGTCATCGCAAACCCGAGCAGAAAGAGCGCGAGCGGGCGCTGGTAAAACAACTTGAGCACAAGAACCAAATGCACAACGCAAAGCGTGACGAGCATGTAGCCGAGCGGACGGTGCGCCGCATGTGCCGCGCGCCGGAGCCGGGAGGAGGCAGGCAGACGGTTCGTCACGAACACCGCCGCCGTGAGCACGAAGACCAATGCGGTTACGATTCCGAGAATCATCTTGCCTCCCCCTTTCTGACTGCGTCGAGCAGAAGTTCAAACCCATAGTGTAGAAATGCGTTCTGCGTCATCGCGAAGTTCTTTTGCAAATAGCCTTCCTTGTTTGCGGAAAACGCAATCAGGCTGCAAATGCTGCTCCAAAACACAAGTCCCGCCTGAATCGGCAGCAGCGTCTCCTTTGCCTCGCCCTGCTGGACGGCCTCCGTGAAGAGCCGCTCAATCAGGCCGTTCGTCTGCTCGCCCGTATCGTAGATGGTTTTCAGCACGGGCAAGCGCAAAAAGTCGTCTTCGTCAACACTGATGTTGCTCAGCACGCGGCCAAGGAACGCAGGATCCTTCTTCGACAGATCGGTCAGCAGCTCGCATATCGCGAAATAGCGCCGCTCCAGCCCATTGTTTTCCATGAGGCACCGCTCAATTCCGTCGCGAATGTTCCGCATATCCTCCAGCACGAGGTGCCCGAGGATATCCTCCTTATTCGCGAAGTAAACGTAGATCGTGGACTTGCTGTAGTCCGCGTCGGCAGCAATATCGTCCATGCTGACGCCAGCCTCACCTCTCTTGGCAAACAGCTCGCGCGCGGAGGCAAGAATCCGCTGCTGATGAAACTGGGAAAGTGCTTCCTTTTTCCTTGGCATACTCTCATCCATTTCTGATTCGTACTTTTATTACACATAATATACCGTTAGTTCGATTTATTGTCAAGCGGTATAATAAAACCCGCACCAGACGATTCGGGTTATTCGGACAGACTATTGTAAGACAGATCAGTTGCTCACCCAGTAATTCTCGTATGCTATATTCGCCAGCCCGTCAGCCTCGCTCCCATCGGTCAATACAGTTCCGTCTTCGCAGAGTCCGAGAATGTGGGTTCCGCCAACGCAGATCGCGGCTACATTTCCCCAGCGGGAAACATTCAATTCCTCGTTGGTTGGCGCCCCAATGGACACGACCGAGTGATTCTCCTTTAAGCCAATCGCAAATCCGTTTCCAACCGCGACTTGCAGCATATCCGTCCAGGTAGCGACCAGGTTCTCCAGCACGCTGCTTTCGCCCGTCGCTTTCACGCGTCCGTTATCCAGCACAAGCAGCATTCGGTCGTCCACAGCCGTTCCGCTTACGATTCGCTTTTCCAAATTCGTCATATACGGGTCCGTCACTTCCCATGCATTCGCCGCGATCAACGAACCGTCGTTTCGCTCCGCAACAAGGATGCAGGCAGCACCAACTACTCTCTGCACATGATCCCAGGATTGGCAATCGAGCATGCAGTCTTTGTTCAGGCTGTCAAATCGAATCTCGCCGTCCATGGTTACGCCGACAACGCCATCCTTGCAGGCGACGACCTGCCGAATTCCGCTCCAACCGCTCACGTCATACTGTTCGAAATCCTTGCCCGTCACAACGACAGTGCGATCCTCCCGCAAACCGATGGCATGATCTTTGTAGGCGGCAATCTGAATGATGTTCTCCCAGCTTGAAGTGTCGATGCCGGTCGCTTGACCATAGGTAACGACTTTCTTGTCGCTACGAAGAAGCATAGAAAAGTCGTTCCCCGCGGCGATTTTGCCAGAAGGGTCGGGGATTTCTGGGGTTTGGGTTGGGGTTGGGGTAATTATTGGTGTGGGCGAAGGCTGTCCACATGATTCCAAAAGCGTACCGCCTGATAATGAGAACAGCGCAGCGAGGATCGCTATGGAAAAGCACACCATGTTTATTACTTTATTCAGTGTTTTCAATTGAGTTTTCGTCTTACAGAAAAGTGCCGGATAACTGACTACAATGAGAAAAACAAAAACAACAATATAAGTCAGCGATTTTAAAACGGGAATTTTCAAGAAAACTCCACCGGAACTAGTAAATATGGCCACTGCTGATAACACAATAGATATTGCATTCGTATTAAACCCGGTATTAACATCTTCGTTTTCACGTTCCTGATCCATCCCAATATCCTCTTTCCGATTTTTTCATCCCACTATATATCCCTGTAATCCCTCATCTATCATAAGTGCCACAATATTCGCTCACAACGGGTATTATTGTGTGTTCTTGTCGTTTTTTATCGCAGCAGCGCGAGAAACAGTGATACGCAAGAAAGCAGTAACTCCTTGCTGCACTATGGCAAATCCGTCTCTTATCTAGGATGTTTTGATTAGGCATTTCACGAATCCGGATTGTATCTTTCGCCTACGTTTTATATAATCAACTCAAGCGTCGTTTCATCGCAATATATTCACCGTTCAAATTCACACCGGAGGAATCTTTCATGTCGAATCGTCAAAGCGCGAGTTCTACGTTTGTTTTGCGTTCTGTTTCGCTCTGTCTCTGTATCGTTCTGCTGTCGCTTGCTTTGTTTAGTGGCTGCTCCGTATTACCCATTGCCACGCCCGCGCCAACCGAAGCCCCCGCCGCGGCGCCCGTGCCAACCAAGGCGCCCGCGTTTGTTGCGGCCCCCGCCTCCGACAACAAGGCAATCTACCGCGACTACTTCGGCTCGTTCTACGGCTGGGACAACGTGAATTCGTATGCCATTCGCGCAGATCAGCCGAACAAATACAACGCATTCCTCGCCGATTTAACGCAAGATGGCGCGTATGAACTGATCGTAACGGACGATACGTTTGGCGACTCGGTTGAACTGACGGTCTATACCGTTATGCAGGGTGAGGCAGTCATGATCCATGGCGACATCAGCACCTACGAACCTCGCGCAAAAACATTCGGCATCTATCTGAAGGACGACAAGGCTTATATGCTGATCTGTGAAAACAACATGACACAGACCGGCGGGGATTGCTCCTACCGCGTCTTCAGTCTTACCTCGACCGGGGAAGAGAACATTTTAATTCAGGACACCTATGCCGAACAGTTCGATCCGGAAACCGGCGAGGTCAGCGAAACGTATTATGATTTTCTCGCCCGACAGGAGAGCGTTCTCCAGCAGGCCACCATTCTGTTTCGCTGCGAGGACGGTTTTGTCCTCCAGTCCTCGCCGGAAGCCGTGCTGAATTAACATAAGTTGACACACAAAAGAAACGCCTCGAACGGGAGTTGCTTCCTGCTTTGGGGCGTTTTGTGATTCTTGTATTAAAAAATTAACACTACAAAGGACTATCGTTGTTATTCTACATAAAATCTTCACATTGGTTCGGTACGCTAAGCGCAGCCAATGGGGTCAAAAGGCTCCGCACGGCCAGGAGTGAAGTTCATGAACCGCACAGTCGTATTCACCGTTTCCGGAATGACCTGCGCGCACTGCGAAATGCGCATTCAAAACGCCGTCAAGCGTATTCCCGGCGTATCAAGCGTCAGCGCTTCGTTTTCACGCCGCAAGGTCGAGGCAGTCTTCGACGAGGAAAAGGCGAGCGTGGACGCGATCCGCGCGGCAATCGAGTCCGCCGGGTACGCGGTCGTCGGCGAAGGGCGCGTGCGTCAGCCGATCTCCAAGGTCGTTCCCGTTGCACTGATTCTGCTCGCCGTCTATTTTTTGCTTCGATACACGGTCGGGTTCGATTTTCTCGGGTTTATCCCGACCATCGACAGCACCGTTTCCCTCGCCGCGCTGTTCGTCACCGGCCTGCTCACGAGCGTGCACTGCATCGCCATGTGCGGTGGAATCAATCTTTCGCAGAGCGTTTCCTCCAGTGGAGCAAAGCAGAACAGTCTGCGGAGTCCCCTGCTTTACAATCTGGGTCGCGTAATTTCCTATACGCTCGTCGGCGCTCTCGTCGGCGGGTTGGGTTCCGTGCTGTTCTTCAGCGAAACGGTCAAGGCGATTCTCTTGATCGCCGCCTCTATCGGCATGCTGCTGATGGGTCTTAGTATGCTCGGCTGGCTGCCCTGGTGGCTCGTGCCGCGCGTACCCGCGTTTCTCTCGGTAAAGGCGGGCAAAGCGAGCGCGGGCAAAGGGCCGCTTGTCGTCGGGTTGCTCAATGGTCTCATGCCCTGCGGGCCGCTGCAGGCCATGCAGCTCTACGCCCTCGCCACCGGCTCCGCGTTGACCGGCGCACTCTCCATGCTGCTCTTCTCCCTCGGCACCGTTCCGCTGATGCTCGGCGCGGGCGTAGCTTTCTCCGTACTCAAGGGAAAGTTCACCTACGTGATTCAGCGCGTCAGCGCCGTGTTTGTGGTGTTCTTCGCGGTCGTGATGGCTTCCAGCGCGCTGTCGCTTGCCGGCGTTCGCCCGCAGAGTTCGAGCAACCTCTCCGCAGCCCCCGCCGCGCCAACCGCCGCCCCCAAGCAGGAAGAAACGCAGTCGCTCTTGCAGCAGGCGCTGGACAAGGGCTATCTGCCCGCAACCGTCCAGAACGGTGTGCAGACGATTCAAGCCGACCTGAACCCCTCCGTGTATCCGTTCATCATCGTGCAGAAGGGCATTCCGGTGGAGTTCACGATTACGGCGGACGAAAGCTCGATCACCGGCTGCAATCAGACGGTCGTCTTTCCGGAGTATCAGGTGAAAAAGGCGCTGCAACCGGGCGACAACGTGATCACGTTTACGCCGGAGGAATCGGGGATCGTCCCCTATACCTGCTGGATGGGTATGCTCGACGGACGGATTCTCGTGGTGGACGACCTGAGCGAAGCAAACGCGAAGTAATTTCGGTATTCCGTCACAGAAAATCGACGAAAACGACGTATAATGTATCTATAAAAGTCTGTTTGCCGGACCATTTCGGCAGGACAAGGAGAGACCCCAGTATGAAAGAATCTCGCTATACGGTAACCGGCATGACCTGCGCCAGCTGCTCGTCACATGTGCAGCGCGTGGCCTCCAAGGTGCCCGGCGTCACGAGCGCCGAGGTAAACCTTGCGAACGAAACGCTTACCGTTCAATATGACGAATCCAAAGCAAACTTCGACACCTTCCGTCAGGCTGTGGAGCAGGCGGGCTACGGCCTCGTCGCCCCGCAGGTCGGCAAGCACGCTGAGCTTGGCGTGGACGGCATGACCTGCGCCAGCTGCTCGGCGGCGGTTGAACGCGCGCTGAAAAAACTCGACGGCGTGACGGAAGCCTCCGTCAACCTCGCGACCAACCGCGCTACGTTTGTCTACGATCCCGCGAAGGTAAAGCTTCAGCAGGTGCGCGAGGCAATTACAAAAGCGGGCTACACCCCGCTCAACCTTGAAAGCGAGGATACGCACGACGTCGACCGCGAGCGCCGCGAACGCGCGCTGCTCATGATGCGCATTCGCCTCATCGTCGCCGCCGTGTTTGCCGCGCCGATTCTCTACATCGCCATGGCGCATATGTTTCCCGCGCTCGGCGTTCCGCTGCCCACGTTCATGAACCCGCATACCTTCCCGCTCGTGTTCGCGCTCGTGCAGCTGCTGCTGACGATTCCCGTACTCATCGCAGGCGAAAAGTTCTTCCGCGTTGGCATGAAGACGCTCTTCAAGGGCGCGCCGAACATGGACACGCTGGTTGCCATCGGCACCGGCAGCGCGTTTCTGTATGGAGTTTACGCAACCGTGCTCATCTACTTGGGCGACTTCGGCTTTGCGCAGCACCTCTATTTTGAGTCCGCGGCGGTCGTCATTACGCTCGTTATGCTCGGTAAATATCTCGAAGCTGCCAGCAAGAGCAAAACCTCCGAAGCGATTCAAAAACTCCTCGCGCTCAAACCAAAGACCGCAATCATCCTGAAAAACGGCGCGGAGCTGGAGGTTTCGTTGGACGAAGTCGCCGTTGGCGATCTCGTGCTCGTTCGCCCCGGCTCGGCCATTCCGGTCGACGGCGTTGTCGAGGACGGCGCATCCAGCGTAGACGAAAGCATGCTCACCGGCGAAAGTCTGCCCGTGGAGAAGCAGCCCGGCTCACCCGTCACCGGCGGCAGCATCAACGGCGAGGGAATGCTCCGCTTTACCGTCACCAAGGTTGGCGAGGACACCGCGCTGTCGAAGATCATCCATCTCGTCGAGGAAGCGCAGGGACGCAAAGCGCCCATTGCGAAGCTCGCGGACGTGATCTCCGGCTACTTTGTGCCCGCCGTCATCGGCGTTGCCGTGCTCTCCGCCGTCATCTGGGCGCTCGCAGGCAAGGACTTCAATTTTGTGCTCAACATCTTCGTGACCGTGCTGGTCATCGCCTGCCCCTGCGCGCTTGGCCTCGCAACCCCGACCGCCATCATGGTTGGCACCGGCAAGGGCGCGGAGCTCGGCGTTTTGATTAAGGGCGGCGAAGCGCTGGAAACAACGCACCGCGTGGACACCATCGTGCTCGATAAAACGGGCACCATTACGCAGGGCAAGCCGGAACTCACGGACATCCGCCTGTATACGACGGAATCGGAGGCGGACTTGCTCGCACTCTCCGCCAGCGCCGAGCGCGGCTCGGAGCACCCGATTGCGCGCGCCATTGTGGAAGCCGCCGAACAGCGCAATCTCGCGCTTGCCTCGCCGGACACCTTCCGCGCGGTCGCCGGGCGCGGCATCGACGCCGTCGTCTCCGGCAAGCGCGTACTCGCGGGCAACGCGAAGCTCATGCAGGAATCCGGCATCGACGTCTCCGCTTCGCAGGCGGACGCGAACAAACTCGCAGGCGAAGGCAAAACGCTGATGTACATCGCCGTGGAAGGCTCGCTTGCCGCGCTGATGGCGGCGGCGGACGCGGTGAGACCCACGAGTAGACGCGCCATTGAGCGGTTGAAAGCCCTCGGGCTCGACGTCTACATGCTCACCGGGGACAACGCAAACACGGCCGCTGCCGTAGCAAAGAGCGTCGGCATCGATCATATCCTCTCGGATGTGCTGCCGGACGGCAAGGCAAACGCCGTGCAGCAACTGCAATCGCAGGGCAAGCGCGTCGCCATGGTAGGCGACGGCATCAACGACGCACCCGCGCTGGTGCAGGCGGACGTCGGCATGGCAATTGGCACCGGAACGGACGTTGCGGTTGAGTCCGCGGACGTCGTGCTCATGCGCGGCGACCTTTCTGCCGTGGTGTCCGCTGTTGCGCTCTCGCGCGCGACCATTCGTAACATTCGCCAGAATCTCTTCTGGGCGTTTGCGTACAACGTTGTCGGGATTCCATTTGCAGCGGGACTGTTCTTTGCCTTCGGCGGCCCGCTCTTAACGCCGGTGTTCGCGGGTGCGGCCATGGCCTTAAGCTCCGTCTCCGTGGTCACCAACGCGCTGCGCCTCAAGCGCTTCCGCGTGAAAGACTAACCGGCCTAACCGACCTTTTTGGAGGAATTGATATGAAGAAACATCTATTGGGAATCACCGCTCTCGCGCTAACGCTCCTCCTGCTCTCCGGTTGCGCTGGCTTGGACGTGATCCTGCGCGACAGCCCAAAATCGCTGGACGCGATTGTCTCCGCAAATCCCGCGCTCGTCGCGGCGCCAACGGGCGATAACCCTTATTTCACGCTCAGCGTGGACGGAGCGACCAAGCTTCTCGTGAGCAAGGATTACTCGCTCTCGACGGAAGACGTGTTGTTTGAAACGCCGCTGAAGCCCTTTGTCGACGCCGGGCTGGACGTCTCCAAGCTCCCCGCAAACTACCGCGCGGACGCGGAGAATCTCTACCTGACCGCGGACTTTGGCAGCGGCAAGGGCGCGAAATCCAGCTTGACCGACGCATTGATGGCAAGCGCCACGTTTGACCGCTCCGCGCTGGGCTACCACGCCGCGCTGGATCATTACGGCGTCGCGCTTCCCGGCGGTAAGTTCGAATGGGCGAAGGACTCCGCCACGAACGACAAGGACATCGTGTTCGTTCTCGCGGCCAAACCGCTGGCGGATCTCGGCGTCGACGTGCAGAACATCGACGGCTGGGTGTTCAAAACCATGCAGGACGACGCGGGCAAGGACTTCGACGTACTGCTCAAGCCCTATTCCCTCGCATCGTAAGATTGCAAACCGTGAATTCCGGGCGTATTCTAGGAATTGGATACGCCCGATTTCTTCTTAAATAGGAGCTTATATGGCGGAACACGAAACGATTCTCATCGTCGAGGACGAACCCAGCATTGCGCAGGTCCTCCGCTCCTATCTGGAGCGGGAGGGCTTTGCCGTTGCCGTTGCGGCGGACGGACAGGAGGCGCTCGTTCAGTTTGACGCGGTGTCCCCCGCGCTCGTGCTGCTCGATCTCATGCTCCCCCGTCTCTCCGGCGAGGAGGTTTGCCGCGCCATACGCGCACGCGCGGAAACCCCCGTCATTATGCTCACTGCAAAGGCTGAGGAAGTCGATATTCTCGCGGGGCTTGGCATTGGCGCGGATGATTACGTGACCAAGCCGTTCAGCCCCCGGCAGGTCGTCGCTCGCGTTCACGCGGTACTGCGCCGCGCGCGCTCTGCCGGAAACGTCACGGAGTTGAAATTTGACGGTGGTGCGCTGGTGATCCGCACCGATACGCGAGCGGTCTACCGAAACGGAGCGGAGGTCACGCTCACGCCGAGCGAATACGCCTTGCTCTTGACACTCGTGAGCCGCCCGAACCGAACCTTCACGCGCGATGAGCTGATTGCGCTCGCGCTGAAAGAAGATTTTGAGGGATTTGACCGCGTGATTGACACGCATATGAAAAACCTCCGGCAGAAGCTGGAGGCGGATGCGAAACGCCCGCGCCTGCTCGTTACCGTTTACGGCGTCGGCTATCGCTTTATAGGAGAACCCAAGGGAGAACCCAAATGAAGCCCATGCGCTTAAGAACCAAACTTTCTCTCGCGTTCCTGCTGATTGCGCTGTTTTCGTTTGCGCTCATCGGGCTGTTTGCCAACGGCTTGCTCGGCAGGCAGTTTGAGCGCTATACGCTCGACAAGCTCGACCGAACGATCGAAAGCACCGTTTCGCAGGTCACGGAGCTCTATTCCCCTTCCGACGGTGTTTGGAACGCCATGGCGCTAGACACGGCGGGCATGACGCTGCTCACAAACGGGCTTCTCCTCCGCGTAACGGATGAATCCGGCGCGGTCGTATGGGACGCGCGCACGCACAACAACGGCATGTGCATGCTGATTCTGCAAAACATGGCGCAAAACATGCAGTCTTATCAGTCCAATTTCCAGGGCGGCTACGAAGAGCAGTCCTTCCCCGCCGTGGTCAACGGCAAGACGGTTGGTACGGTTGTCGTCGGCTATTACGGGCCGTTTTACTACAGCGACGCGGATTTGCAGTTTCTGGGCGAGCTGAACCGCCTGCTGTTACTCGCGGCGGCGATCTCGCTCGTCGCCTGCCTGCTGCTCGGCGCGTATCTGGCGCGCCGGCTGACGCGCCCCATGGAGCACATGATTCGCGCGAGCAACCAGATCGCCTCCGGCGACTACGGCGCGCGGATTCCCCCGTCCTCCACCACGGAAATCGACGCGCTCGCTCACTCAGTCAACCAACTTGCCACCTCGCTGGAAGCGCAATCCAGCCTGCGCAAGCGGCTCACGGCGGACGTGGCGCATGAGCTGCGCACTCCACTTGCCTCGCTGCAAAGCGCCGTGGAGGCCATGCTGGACGGCGTTTGGGACGCGAACGAGGAACACCTGAACAGCTGCCGCGAGGAAGTTCTCCGTCTCTCCCGCCTCGTGGACGAACTGGGCACACTCTCGCGCTACGACGGCGCGCCGCTTACGATGGAGTATGAGCATCTGGAGCTTGGCGACCTTGTCCGGCGTGTTTCCGCCGGGCTGGAGCCGTCGTTTCGCCAAAATGGCGTAACGTTCCAATTAGAAGGCGGCGAGGTTTGGCTCTCCGCGGATCGCGGAAAGCTCTCGCAGGTGCTCGTAAACCTGCTCTCCAACGCGCTGAAGTTCACGCCCGAAGGCGGGTCGATTACGGTTTCTCTTGACGAAACGGAACAAGCCGCCGCATTCACCGTGTCGGACACCGGGGACGGCATTGCGCCGGAGGATTTGCCGTATATCTTTGAGCGGTTCTACCGCGCCGACCCCTCCCGCTCCCGCGCGACCGGCGGCAGCGGAATCGGCCTCTCCATCGTAGAGGCAATCGTCAAGGCGCACGGTGGAACAATCTCCGTCTCCAGCAAGCCCGGCGAGGGCAGCGCGTTTACTGTGACACTGCCCAAAGAAGCAGCCAAGCAGAAAAACTAATTCAGTCGTAAGAAAAATCCGCCGGATGACCGACGGATTTCTTATTTGTGCTTTGCCTTATGAGAGCGGCAACCCTGCCAGTTCGTGCGTTCTCGTCCAAATCTCTGCACGTATCGCTTTGTCCAGCGCGTGCGGCATCGGTTTTTCGTTGATCGTCAGGTTAAAGTATCGTCCGGATGTGCTGCTCAGCTCCGGCGCGGAGGCGAGATAATACAGCGCCTCGCCGGAGATTGCGGGGTGCTTGAGCGTATGCCAGACCACCGTGTGCAGCCAGGTTCGATAGAGCCAGCCGTTGTTGCTGCCGATGTTCGTCTTCACCCCGCCGGGATGCATGGCGTTGATCGTCGTGTTCGTTCCCTTCCACTGCTCCGCGAGGGTCATCACACTCATCAGCTGCGCGGTTTTGGACGCGCCATAGGCTCGCAGACCAATGTAAGGGCGCTTGTGCCAGTCAAGGTCGTCCATCCGCAGTCCGCCAAAGCGATGCCCCTCCGAATTGACCTGAATCACCCTGCCCTGCTCGCTTTTGTGCAGTCGCTCGCGCAAGAGCATCGTAAACAGGAAAGGCGCGATGTGGTTCACCTGAAAGACGAGCTCCATGCCGTCCCCGGTCATCTTTCGCGTCGTGGAATGCAGCCCCGCGCTGTTGATCAATACGTCAATTCGCTCGTAGCGTTGCCGGATGGTCTCCGCGGCGGCGCGAACGTCCGCTAGACGGCTGAAATCCGCCGTGACGACGTCCACCGTGGCGTGATACTCTGTTTCGAGCTGTTTCCGCAGCGCTTCGCCCTTCTCGCGGTTTCGGCACACGAGCACCAGCCGCGCGCCGCCCGCCGCGAGCTGCTTCGCCGCTTCAAGGCCAACGCCGGAGGTCGCGCCGGAGATGACGCAGAGCTTACCCTTCATCGGCGCGGTGCTCTTGTGCTGCTCTGCCTTTCCGTTTTTCAGGAAGGCGAGGTCTTCCTTCGTGTAATGGTATTTCATATTGCACCTCAACCGAACTTCTTGTGCATGAATTTTCGATACGGTTTCTTGAACCAGGGAATTCCGTTAAAGATGTCGCCCCAGAGGTCGTAATAGTCCCGCTGGCGGATGATTCTGCCGTCGGGGTGGAGCGTCAGCTTCGTGCTGCCGTAGATCGGCGTGCTGGGAAACTTCGTGAACATCATGGTCATCGTCCAGTCAAACATGATTTCGTTCCCTTTGACAAAGATCGTGCCGAGCTCCATCTGGAGTTCCTTGCAGCGGTCGGTCAGGCGCTTGCAGAGCGCGATGAACTCATCCTTGCCCTCGATGCGCTGAATTGTGTCCTGAAACACGATGTCGTCGTGATAATACGGGTAGATATGCGTCCAGTCCGGTTTCCCGGCTGTGTTATACGTTATCGACCAAAGCAGGCGAACGGTTTCTTCGTTCAGTGTCAGGCGCTCTTCGGTTGGCAGATTGTTTTGATTCGTTTGCTCCATCGTTCTCTCCTTTTCAAACCATACTCAACTGTATTTTGGATGAACGCAGCGCGATTGTTTGATTCGATCATACCATATCACCCTCGCCTTCGGAAGTTCGTTTTCCGGATTTTATTTGACAGTTCGCCGCTTTCGTGAAAAAATAAGAATCATTGTTGTAATGAAGTGTTGTACAAATCCGAACCGAACCAGTTTTGTCTCTGTTTTACATGTATTAACCGACAAAATGAACAAGGTCTGCATTCAATGAACATCAGTTGAAGGGGGGCTTATTTGGTGATTTGTAAAAAATGCGGATTCCAGAATAGCGAGAACAGCCGGTTTTGCCAGCACTGCGGCGCGTCGCTTGCCCCTGCCAAAGCGGGCGGCGGACGAACCGTTCTGTACGTGGCTATCGGGGTCGTCTTTCTCGCGCTCGTGACGTTGATTGTACTGCTGCTGCGCGGCACCAATCCGGCGGAGGGCGTTTGGCACAACGAGGAGTTGCAGCAGGTGCTTCGTTTCCATGACGACGGCACCGTGGTCATCCATTCTTCCTATGGCGATTTTGAGGCGGATTACCTGCTGGATAAGGGCGGCAAGCACGGCGTCATCACGCTCAACGGCACCGCCATTCCGTTTGCGCTGGAAGGCGACAGCCTGATTTTGACGAGCGGCGGCGAAGAGACCACCTTCCAACCCGGCAACATGGAGATTGCGCTGGTAACGCCGTCGCCCGAGGCAACCGCGGCCGAAACCGCCTCCGCCGTGCCGGAAGCGTCGCCAACCGCGGCCGCTGCGCCGACGCAAACCCTCGCCCCAACACCAACCCCAACCCCAACACCTACCCCAACGCATACCCCCGCGTCGACGCCAACCGCCGCGCCGACGGCAACCGCCACCTCCGCGGTTACGTTCGGGCCGTTTCCTTCCTTCTCACTCGGACCGTTCATTACGCTCTCGCCGTCGGTGATCAAACCCGACCTATCCGGGCTGATCAAGGGCGACATCATCGGCAAGATCGTGATGCAGAAGGTTGTCGGCAACTGGCTCTACACCGGGGACAACGACTATGTGCTCACCTTTGCCAACACCGGGGATTATACGGTGTCCTATCACGGCATGGGGCTCGCCGGAACCTATACGTTCAGCACGCTGACCGGCGAAGGCGAGATGCACTACGGCTCGGATACGATTCCGTTCACCGTGAGTGGGGACACGCTGACCTGGGACGACGGAACGGAATTTACTCGGGAGTAGGTAAATTTTGCATCGATCGATGAAATCAAACGAAAGCACGACAAAAAGCAAAGACTCGGATGCTCTCCGAGTCTTTGTTGTTTCTGAATCCTATTTGTGCTCTACTCGTTTAGCGCTTGCGCCAGAATATTCGCGAGCAGCTCCGCGCCTTCCTGGACGCGCTTCGTCATGCCCAGCCCCTGCTCGGTGGTTGCGGGTTGAATGCCGACGAGGCAGGTTTCGCAGGCGCACTCCAGCTTGAGATAGGCCAGCATCATCGGCAGCGGCAGCATGTGCGTGGAAAACGACAGCCCGGCCGCGCGCTCCTCCGGCAGAATCTGAATCGAACCCGCCGGAAGCTCCAGATACGCCGCATCGACCACGAGCAGCAGATCCGGCCCAAACGCCTTGATCACACCGGTAAAGTTCTCCGGCGCGGGCCCGCCTTTGATCAGCAGCAGCCGCTCACCCGCTTCACCCACGGTCAGCCCGGCGTGTTTTGCGAGACAATCGACGAGGTACAGCCCCGCTTCGTCGTCCCGGCAAAGCTCGGAGCCAACTCCGACGACGGCGACGCGCTTATTTCGCGCGAATGCCTCTTTTAAGTAACGTTCGACCTCGTTCACAGCTCGATCTTAAAGTCGTCCCGCGAGAAGTTCGCGAGCAGAACGTCGCTGCTGAAGCTGATGCACTTCTTGGGGCAGGTGTCCGCGCACTGGCAGCAGAAGATGCAGCGGCCTACGTTGAGGTAGGCGTGCATGTCCTTCTCCTCCTTGGTGCCGTGGTTCTCGATTGTGATCGCGCCCGTCGGGCAGTCCCGCATGCACAGCACGCAATTGATGCAGGTCGTGGGATCGTACAGCAGCCGCCCGCGGTAGCCCTTTTGAATCCCTTCGACCCCAAACTGCGCGGTCTGCGTCGCGGGTTTGCGAAACAGGTTTAAGATAGCGAGACCGGCGAGCCCGCCGGGACGTTCCTTGTTTTTCTTCATAGACCCAGCCCGCCTCTCAAGATCAGATTCAGAATCAACTGCGCTATTGCAATTGGCGTTAGAATCGACCAGAACAGCTTGAGCGTCTGGTCAATTCGAATGCGCGCCATCGTCGCGCGCAGCAGCACGAGCACCAGCACTATCGCGAGTGTTTTGACCAGATACAGCACAAAATCCACCGCGTTGTTGCCTGTGAAGAACGGCAGGAAGATAGCCGCAATCACGGAGGCCATCACGGCCAGTTCCGTAATCGCCGTCGCGCGGAAGAACAGCAGATACCGCCCGCTGTATTCCACGAGCGCGCCGCCGACGATCTCCGTCTCCGCCTCCGGCGCGTCAAAGGGCGAACGCTCCAGCTTGCTCTGCGTGGTCAGGAGAGCGACGAAGAACGCCGGCAGGTTGATCAGCAGGTAGAGCGGGCGCGCCGCGTAGAACGTAGCGATGCCGGTGATGGACCAGGTTCCGGCGAGAATGGCGGGCGAAAGGAACGCCATAAACAGCGGAACCTCGTAGGCAAACATCTGCGTGAGCGTTCGAAACGCGCCGATGGTCGAGTAAACCTCGTGGCTGTTGTAGCCCGCGAGAAAGTGGCAGAGCGTCGGAATCGAAAGCAGGTACAGCACCGCGACGAGGTCGCCTTCGAAAGCGGTCACCGCCTGTAAGCCCCAGACGGGCGTGCAGAGAAACGCGGTAAAGACCGCCGCGAGGGACACCGTCGGCAGTGCGGCAAACACGAGTTTCTGCGCGTTGTTCGGCAGAATGACCTTTTTACCGACCAGTTTGAGCATGTCCGCCAGCGGCTGATACCACGGCGGGCCTTTGCGGTTCTGCATCCGCGCGTAGACCTTTCGATCCACAAACTCCAGCAGAAACGAATAGACGCTCAAAAACAGCAGTCCGGGGAACAGAAGAACCTTGATAAACGGCACTAACATTTCGCTTCTCCTCCGTTAAAACGGCCGGATCGCGATGGATCCCGGGTCGATGCCGTTGCGTTTGTATTGCTCAATGCCAAACTGGCGAATCTGTTCCCAACTTGCGATCTGCTCCTCGCGCCCGCTGTTGAGGCGAATGGCGCGGTCGGTGCAGGAATAACAGGGGTCGATGGCGGCGATGATAATCGGCACATCCGCGAGCTGAAAGCCCTCGAGCATATAGCTCATGCCGTGCCAGTTTGCCTCCGATGGGGCGCGGACGCGAACGCGATCCGGCATGTCCGAACCGTTGGAACGGATGTAGTGGATGTTTTCCCCGCGCGGAGCCTCGACGCGGCGCAGCGTTTCCCCAACGGGAAGCTTGCGCGGCGCGCGGACGGCAATTGGGCCTTCCGGAATCTCCTGAATCATCAATCGAATCAGGCGAATGCTCTCGAGCATCTCCTTCACGCGAACGAGCGTGCGCCCGTAGACGTCGCAGTGGTCGTCCGTAATGGCGTTGACCGCGATTTCCTTGTAAACGCCATAGGGCTCGATCACGCGGATGTCGTCCAGAATGCCCGCCGCGCGCGCAACGGGGCCGACGGCGCTGAAGCGCTCCACGTCCGCCGGAGTAAGCACGCCAATGCCCTTGAGCCGCGCAATCAGCGTGGTTTCGGTCATCGCGAGTTCCGCGTAGTAGCTGATCTTCTCCTCCAGAACCGTGCAGATCTTCAGGATTTCCTGCATGAGTTCCGGCTCCAGATCCCGGCGCACACCGCCAAAGGTATTGATGCCGTAATTCACGCGGTTTCCGCCGATCTTCGCCAAAAGGTCGAGCACGAGCTCGCGGTCACGCCAGGTGTACATAAACAGCGTGTCGAAGCCGATTTCGTGCGCGGCGACGCCGAGCCAGAGCAGGTGGCTATGCAGCCGCTCCAGTTCGCCGACGATGCCGCGAATGTAGTATGCGCGGCGCGGCACCTCGAGCCCCGCCATGTCCTCAAACGCCTGACAGAAGCAGGAGGTATGCGCATGCGAGCAAATGCCGCAGACACGCTCAATGATGTAGAGATCCTGAATATAATTCCGGCTTTCGCAGGCCTTTTCCACGCCGCGGTGGTTATAGCCAATCTCGACGACCGCGCGCTCAACGCTCTCGCCGTCCAGCGTAATCTTAAAGCTGCCCGGTTCCTTTAAGGACGGGTGCTGCGGGCCGATTGGCAAGACGACTTTGTGGTTGTTTCGATCGCTCATTGCTTTGCCTCCTCTTTCGGCGGCTCATATGCCATGGTCTCTTTGTTAAAGTAGGCGGGGTTCCATTCCTTGCGCAGCGGATATTGCCCCTCCGGCCAGCAATCCGGCAGCGGATAGTTCGGGCCTTCCGGCAGGCCGTGCACCTGAACGCCGAAGAGGTCCACCATCTCGCGCTCGTGCAGAATCATGGAAGGGTACAGCTCGCCCTGCGAGTTTACGACGGGATGCGCCTTTGGCACGCGCTCGCGCAGCACCAGCAGGATGTCCTCTTCGTTGGACACGATGTATGACAACCCGATGTACTCCCCTTCGTCCGTTCCGACGATGTGCTTGCCCTTGTGAAAGTTCAGCTCTACGCGCGCATAACGCAGCGCTTCTTCAAACTGTTTTGGTTCGGCAAACTCCGACCAAATCCGGAATTCCCGCGGCGATTGCGCCTGTATTGCCGGAAAACGCGCGTTGAGCGCTTTGACCACCTGTTCGGCATTCATTCGGATTTGCCCCCCTTCTGATCCAGCGACGCGAGCAGTTTGTTCACCGCGTCGATGATGGCCTCCGGCCGCACCGCGCAGCCGGGAATATACGCGTCCACGGGGACGACGGTGTCGATGCCGCCGGTCACACAATAGCAGCTGTCGAAAATGCCGCCCGTGCAGGCGCAGGTGCCAACCGCAATGACGAACTTCGGCGTCGGCATCTGGTCGTAAATCTGCTTGAGCCGGTCGCGCGTTTGCAGCGTTACCGCGCCGGTGCAGACCAGCACGTCCGCATGCCGCGGGCTGCCCTGCTGCAGAATGCCGAGGCGCTCCAGATCGTACTGCGGGGTCAGCGCGTCCACAACCTCAATGTCGCAGCCGTTACAGGCACCCGCGTTAAAATGAATGATCCACGGGGACTTTTTTTCGCCCCACGCAATCGCTTTGTCCAATAATCCCATCGAAAGACTCCTCTTTCCCATACAGACTAGCTCAAAATCCGAACGATTTATGACCGATCAGAACGCGTCTTATTTTCGGAACAGCATCACCATAGCCAGCACGCCAACGAGGATGTACGCAACCGGAAAGAGCGTATGCCCCTTTGGCGCGGTCGCGACAATCATCACGAGCACATGCATGACCGTAAAGAAAAACGCAAGGTAAAACATCCGCCGAAAGTTCGGGTTCACATACTGGCTGACCGCGTCCTTGCTCTGGCCGCAGGCATAGGGATCGACGGAGTGCTTTCCGGCGGGCGTTTTGTCCGCCTTGCGCTTGAGGTAAATCGACAGAAGCGCAAGCGTCAACAGAAACAAAAGAAACACGACCGGAGTGGAGACCAATGCGGATTGCAGATTCATGTATTCCTCTCCCCCCTCAGCCCTTCAGGTTCCGCAGGTTACGGATGTCCATGTTGCCGTGCTTGTGGTAAATACTGATCGCTATGCCGGAGAGCACGGTTGCAACAACGACCTCCAGCACGATGACGGTTACGATAAACGCCTGCGCCAGCGCCATGTTGCCGTTGAGCCAGCCGCCCAGCGTCAGGAACATGGAGATCGCCTTGATCGCGAGTTCGAGGCCGATGATGATCTTGAGCATATGCCGCGTACGAATCAGCTCGACGCAGCCGGTGAGAATGAGGATCAGCCCGCAGACGAGCATGACGGTTGTCACGTTCATTTGTCTTCGCCCTCCTTAAAGAACACCACGATGGCGGAAGCGCCCGCAATCAGCGCAACCATCTGGCCAAAGATATCCGCCTGGCTGGTCTCCCAAAAGACCGTCTGAAAACTCGCGCCGGACGTTGCAGGCAGCGGTTCACCAAGGGAGAAACCGGAGAATCCGGCGGCAACCATGACGAGCGCGCCCGCGCCGATTAAGATTGCGGGCAGAAAGCGCTTCTTACGCCGCGGTTCGGCGGCGTCCTGCGCCTCAATCTGCCGGTCCCCGTTGCTCAGGCTCACCGCGCTGATGAAGATGACGGTGACCAACCCCGAACAGACGGAAACCTCGAAAATCGCGGCGGAATGCGCGCCGAGCACGTACATCAGCACCCCCAGCGCCACGCTGACAACCGCGAGCGCAACGGCGGAGATAATCAGCTTTCGGCTGGTCGCGGCAAAGATGCCGAACGCCAGCATACAGCCAAGGCAAAGATAGATCGCAAGATTCATATTGCCCTCCTATCCGATCAGCCCGACGCCCTGCAGGTAATACAGCAGAAGCGGGAAGGCAAGACCAACGACGACGGTGACAATCGTCAAGAGAATTTCCGAAACGCGTATGCCACCGGAGATTTCGACCACCGCATTCCAGCGCGGGTTCGGCTTGCCGAAGAACACCTTCTTCTGCAGGCGCAGGAAGTACACGCCCGTGAGAATGCTCGCCAGCAGCGCAAACACCGCGTATCCGCTCAGCCCTGCGTTCCAGAGCGCAAGCAGAATCATGAGCTTCGCCCAGAATCCCGCAAACGGCGGTACGCCCGCCGTCGAAAGCAGCGCAACAACGGAGGAAGCGGATGTCACCGGCATGCGGCTCTGCAAGCCGCCCATCTCGTCGATGTCCAGCGTGCCAACCTGTTTTTCGAGCGCGGCGGCATTGGTAAAGAACGCGGACTTCGCCACGGCGTGGCTAAAGAGATAGAGCATCGCCGCGAGAATGCCGAGCTCCGTTCCCGTCGCAAGGCCGAGCAGGATATACCCCATCTGGCTGACGGAGGAATACGCCGCGATGCGCTTGAAGTTCTTCTGCGCGAGCGCAAGCAGGGCGCCTACGAGAATCGTAAACACACCGAGCACGGCCAGCGCCGTCTTGAGCGGCACAACCGAGTAAAACAGCCTTGAGAGCGTCAGCAGGCTGTAGATACCCGCAATCTTCGTGACGATGCCGCTGAGCATAATCGAAATGGCGGTGTCCGCACTTTCGTATGCATCCGGCAGCCAGCTGTGGAACGGCGCCACGCCGCTCTTGATCGAGTAGCCGGAGATCAGCAGCACAAGCGCAATCCAGCACAGCAGCGTGCTACCACTCTTCGCGCCGTCAAAGAGCGCGGGCGTCAGCACGTCAAACGACAGACTGCCCGCCTTGATGAACAGAAACGAAAGTCCCGTCAGGATCAGAATCGTCGCAAGCGCGGAAAGCGCCATGTACTTGAACGCACCTTCCAGATCGCGCGAGGACTTATACATGCCAATCATCACGAAGCTCGCAAGACCCGCCACTTCCAGAAACACATAGAGTGAGAACAGGTCGTGCACGAGCAACATGCCGTTGAGACCGAGCATCGTGACCATCATCAGATTCGTATACGAACCGCGGTGGTCGTCAATCGTGGTGAGCGCGGTCAACGCGGAGGCAAGCGAAACCATGCCGACGCACGCCAGAAGAAACATCGAAACCAAATCGATCCGAAAGTAGCCGACGTTCTTAGCCGCGTCCCAGAACATTCCGAACCGGAGCGATTGTTCGCCGGACGCAACAAGCAGGAACAGCCCCGCCACCGCTATCAGCATCTGCGCACCCGCAACCGAAGCGGTCATCGCTATGGTCGTCGAGCGAATGCGCGCGCGAGGAACGATGTTGTTGATGATCAGCGCCAGCATCGGCAGCGCCAGAAACAAGTGCGGAATCCATTTTAAAACCGTCATGTTCTCGCGCCTCCCTTACAATATAATGATCAAAAACAGAATGAGGATGCAGGCGAACCCCGCAACCGCCAACAACAGGTAGCGCGTTAGGCTTCCGTTGACCCCACGGTGCAGCAGCTTGGAAGCGCCGCCAACGAGGCCGGGAACACCCTTGTCGTAGACCCATGAAATGCCGTTTTCCACCCACTGGCAGGCGCGCGAGAATCCGTTTACCGCGGCGACGAGCCAGTTGTAGGGATCGAGCTTGCCCGCCTCCGCGAGCGCGTAAACCTGCTTGAGCCCCGGCGCATAATGGATGTGATCCGCGCTGGACAGCGCGCTGCCGGTCTTTTTTAGCCCGTAGAGGTGATCCGCAAGTGCGAGTAAAAGCGCCGCAACGGAGAGCGCAACCAACACCCAATTCTCCGGCCAGCCCGCGAAGGATTCCGTCAGCCCCAGCGCAGGCTGGAACAGCCAGGTTTCCACGAGCTTGTTGCCGACGCCAAAGAAGACGCAGAGCGCGGCGAGCACCGCGGCGGGCAGGTACATGCCTGCGCGAACCTCCTTGACCTGCTTAACGCCCTTGGGCAACCGAAGCGTACCAAAGAACGCCGCGCCGCCGAGCTTGAGGAAGGAGATTGCCGTCAGCACCGCGCCGGCCAGCGCGACAATGTAGTACACAACGCCACTCTCGAGTGCCGCGTCAAACACGAGCTCCTTCGAGAAAAAGCCGTTTGTGCCGGGGAACCCCGCGATTGAGAGCCCAAACAGGATAAAGCAAATCATCGTGACCGGCATGGAGCGGCCGAGGCCGCCAACGTGCTTAAGGTCGGTGGTGCCCGTTCTGCGTTCTATCGCGCCCGCAGTCAGGAAAAGGCCGGATTTATAGAGCGCGTTGTTAACCATGTGAAACAGCGCGGCAACCATGCCCACCGGCAGGCAGCTGCCGACGCCGAGCAGCATATAGCCCACCTGACTGATCGCGTGGTAGGAAAGCAGCCGCTTCATGTCCTTTTGCACCAACGCCATGGAAACGCCGAACAGCAGCGTAATCGCACCGACGACGAGCACAAACGTGCTCACCGGCGAGCCGGGCTGTACATCGTAGATCTGCGAAACGATTCGAATGCTCAGCCCGATGCCGAGAATCTTTTCGAACGAACCGGGGAACAGCGCCAGAAACGGCGACGCGGCGTCCTCCGCCGCGAGCGGAATCCAGCTGTGAAATGGCATTGCCCCCGCCTTGCCCATGGCGCCGAGCAGCATCAGCACGCAGCCGACCGCGCCCAATCCTTCGACCGGCAGGCGGCCAATCGCGGACAGATCGCTCTGCCCGGACACGCGAATGGTCACGATCACGCCGAGCATGAGCAGCAGATCTGCCACGCCGCTGATCCAGAGCATCTTGAGTGCCGCGCGGGGCTTCTCGAGATTGCCGAGGAGCAATAAAACGGTCATGCAGGCCATCAACCCTTCCCAGAACACGAGCATGACCGGCAGGTTACTAGACAGCAGCGCGCCGTTGGCAAAACCGACGCTTACGAAGAAGAACAACAGAAATACGCCGCCGCGCTTGTCCCCTTTGTAATAGGTAACCGCGTAGCGTGCCAGTAAAAACGCAACCACCGAGGTAAACACGAGCAGCACGGCGGACATGTTCTTTGCCACAAAGTGCCCTTCAAAGCCATACCCGGCAAACGGCAGTGTCACGTCCGCACCGCCGCCCAGCAGCAGCGCGACGCAGAATAATACGTTAGTTAATCCAAAGATAAGAACCGCCGCTACCTGAAGCGCATAGCGCTTTTGCAGCAGCCAAACAACTAAGCCCCCGAGAATCGGAAGCAAAATCAGCATAAGCGGAAGCGCCGCGCCCTGATTCATCCAATTTGCAATGCCCGTCATATCAGAGCACCTCCCAAATGCGCGAAGCAAGCTCCGTCGGCAGCGAAATCAGCGCGCCGAGCGCCAGCGCAAGCACGCCGAGGAACACGACGCTCGCCACCATGGCGGGCGAATGTTCGCGCGCGCGCGTTGTGCTTTTCTGCCCCAGAAAGACCTTGAAGAACACGCGGGTTAAGTAGAACACCGTCATGAACGCGCCGAGGATAAACACGCCAGCGAGCACGGGATGTCCCGCGTCCAGCGCGCCGCGAACGACCATGAACTTTGCAAAATAGCCGGAGAATGGCGGAACGCCCATGACCGAAAGCGAGCAGAGCGCAAACGCAACCGCCGTGAGCGGAAAACGCTTGTAGAGCCCGCCCATCTGGTTGATGTCCTTTGTGTGCAGCGCATGCTCCAGAATGCCCGCGCAGAGGAACAGCCCGCCCTTGGCGACGCTATGCGCGAGGATATAGAGCATGCCGCCGACCAACCCCGTTTCGCTGCCAATGCTGATGCCAAGCACAATGAACGCGAGCTGGCTGATCGTTGAATACGCAATGATGCGCTTGAGGTCGGTCGCGACCATCGCGCAGCCCGCCGAAACGAGCGCGCTGACGGCGGCGATTACCGGAACAACCGTGGTAAAGATGGGATCAACCGAGAGCGAAACCACAAACAGCCGCGCGTAGGCATAGACGCCGATTTTGACCAGCACCGCCGCGTGCAGCAGCGAGGTCACCGGGGACGGCGCAACGCCCGCGTCCGGCAGCCAGCTATGCAGTGGGAAGGTTGCGGATTTCGTGAGAATGCCAAAGAGAATCAGAATCACGCACCAGGCGGGAATGCTCGCGCCCTTCATCGCGGTGAGCTCGAAGGTGCCCGTCTGCGCCCAGATGCCGATAAACCCAACGAGCATGATCAGCGCACCAAACACGGTAACCACAAACGCCTTGTTTGCGCGGGCAATCGCCAGTTCGTCCCGATAGAACCCGATGAGCCGCCAGCAGCAGATTGCGCTGATTTCCCAGAATACATAGATCAGAATCAGGTTGGTCGAATACACAATGCCCATCATCGCGCCAATGAACAGCACGACCATGAGGTAGTATTCGTTCTGATTGTCGTATTCCTTGATGTAGCCAAACGAGTAGACAACGATCACCGCCGCAACCAGCGACGACGTAATCGCCATAAATACCGCCAGCGCGTCCGCCTGGAAGCCAAAGCTCAACCCCAGCGGAAGTTCCCAGCGGATGGCCGGTTTTGCTCCAGCGAGCACCTGCGGCAGCAGCAGGCAGGAACCAACCAACGCCGTGAGCACGAACACAAGCGCAAGCGCGTTTCGAACCCACGCCGCGCGCTTCCCGGCAAGCGGCAGCAGAAATGCGCCGACCAACGGCGTTAAGATGCAGACGAGTAACGTACCCTGCATAGCACTCCAATCCCCATTCCATGATGAAAGCCCACCCCGCGCAGTCGTTCCGCGGGACAGGCTCTTACTCGGTAAAATTGCGACTTCATTATAGGACTGTCGCGAAAAAACGTCAAGAAATACGCGGAAAACCTAAACGATTTTAAAATATCGATATCCGTTTCTGTTAAACAAACCACGTGGTTTTCCTACCTGTGCAGAATCGATGTCAGGTTCAAAGTGCGTGATGCCATTCGTTCAAAACAAAGCGGTTTTGCAGGATAAATTGCGTATTTTGCAATTTTGCAGGATTAACCACCGTTTTTTCGAGCTCATATCCAGCCTCTTTGGAACAAAACGAAACGTTCTTATTCCGATTTCTCGATACTGATAGACGAAAAACCACAAAAAATGATGTAGAATTTCATTCCATTCAGCAGATGCGCGGCAGCAGTTCGCCCGTCGGCGGCAGAATTCGGCGGAATGTTCCGATGCGCGTTCTCGCAAACACGCTGCCTTTCCCTTCGGAAACGCGCCCGATCACCGCGGCCTCGCCGCAGCCGTTTTGCCGGCGCAGCGCCGCGAGCGCCTGCTCTGCGTCCTGCTCGCGCACGGAGAATAGCACGACACCCTCGTTTGCCACATACAGCGGGTCGATGCCGAGAATTGCGCAGGCATCCCGCACATCCGCGCGAACCGGCAGCGCCTCCTCTTCGAGTGTGATGTCCAGCCGCGTGCCCGCCCATTCGCTCAGCGTTCCGGCGACGCCGCCGCGCGTTGGGTCGCGCATGGCGCGTACCTCCGCTCCCGTGTCCAGCACGGCGCGCACCGCATGCGCCATGGGGCGCACGTCGCTCTCGATTGGCGGGTCGAACGCGAGGTTGTGCCGCGCCGCCATCACGGCCATGCCGTGGGAACCGATGGAACCGCTCGCGAGAATCACATCCCCCGCCTGCGGCTGCTGTGCGGGGATCTTCGTACCCTGCGCAAACAGCCCGACTCCGGCAGTCGTGATGTGCAGCCCGGAACACCCGCCCGCCTCGACGACCTTTGTGTCGCCGGTGACGATTCGAACCCCAGCCTCGGCGGCGGTGTCCGCCATGGAGCGCACGACGCGCTGGAGCGTCTCGATCGGCAGCCCGGCTTCGAGCACCATTCCGACCGTCAGGTAGCGTGGCGTCGCGCCGGAGACCGCGAGGTCGTTGACCGTTCCGCTGACCGCGAGGCGGCCAATGTCCCCGCCCGGAAAGAACAGCGGGGTCACGACGTAGCCGTCCGTCGTCAGCGCAATTCGATCGCTGCCGGGGCAGACGGCGGAGTCTGTCAGCGGCGCGAGATACTCGTTTTGAAACGCAGGAGCAAACACCTGCTCGACGAGCTCGCGATAGGCGCGCCCGCCGGAACCGTGCGCCAGCGTAATGCAGCTTGTCATAAACCCGCTCCTTCATATTGGTAATAGGCCGCGCAGGCGCCCTCCGAGGAGACCATGCACGCGCCAAGCGGACGCTCCGGCGTACACGCGCGCCCGAATAACGGACAGTCGTTCGGTTCAAGCAGTCCGCGGAGCACCTCGCCGCAGCGGCAGCCACCCGCGTCGGGTACCTCGTCCGGAGCTGGCGAAAACCGAATCTTCGCGTCCCAGGCGGCAAACGCGGGTTTCAGCGTAAGTCCGCTTTGCGGAATTTCGCCCAATCCGCGCCAGCGCGCGTCGCAGGGCTCGAAGTAGGTTTCGACCAGCGCACGCGCCGCCGGATTGCCCGCCTTGTTCACCACGCGCGGATAGGCGTTCACGAGTGTTGATTTGCCGCTTTTTCGCATGTTCAGCAGCGCCAGAATCGCCAGCAGCAGCTCCTCCG
>CAZDXW010000013.1:27612-34639 GCA_964509485.1 uncultured Christensenella sp.
TTGCCGCTTTTTCGCATGTTCAGCAGCGCCAGAATCGCCAGCAGCAGCTCCTCCGGCTCAAACCCGGCAATCGCCGCGGGCAGATGAAACCGCTCCGGCAGAAACGAAAACGCGTCCGCACCCGTCACCGCCGCAACATGCCCGGGGCAGAGCAGCGCGTCCACGCGCGTTTCCCCGCCCAGCAGCGCGACGAGCGCGTTTGGCATGGTCTTGTGCGCAGAGAGAATCGAAAGATTCTTGGTGTTCGACGCAATCGCCGCCTCCAGAAGCGCGGCGGTGTGCGGCGTGGTCGTTTCGAATCCGACGCCGTACCAAATGACCTCGCGAAGCGGATTTGCACACGCAAAATCGAGCGCGTCCATCGGCGAAACGCAGAGGCGAACGTCCGCGCCGCGCGCGCGAAGGCTCGCGAGGCTCTCGTTTCCGCAGGGCACGCGCAGCATGTCCCCAAAGCAAAAGAACGTCACGTTTGGCATCTTTGCCAACGCGAGTGCCAGCGCAATGTCCGCTTGATCGGTCACGCAGACCGGGCAGCCCGGCCCCGAAACGAGGCGTACCTGCTCGGGCAGCAGCTGCCGGATTCCGTAGCGGCGGATGGCGTGCGTATGCGTTCCGCAGACCTCCATGATGGTGGTTGGCGGCAGGTGCTCGCCCGCCTTACGGATCTTCTCCGTTAAAAGCTCTAGCTCGCTCACAGCGATTCAATTTCCTTTAACAGCGCTTCCAGCTCCGCGCCGGATTCCGGGTCGAGCTTTTGAATCACGAACCCCGCGTGCACCAAAACGGTGTCGCCAATCGTCGAATCCGGCAGCAGCCGAATGGACGCGCGGCGCGTGGTGCCGCCGTAGTCGACCACCGCTTCCTCCTGCTCAATTGCCGTTATGGTTCCGGGGATTGCAAGGCACATAACGTGCTCCTTTCGCGTAGCTGTACGGCGGCAGTCGCCGCCTGTCCGTAGCTGATTCCGCCGTCGTTGCAGGGAACCAGATGATTGGTACATACGAGGAATCCGTGCCGTTCGAGCGCTTCGGTGCCCAGCCGGAGCAGCAGCTCGTTCTGAAAGCACCCGCCGGAGAGCGCAACGCAGTTGCAGCCGGTCTCGCGTCGCGATTGCTCTGCCGCGTCGGCTAGCAGCGCGGCTAGCGCGCGGTGGAACCGCATTGACACGCGCCCGACCGAAAGCCCGTGTTCCACGTCCTCTGCCAACGCGCGAACAACCGGCCGCCAGTCAGATACCCAAAGATCGCTTTCGCGTAATAATGCAAACTGATAACTGCCCTGCTCGGACTCGTCCGCCGCCTGCTCCAGTTCAATCGCCGCCTGCCCTTCGTAGGCAACCGTCTCGCGAAGGCCTGCCAGCGCCGCCACCGCGTCAAACAACCGCCCCATGCTCGTGGTCAATACGGCGTTCAGCCCCGCGTCCGCCGCCGAAAGCAGCAGCGCGGCCTCCCGCGCGCGAGCCGGAACCCATTGTACCGCTCGTTCCCGCCCCAGCGCAAGTGCGCCGACCGCAAGCGCCGCGCGCCAGGGTTCGCGCACCGCCGCCTCGCCGCCAAGAAGCCGAAACGGCAGCAGGTGCCCGATGCGCCGGCTCTCGCCGATGGTGCCAAAGAGCGTTTCGCCGCCCCAGACCGTACCGTCGCCGCCGTCGCCCGTGCCATCCCAGATAAAACCGATGGCGGGTTCCAAGGTTCCCTGTTCCGCCAATACGGAAGCAAAGTGCGCATGATGATGCTGAATCGCGACCACCGGAATTCGAAGCGAATACGCAAATCTTGTTGAAAGATAGTCCGGATGCCGGTCGCAGGCGACGCAATCCGGCTTTGCATCGAACAGCCGCTCGAACGAAGCAATTTCGGAAACGAAGTCCGTCTCCGTCTCCGGGTCGTCGAGATCGCCGATGTGCCCGCTGAGGAACGCGCAATCGCCCTTTGCCAGTGCAAACGTGTTCTTCTGCTGCGCGCCGACGGCAAGGATGACCCATTTGTTCTTCGGAAGCGGCAGCGGCTCCGGCGCCCACCCGCGCGCACGGCGCAGGAAGCGCGGTTTGCCGAGGCTCACGACGCAGACGCTGTCGTCCATGCGCCGGACAATCGGGCGGTTGTGCGTCAGCACCGCGTCGGCAAGGCCGATAAACGCCGCCTGCGCGTCCTCGTCCCGAAACAGCATCGGCCGGTCGGAGATGTTGCCGCTCGTCATCACCAGCGCGGAGAACGGCTCCAGCAGCAGACAGTGCAGCGGCGTGTATGGCAGCATCACGCCGAGGCAGCTGTTCTCCGGCGCAACGGAGGGCGCGAGAGCGATGTTTTCGCGTTTTTTCAGCAGTACAATCGGCTTTTGGTGGCTCGAGAGCAGCGCTTCCTCTTTCAACGAGAGTTCGCAAAGTGTTCGCGCCGCGTCGAGATCGCGCACCATCACGGCAAACGGTTTTTCGTAGCGCTGCTTGCGCGCGCGAAGGAGCGCAACGGTGCTCTCATTGTTTGCGTCGCAGGCAAGATGGTACCCGCCGAGTCCCTTGACCGCGACGATCTTGCCCGCGCGGATCGCCTCGGCAAAGAGCGCGACCGGATCGCCGGACTGTTCCAACCCGCCGATGAGAAACGTCAGCTCCGGCCCACAGTCCGCGCAGGCGTTTGGCTGCGCATGAAAGCGCCGGTTGAGCGGGTCGTCGTACTCCCGCTGGCAGGGCGCGCATTGGACAAATCCCGCCATGCTGGTGCTCACCCGGTCGTAGGGAATGTCCCGCAAAATCGTAAAGCGCGGGCCGCAATTCGTACAGTTGATGAACGGATAGCGGTAGCGGCGATCACTTGGATCAAACAGCTCCCGTTTGCAGTCGTCGCAGATGCCGATGTCCGGCGAAACGAGCGCGGTGTTTCCGCCGCTCTCGCTCGCGAGAATTTGAAACGAATCGCCGCCCTGAATGGGCAGTTCCTCGCGCAGTACGTTCGTAATCCGCGAAAGCGGCGGCGCTTTGGTCTCCAGCGCAAAGAAAAACGCCTCGCAGTCGACCGCTTCCCCTTCGATTTCGGCGTAGACGCCGTCGCCCGTGTTGCGAACGTAGCCGACGAGACGGTTTTGCACCGCTTCCCGATAGAGAAACGGGCGGAATCCGACGCCCTGTACGATACCACTGATTGTTACGCCAAATCGAATCACGCTTTGCCTCGCCTGTTTTGTTGCCCCTATTCTAACACGCCCTGCACGAAAAAACACGCACATGCAATTCTCTGTGAATTGCCGTACCCGCGCAGGAATGATATGATCATTACAAACCGAAATCGATCTATTCGCGGTTTGATTTCCAACGGAGTGTACAAAGTATGAAGAAAACCCTGCGAAACCTGTCCCCCGCGCTGGTCTTTATCCTGCTCTTCAGCATCGTCAGCCTGCTTTCGGACATGACGCACGAGGGTGCCGCAAGCATTCGCGGGGCATATCTGTCGCTGCTCGGCGCGTCCGCGGCGACCATCGGGTTCGTCTCCGGCTTTGGCGAGCTGGTTGGCTACTCGCTGCGGTTTGTGTTTGGCAAGCTTGCGGATAAGTCCAAGCGGTATTGGCTGCTGACGATCATCGGCTACGCGGTGGACGTGCTGGCCGTGCCCGCACTCGCGCTCGTTGGCGAACACGGCTGGATCTTTGCCGCGGGACTGATCATCGTCGAACGCATGGGCAAGGCGATTAAGAAACCCGCGAAAAACACACTGATTTCGTTTGCCGCCTCGCAGGAAGGCGCGGGCAAGAGCTTTGCACTCGAAGAAATGCTGGATCAGATCGGCGCGTTTCTAGGCCCCGTGCTGCTCTACGTTGTGATGCTGTTCAAAACGGACGGAACTACGTTTCAGATTTACTCGTTCTGTTTCGCCATTTTGCTGGTGCCCGCCTTCGCGACGCTGGGCATGCTGTTCTTCACAAAGCGGAAGTTTCCGCACCCGGAGCACTTTGAGCCGGAGCCAACCGCCTACGTTCCCTTCCAGCTGGATCGAAAATTCCTGCTCTATCTTGGCGGAATCAGCCTGTTCGCGTTCGGGTTTATCGACTATTCGCTGATCGTGATGCACGTTTCGCGCACCTTCATCTCCGTTTCTGCGAGCCTTTCCGAAACAACCTCGCTCGTCAACAGCGGAACCCTTCCGCTGCTCTACGCAGGGGCAATGCTGGTCGACGCCGCCGCGGCAATGGTCTTTGGGCTGCTGTACGACAAAAAGGGCGCGCGCGTGCTGATTTTGTCCACCGCGCTCTCCGCGCCGTTTGCAATTCTCGTGTTCGGGTTCCAGAACATCGGCGCGCTGCTGGTCGGCGTTGCGATGTGGGGCGTCGGCATGGGCGCGCAGGAGTCGATTCTCAAGGCGGCGGTCGCGGGCATTGTGCCAAAGGCGAGCCGCGCCACGGGCTACGGCATCTTTGAGTGCGTGTTCGGCGTGTTCTGGTTTCTCGGCAGCTGGCTGCTCGGCGCGCTCTACGACTGGAGCATTCCGGCGATGATTGCGGTCTCCGTCGGCGCGCAGGTCGCCGCCATTCCGCTGTACTACTTTTCTTCGAAGACTCCGCGCAAGGAACGAACGCCGGAAACAGCCGCCTGAAAAAAGAAACCATCCAGTAAACCACCACCCTCCGTTTCTTTGTTATCCTATCCGGGTATCAAATTGAAACGGAGGTTTTTTATGGAACAACGTCCCTCCGCCTGGAAACAGAAGGCGGCTCTCTTCTTCACGAGCCAGTGCATTACCCTGTTTGGCTCTTCAGTGGTTCAGTTCGCGATTGTCTGGTATGTTACGCTCAAAACCGCGTCCGGCGGGTGGGTTGCGGCGCTGACGGTCTGCTCGTTTCTGCCGCAAACGCTGGTCTCGTTCGTCTCCGGCGCGCTGGCGGATCGCTGCTCGAAAAAGCGGCTGATCATCGGCGCGGACGCGGCAATTGCCGCCGCAACGCTCGCGCTCGCGCTGCTGCTCCCCTCGCTCGGCGACGGCACGCCTGTGCTCGTTGCGCTGCTGATTGCCTCGGTCATTCGCTCCATCGGCGCGGGCATCCAGCTCCCGGCAGTTGGCGCAATCCTTCCGCAGTTTGTGCCGGAAGAGCACCTGATGCGCGCCAACGGCGTGAATGCGACGCTGCAATCCATCGTGCAATTCGCGGCTCCTGCGGCGGCCGGCGCGATTCTCTCGCTCGGCAGCTTACGCTCCACGCTCTGGATCGACATTGCCACCGCCGCCGTCGGCATCGGCGTGCTCGCGTGCCTTGCGCTGCCAAAGCAAGCGCCAGCTTCGGAAGCGCAGCCGCCGCTCGCGAGCGACCTGAAGGAGGGCCTGCGCTACGTCGGCTCGAATCGGTTCTTCGGTGGCCTGCTGCTGCTCTACGGGCTGTTCATTCTGCTCAGCGTGCCCGGCGGATTTCTCTCCGCACTGCTTGTGACGAGAATCTACGGTGGGAGCTATCTCAATCTCACGCTCGTGGAGCTGATCGGCTTTGCGGGCATGGCGGCGGGCGGCATTCTGATTGGTTCCTGGGGCGGATTCCGAAACCGCGTGCAAACGCTGCTGGTCGGCATCGCCGCCTGCGGCCTGCTCACCGTCGGGATGGGCGCCATCCGGCAGTTCGTCGTGTATCTGGCGTTGATTCTGCTAATGGGCATCGCGATTACCATGGCGCAGACCGCCGTGACCACGCTCATTCAGGAGCGCGCCGAGCCCACCATGCAGGGGCGCATGTTTGGCCTGATCGGCACGATGTACAGCGGGTTTCTGCTGATCGGGATGTCTGTGTTCGGCCCGCTTGCCGATGTCGTTTCCCTACCGCTGTTGATGATGTTGACCGGCGGCATGCTGGCCGTCGTCGCCCTGTTTTACCGCTTTGGCAAAGCGTTTTATCAAGCGCCTGCAACTAACGAGTAAATACCTAAAATCAACAAGAAAGAAGCACTTCACTTTCCAAACTCAATTGGAGTGAAGTGCTTTCTTAGTATTCTGAAAAAGAGAGTCCTACTTGCAGCCGCAGCAGGAGCAGTCGCCGGAGAAGCGGTCGCTGCTGCTCCGCCGCTCCATGAGCACAGTGTTTCGCCAAACGCCGAACCGATCCTTGCCGATCCTCTCCCGATAGCCGACCATGCGGAACCCGCAGCGCTCGTGCAGGCGAATGCTCGGCTCGTTGTCCTGCATGATGCCGGATTGCAGCGTCCAGAACCCCTCCAGTTCGGAGTTCACGATCAACGCGTTGAGCAGTTGCGTGCCGACGCCTTTGCCCTGCGCGTCGGGGTCGATGTAGATGCTGACCTCCGCGACGCCCGCGTAGACGCAGCGTCCGGAAACCGCCGTCAGCGCCGCCCAACCAAGCACTTTCGCGTCTTTTGTGATCACCAGACGACAGGGTTTCAGATGCGAGCGGTTCCATTCATCCCAGGAGGGGCACTCGCTCTGAAACGTCGCGCGGTTCGTGTCCATACCCAGTTGGTAGATGCGGCTCACGTCCGGCCAGTCGGCCTCGGTCAACGCTCGAATCTCGAAATCCATGTTGTCCGCTCCATTCTAATTCTCATTTTTCGTCTGTCGTTTCCAGTAGAAAAACGTATTTCTTGCATACATCAAATAAATTTTATGTGTAGAATACTCCTCCAAATACCGCATGTCAATCGGTTTTCCGAAAAAAGTGCTTGACAGCATCGTAAAATACCGATATATTTGCATCGTAAGAAACCGATACGTTTGGAGAACAACCATGGATCCGGTCAAGGTATGCAACGCGCTGGGCAACGAGACGCGCTTTCAGATCGTCAAGGCGCTGAAAGAGCGAACCATCGGCACCTGCTGCGGAAAAATTCAATATTTCGAAAACGGCGCCAGCGTTGCGGACGTTGTTCAGGCGACCGGTCTGGCGCAGTCCACCGTGTCCCAGCACCTCTCCGTGTTGGAGCAGGCGGGCATCATCCAGCGCGAAAAACGCGGGCAATGGACCTGCTTTTTCCTCAACACCGCCGTGCTGGAGGAGTTCTGCGCGGGGATTCGCTCGGCCATCATTGAGTGATCGTTTTTTT
>CAZDXW010000013.1:34739-43555 GCA_964509485.1 uncultured Christensenella sp.
CTGGAGGAGTTCTGCGCGGGGATTCGCTCGGCCATCATTGAGTGATCGTTTTTTTTTACTCGGATGCATCGTAAAAATACGATGTATTTTGGAATCGCCGTCTCTTTTTTTCGCAAATAATATCGTAAAAATACGATACGCTAGGAGAAACAACCATGCAAACCGTACTTTCCATCCTCTGGGACGCAGTTCTTTACGTCCTCCAAACCCTGCAGCACAATTTCTTTGTCCTGCTGCTCGGCATCCTCACGGCGGGCGCGCTGCGCGTTTACATCGACGCGGAGCAGATGAAGCGCTGGCTCATGAACCGCCCGTACCTCTCCGTTCCCGCGACGGTCGCGTTTGGCGCGTTTACCCCGTTTTGCGCCTGCGGAACCATGGCGGTCGTGCTCAGCATGCTGGCGACCGCGCTTCCCTGGGCGGCGATCATGGCGTTTTTAACGTCCTCGCCGCTGATGAGCCCGGACGGGTTCATCCTGATCTCCGGCATGATCGGCGTTCCGTTTGCCGTCGCGCTGACCGTCGCGTCGATTGTGATCGGCCTCGGTTCCGGCTATCTGGCAAACGCGCTGCAAAAGAAAACAACGTTTTTCAACGATCAGCTCCGGTTCTCCGGCGCACCCGCGCGAAAAGAGACCGCGAGCTGCGGTTGCTCTTCAGCAACGCAGCAGCAACCCGCTGCCGTTCTCTCGGCAGCACCCGCTGCGGAACCGAGAAAAGCGTCCTGCTGCGGTGCTTCGGCCGCACCCGCGCCGGTTCCCGCCGCTTCTGCCTGCTGCTCCGCCGCGGCGCAACAACCGGTGGAAGCACCACGCGTTTCGGGTTGGATTCGCCGCTGGAAGCTCGACCAACTCGGGCAGGCGGTGTTTGACCTTGGCATCAAAAAGATTCTGCCGATGTTCGCCGGGTTCGCCGCCATTGGCTACCTGATCAACCGGTTCATCCCGTCAGAATGGATCTCCGCGGTGTTCGGCGTGCAAAATGCGTTTGCCGTTCCGCTCGCGGCGGTGATCGGACTTCCGCTCTATGTGACCGGCAACGCGGCGATTCCGCTGCTTCAGTCGCTGCTGGCGGGCGGGGTCAGCCCGGGCGCGATGCTCGCGTTCCTGATCACCGGCCCCGGCACGAGCGCTGGCGTGCTCGCCGGAATCGCGACCATTCTCAAGCGCCGCGCGATTCTCTACTACGTCGCCTGCCTGCTGGTCGGCGCAGTTGCGCTCGGCTACCTCTACGATTTTCTGCTGCTGTTGTTCTGACAAGTAAAAAACGGCCTGCGCGGCGGTTTCCCGTCCACAGGCCGTTTCCTATATCGTTACTTTCTCGCCTTCACGTGTGCACTGGCAAACGCGCCGTCGAGTAAATCCGCGTCCTGCGCCGAATACATCCCTTCCAGCTTCTGGTCGCGCGCAATCTCCTCGATCATGCTCTTGCCGTAGACGCTAACGGGCACGATCTCAATCTGCGTAAATCCCGCCCGCTGAAGCGTTTCCTGATACGCTTCCAGCGTGAGCGCGCCGGACACGCAGCCGACCCACAGCTCAATGCTCTTCTTCACCGACTCCGGCACCGGCTTGAGCTGAACGATGTCCGCCACCGCGAGACGTCCGCCCTGTTTCAGCACGCGATATGCTTCCGACAGCGCAACAAACTTGTCCTCCGTGAGGTTGATCACGCAGTTGGAGGTAACGACGTCCACCGACTCGTTTTCCAGCGGAATGTGTTCGAGATACCCCTTACGGAACTCAACGTTCTTTAGCCCGCTCTTCTTGAGGTTTCGGTTGGCCAGGCGGAGCATGTCGTCCGTCATGTCCAGCCCATATGCCTTTCCGGTTTCGCCAACGAGCCGCGCGGAAAGCAGCACGTCAATTCCCCCGCCGCTGCCAAGGTCCAGCACCGTCTCCCCCGGCTGCAGGTTTGCCAGCGCAACGGGATTTGCGCAGCCGAGCGACGCGCGAACGGCATCCTCCGGCAAGTCCGCCAGATCCTCCGCGCGGTATCCGTTTGCCGAAGCGGCCGGTGTGGAGCAGCATCCGCTCGCGCCGCAGCCGCAGCCGCCCGTCGATTTTCTCGTGACGCGCCGGGCAATCTTGCCGTAGCGCTTTTTGATTTCTTCCTGTATGCGTGCCATTGTCTTCTCCTTTATTCGTCGCATGATTCGCAGCAGGTGACGCGCTCCATGGCCTCCGCCAGCAGCAGTGCGCTCTGTTGCACCTGTTCGCGTTGTTCCTCCGGGATAGCGCTCAAAATCGCCTCATAATACCGGCTGAGCTTGCCGTCAATCTCCCGAAAGATCGCCTCTCCCTGTTCGCTCAGGGACACCTTGACGTAGCGGCGGTTCTCGCTGTCCTGCCTGCGCTCCACCAGTCGCGCCCGAACGAGATGATCCACCGTTCGGCTCATCGTGCTTTTGTCGACACCGAGCCGTTCGGCGAGATCGAGTAGCGAGACCGTTCCGCCGTAGCCGAGTTCCAGAATCGTTCGGTTCTGCGCCGTTGTGACCCCGCAGCAGGTGGCTTCGTTTTTATCGAACAGCCCCATGTCCCGCGCGACGGTTCGAAACAGATCGCGCAGCGCTTCCACGCCGTGTTCCATCGATTCGCCTCCGTTTGTCTTACTCTAGCAGAATTGTATCATGCATCGGTTGCATCTTGCAACTATTATTTTGCGATTCCTGTCATGATTCGTATGGTGATTTCTCAACTGAACTGTTAGAATAAGTGCAACACAAGAATTCACCCATCCAAATAGTGACTTATAAAACAAACTCGATTGTAATACGGAGGAATTCACATGGAAATTCACTTTGAATACATTCAGGAGTATGCGACACTACTCAAAACGACGCATCTTCAGCGGGACTATCAGGAGTTCGTCAAGTTTTTTAAGCAACTGCGCGTTTCGCTGGAGCAGGAGCTGCCGAGTTGCTCGTTTCTCGGCGGCATCATGGAAAACGGCATGGACTACTCCTATTTTCAGTTCACCAGCGACGCGCTGCGCGAGCAAGGGCTCAAGATCGTGATTGCGTATGTGCACACCACCTGTTCGCTGGAGGTCTGGCTCTCCGGGGTCAACCGCAAGACGCAGGCAAGCGTGTTTGCCCGCCTGCAAAAAACCGGCACGGACTACGAGCAAACGCCCGACCCGAACCGGTTTGATTATATTCTAAAAGAAAAGATTCTGCCCGCGCGCGGTTTCTCCGGCGGGGACGAGCTGTTCAACGAACTGCACGCCAACGTTTCGCGCTTTCTGGAAAACGTGACCCGTCTCTGCGCGAACTAGCAATCCGTCCCGATCATGCTTCCGTCGCCGGTTTTTCGCTCCGTGTGGTTTTACGAAGCTGAACGAGAAAGAACGCGATGGACCCGAACACCGCGAGCAGGAACACGCCGAGATACCAAATCGGCAGGCGGAGCACAAGCGACGAAAGCACCGTGATGGACGCAAACACTGCCAGCATCAGCATCTTGATCACAGCGATCATGTTTTTTAGAATACGATAAACACGCGCACGGTTCTTTTCCGTCACCGTTACGCCCGTGTTCCAAGCCTGCGGATAGCGCTCAACGAGCGTGATGAGCCCGTAAAGCACCCAGCTGATGATCGGCAGTACGATCAGTTCGCTCTTGCTGCCCCAGCGGTTGACCTCTCCCGCGGCGTTGAAATGCGCGGGAATCTGATCCGGAATCCGGCTCCACATGATAATCAGGTAGACAACGACGCCGATCAGGCAGAGCAGGCTGACGATCGTTTCCACGATATCCAAAGCATTTCGTTTGATCTTGATTTCCATTGTTCCAATCTTTCTGCGCCGGACGTTTCCCAACGCCCGATTAGTTTACCACAATCGCCCGTGAAAAGAAAAGGCGCACCAAACTCGGTGCGCGTCGAATTCCGGCAGTTAGTACAATTGTTCCTTCTCGTATTGCTCCAGCCGCAGTTGCAGCAGCATATCCAGATCGTCCGCAAACTCCTTGTCCGTTTGGGTGTCCTTCTTCTCCAGCGTCTCGAGCACGGAGAAGGTGAACGCGCCGTTGCCGTAAGTTTCCGCGTCCCGCTGGAGCTTGGGATGGAAACAGCCACCGGTCATCTCGGCGAATTCGTAGCGCTTTTGAATGCCGCCGATGTCGGCGCTGGCGAGCACGAGCATCCGCCCTGTTTTCGTATTCGTTACGGCATAGATGCCGCCAATCTGCTTGCGCTGCTTGTAGGCCGCGAGCAGATCTTTTTTGTTTTGGGGTTTCATGTTGGTTTTCTCCCGTGACGGCGCGGAGGTTTTGGGATGAATGCGCCGTCGAGGGTATTATACCGCATGTTTGGCGCAATTGCGCTCTACGCTGCGTGGAGTGCTAAAGCGACGAACCGTCTGCACATAAATCGATTGGATTACGCAAAGCCAATGCCGCTATGCTTCAGTCGATTGCCTCCAGCAACGGCGAACGTTCCCCCGTATAATAGAGCGTCAGCCGGTGCATGGCGCGTGTGCAGGCAACATAGAGCAGGTTTCGATCCTGCTGCGTTGCATAAACGGACTCGCTTACGTCGGGAATCAGAACCGAATCGAATTCCAGTCCTTTGGACATGCCGACGGAGGTAATCGAAACACCGTCTGCAAAGCGGTTGCTCTCCGGTGAAATCAGATGCACGTCAAACTCGGTCGACAACTCGTCAAACAGGCGTTTTGCCTCTCGATTCGTCCTCGCAAGGATGCCAAGCGAACCAAAGGAGGATTCGAGAAAGCCCGAAATCGCGCGCTTGATCTGCGCAAGCATGTCGCTTCGATTCGAACACGAAATCACCTTCGGGGGCTCGCCGTGGCGCTCGATGGTATCCATCTTCCCCGTCTGCTTGATCTGCTGCGCAAACGAGATGATTTCGCAGGTCGAGCGGTAGCTTTTGGTGAGTTCAACGAATTCGGCTTCCGCGTATAATTGCCGAATGTCGTCCAGCGAATGCGCGAAAAACGGATGAATCGACTGCCCGAAATCCCCCAATATCGTCTTTTGGCATGGGAACAACCGATTGATTACCGCATATTGAATCGGCGTATAATCCTGCATTTCGTCGATCACCAGATGGCGAATGTTGCTGCTCTGCTTCAGCCCTTCGTATGCGGCATGGAGGTAAAGAAAGGGAAACACATCCGACCACTCCAAGCGATATTTCGTTGGCAAAACGAGCATGTCCGGCTTGCCCATCGCCTGATAAAACGCGCGGTAGAGGGACAGCGTGCCGGTCGCTTTCAGCATGGTTCGCAGCGCTTTTCGAATCGTCCGGATGGCGGGGATTTCCTCGTCCATACAGCAGTCGGCGGCAAAACGATCCAGCAAATCCTCCGCAACCATCTGCAGCCGCTGCTTGAGCGGAACGCCCTGATAAATCAGAAAACGCTCTCGGATGCTTTCTGCCGATACAAAAAAACGTCCAAACGAACAGTCGGAGGGAACGAACACCCGCTCGGGAAGCTCAACGATATAGGCCTCCATCTGGCGCACAAACGAGAGCGTCGACTTAAACCGCACCCGCTCCGCCCAGGCGGGGTCATTCGTTTCGATTGAATCCCGCTCCGCTTCGAAGCCAATCACCCCTTCTAGCTGTATGCTCGCGACATCCGCAAAGCTTACTTCGAAGATGGATTCTTCTCCCAGTTCCGGCAAAACATTTGAAATATAGTCACCCCAGACTTTGTTTGGCGACAGAATCGTCACGTTTTCCGCAGAGAGGCGGCCTTTCTGGCGGTAGAGCAGGAAGGCAATTCGATGCAGCGCAATCGACGTTTTTCCGGAGCCGGCAACGCCCTGAATCATCAAGGTGTGCGCCTTTTCGTTTCGAATGATCTGGTTCTGCTCCTTCTGGATTGTGGCGATGATCGACTTCATCTTCTCATCCGAAGTACGGCTCAGCTCCTGCCGCAGAACCTCGTCCTGAATGCCGGACGAACTCTCCAGCACATATTCCAGCGTGCCGTTTCGAATTCGATACTGCCTTTTTCGCGTTAACTCGCCGTCTATTCTTCCCTGCGGCGCGTCATACCCGGCGGCACCAATTTCGTCGTCATAAAACATGCTCGCAATCGGTGCGCGCCAATCGACTATCTGCATGCGATCTTCCGAACGAAACGAAAATAGGCCGATGTAGTATGGCGTCGACGCCGCGGTTTGGCTCGTGCGAAAGTCGATTCTGGCAAAGTATGGCGAGTCCTTGAGCCGGGCGATTTTGTCCCGAACTCCTACGGCAAATGCGCCGGTATGATCGATTCTCTTGAGGGTGAGTTCGTTCTGAAACATCTCGTGCGGGTCAATTTCCGCGCGGTTTTCCACCATGTAGCGCTGAAACGAAACATACTCTCCGTCCAACCGGCGGATGTCGGCGTCCGCCTGCGCAAGCGCGTTTTCCAGATTGCGATGGATCTGTTCCAGATGGAGCAGTTCGTCCGGAAACGGAATCTCGTTGTTGCAGTCGTGATTTGAAGCGGTTTGGCTACTTCCCTTCGCCTGTTGTTCCGTGCTCAATGATGCTCTCCTTTGGTAAAACGAATCGTTGGGTGGGATACCCGAATTCTACAAGCAAATCCGCCTCGGCAAAGCCCAACTCCCGAATCCACTTGCGTTGTCCGGTATCCGCTTTGTCGCCCTCCCGATAGGTCGTGATAGTGATTTGCTGTTCGTCGAGCAATTCGCTCATCATCCGGTCCAGAAACGCTTTCGGAATCCCCTTGTTTCGATAGAGCGGATGAATCCCCAGAAAATCGATGTTCCCCGTGCGCTTGGTGAACAGCATTGCTCCAATCACGGTTGCGTTGTCCTTGAGCACCAGCGCCTGCTTGGTTGCGATTCGCTCGGAAAGCACCTGTTGGTATTCCTCCTCGTGCAAATGCGGAAAGCCGTCGATTACGTCCTGCACCAAAGCCATCCAACCGGGAATGTCGTCTTGCGTGGCATAGCGAATGCCCCATTGCGTGGGTTCGTCCTGATTCAGCATGGCATAGGCTCCCTCAAACTCAAACTTGGCTTGCAGCGGATAGAACTCCTCATTTTCGCGAAATTTGCTGGGCGGCTGCTTATACATGGCGGAAAAAACGCTCGTAAACGCCTGTTGACTCTCATATCCTGCAAGTAGGGCAATCTCCAGGATGGGTTTGCCAGAGAACACGAGCAGCTTTGCGGCTTCGGTCAGTTTGCGGCGCTGTACATAGTCGTGCAGCGTCAGGCCGACCGTGCTGGTGAACGTTCGGTGCAGGTAATGCTTCGAGTAGTGCACCGCGTTTGCAATCGAATCCAGATCGATCGGTTCCGTTAAATGCGCTTCGATATACTCGATAGCAAGCATCGTATTTTTGATGCGGCGATTGGTCACCTTGCGAACCCTCCTTTCGACCGGCGATGGATCAAACTATTTTAGCATAACAGATCGAATCAATCCGTTTTTCATAATTCTTGCTGTTTTGATGTGTCTTTTTAAATGGAGGTAGTACGTCTCAATTTAAGTGATTTATACGGTCGGCGCAAGAAAAACGGGCGCTGCCTCGCCCGCCCTCAGAGCGTCTCCGAAGATACCTTACTCTTGTCCATAGCCGCAAAGCCAAGAACGCAGTATAATGGTGAAAACGCTCGCCTCCGCTCGGCAAGCCGACGGCAAGGCAACGCTGCCCACAATTCCACAATTGATAGTGTAAACACGCCTGGCACAATCGGATCATCCCAGACAGGCCTATTAATCTGCGAACAAGCCTCATGTGTCTCTAAACAAGCCAAATATTCCCAAATAAGTCCAATTCGGAAGAAGGCATTCTATGAAAAAGTCTGACGAAATCCAGTATTGGAGCCTGTCCCCCGACGAGGCGCTCAAGCAGTATCGCTCGTCCGCCGCCGGACTTTCCGGCGACGAGGCCGCGGCGCGGCTGGCTGCGGCTGGCGAAAACACCATTCACGCGCAGAAGAGCGCTTCCCCGTTCTTGCTGTTTCTCGGGCAGTTCAAAAGCCCGATCATCCTGATTATGCTGGTCGCCACCGCCATCTCCGCCGCAACGGGGGACTGGCTGGATTCGCTGATCATCTTTGCCATCGTGCTGGGCAGTGCAGTGTTGAGCTTTTTTCAGGAGTACAGCGCCAGCAACGCGGTCGCCAAGCTCCGCTCGCGCATTCAGATGCTCTGCTCCGTCCTGCGGGACGGCAAGACGGTGCAGGTACCGTCCGTCCAGCTCGTGCCGGGCGATCTGGTGAAGCTTTCCGCCGGCAGCATTGTCCCCGGCGACGGAATTGTGCTGGATTACGAAGATTTCTTCGTGGATCAGTCCGTGCTCACGGGCGAAGCGGTGCCCGTTGAAAAACGATCCGGCACGGTGCCCGCCGATACGGAACTTGCCAAGCGCGACAACTGCGTGTTTATGGGAACCGTTGTCCGTACCGGCAGCGCAACGGTGCTCATTACGCAGACCGGCGCAAGCACGGAGTTTGGCGACATCTCGGCGCAGATCACCTCCCGCCCGCCCGAAACGGAATTTGAGCGGGGAATCCGGCAATTCGGGTATCTGCTGACCGCCATGATGCTGATTTTGACCGTGTTCGTGTTCGTCGTTAACGTTCTCTTTAAAAAGCCTGTGATCGACTCGCTGCTCTTCTCGGTTGCGCTCGCGGTCGGCATTACGCCGCAGCTTTTGCCCGCCATCATCAACATTACGCTCTCGCGCGGTTCCCGCGTGATGGCAAAGGCGGGCGTCATCGTTCGCCGCCTGACCGCGATTGAGAACTTTGGCAGCATGGACACGCTCTGCACCGACAAAACCGGAACGCTGACCGAAGGCGTCGTTCGCCTCGACA
>CAZDXW010000013.1:43655-47245 GCA_964509485.1 uncultured Christensenella sp.
ACGCTCTGCACCGACAAAACCGGAACGCTGACCGAAGGCGTCGTTCGCCTCGACAATGCACTGGGTTTGGACGGCGCTCCGTCGGAAGCGGTGTTTCGCGCGGCGTTTCTAAACGCAAGCCTGCAGACCGGGCTGATGAACTCGCTCGACGAAGCGATTGTTTCGCACCATACGCCGGACGGTTCCGCCGTGGTCAAGCGCGGCGAAATCGCCTACGATTTTTACCGCAAACGCCTCAGCGTGGTTGTCGAGGAGAACGGAATCTGCACGCTGATTACGAAGGGCGCGCTTGGCAAGGTGCTCTCCGTCTGTTCACGTGCGCGGATCGACGGGCAGGACCTTGCGCTGGACGAAACGGTTTCCGCCAAGATTCAGCAACGCTTTTCGGACTGGAGCGGGCAGGGATTTCGCGTGCTCGGCGTCGCAATAAAAACCGTCGAAGCCAAAGACGCGAAGGCATATGCTGTTTCGGACGAGCAGGAAATGACCCTCGTCGGCTACCTGCTCTTCTTTGACCCGCCCAAAGCCGATGCGGCGCAGACGATTCAGGATCTGGCAAAGCTCGGCATCCAGCTTCGCATCATCACGGGCGACAACGAGCTCGTCGCCAAGCACACCGCCTGCGCGGTTGGCATCTGCGTGGACAACGTGCTCACCGGTGCGGAGCTTTCCAAGCTCGATGGCGCGGCGGCGCAGAAGGCGATTGAGCAGGCGCTGCTGTTTGCCGAAATGGACCCGACGCAGAAAGAGCAAATCCTCTTGGCGCTCAAAAAGAACGGGCATGTCGTCGGCTACATGGGCGACGGCATCAACGACGCCCCCGCCCTGCATGCCGCGGACGTGAGCATCTCCGTCAATACGGCGGTGGACGTTGCCAAGGAAGCGGCGGATTTCGTTCTGCTGGAAAAGAGCCTCGACGTGCTCAGAAGCGGCATTGAGCTGGGACGCGCCGCGTTTACCAATACGCTCAAGTACATCTACATTACGACCAGCGCCAACTTCGGCAATATGTTCAGCATGGCGGGTGCGTCGCTGTTTATGCCGTTTCTGCCGCTGCTGCCCAAGCAGATTCTCTTGATCAACTTCATGACCGACTTTCCGGCCATGACGATTTCGGGCGACGCGGTCGATCCGGAGGGTGTTTCTACGCCGCGCCGCTGGGACATCAAGCGGCTAAGAAACTTCATGCTACTCTTCGGCTTCATTAGCTCCGCGTTCGACTATATCACGTTTGGCGTGCTCCTGTTGCTATTCAAAACGCCGGAGACGCTGTTCCAAAGCGGCTGGTTCGTGCTATCGATTTTAACGGAGCTGATGCTGCTCTTGGTGATGCGTACGCAAAAGCCGTTCTTCAAGAGCAAGCCTGCCCCGGCGCTGCTGTACTCGACGATTGGGGTCGCCGTGTTCACGCTGCTGCTGCCGTATCTGCCGGTGGTCAAGATATTGGGGATTTCGCCGATTCCGCCGGTCGTGCTGCTCGCGCTGCTGGGCGTTGCGGTACTGTACATCATCGTTACGGAGATTGCGAAGCACTTCTTCTTCCGGGCGGGAAAGCGAGCGACGGCGCCTGCGCTCCCGGCGGGTGGGGTTGTGAAATAGGGAATATTGAGGGGATAAAAACGGGCGCTGTCGAGAGATCGGAAGCGCTCGTTTTTTGGGGGGGGTGATTATGATAGAAATTGTTTTATGCATTTACTTTTCTATCGATTCAATATACTATTATTGACGATGTTCCTTCAATAATGATTGTTCTCACGGAAAGGAATTTGGTATGAAGCGTTTATATTCGTTACCTACCGATGACGTCATTTTAGATTGCCTTGCGAACGATGTCATAGACCGTAACCAAGATGTTGTTCGGTTTTGCTCAATACTGGATTCTTTTCATGAATGTACGGTTATCTCGCTGGATGGTGCTTGGGGAAGTGGCAAAACTTTCTTTGTTAAGCAAGCCAAAATGTTAATCGATGGGACTACCGATTCTTCGGTATTTAAAGAAGAAATTAAAGAAGGTTTTGAGCGCGTAATATCAGCTGATGATAGCATATACAAGGGTTTCTCTATGACACAAAAGCACTCAACCGTCTATTATGACGCTTGGGAAAACGATAATGATAGTGATCCTATTCTATCAATCATCTATGCAGTAACCAAATCAAAACAAGTTGACCTAAGAATTCATAATGATCGAAGCGCCGTTGATATTCTTTCAACGTTAGCTGAGTGTCTAACAGGCATTAGTATTGCCTCATTCACTAAAGCCATTTTGGGTACTGATCCTATGGGTGAAAAGAAGCAAAATGAATCAATCATCGATTTGATGCATAAATTTTTCGACAAAGCTGTTGGAAGGAACAAAGAACGCCTTGTGATTTTTATCGATGAACTAGACCGTTGCAAGCCTACTTATGCGGTTTCTTTACTTGAACGAATAAAGCACTACTTCACAGACGAGAGATTGACTTTCGTTTTCTCCATAAATCAGGATCAGCTTCAGCATACTATTAAAGGTTTCTACGGCAATGGAATGAATGGGTCAAAGTATCTTGAGAAACTTTTCGATTTGATTATTCCATTACCAAATGTAAACCATGATAAGTATCTATCATCTTTAGGTCTAGATTCATCCAGTATATATAGATATGACAAGATTTGCTTAGAAGTAATACGATATTTCCGCTTCGATTTGCGTGACATTTCTAAGTATCTCTTATTAATGCGTTCTACGGTATATGACTTTGTAAAGAATAAAGTCGACTCAAATCGATTAGATTCAGAGAGCATTCTGGACTTTTGTCTATTACACTTAACCCCCATACTTATAGGGCTTAGGTTACATGATACCGCTGATTATCAGAATTTTCTAAATGGTAAAAACAGCCTCCCTTTAGTTGATATTCTTACAATTCCAGAATTAAGAATATGGAATCAAAAAGCCTTTCTTTCAAATAATGAAACATTTGAAGAGAATGTGGACGCTGCCGAAGGGAAAATCGTAGTCACATTAAGAAAAAAGCTTAATGATTTATACAGCTATGTGTTCATTGATAGAATACCCATCGGTAAAGAGAAATATATCGGAAGTTTTGTTATTACAAGAAATACTAAATCTGCCATTCTTGAATATGTTAACCCCATATCTAAATACGCAAAGCTTGATTAGTTGTACTCCTCCTCCCCCTTGCACTCCCCCCGCCCATTATCGTATAATACTCACAGTTATCTGCATTTTTATCCAATCGCAAAATAATATGGGGAATGGGGTTTCTTTCTTATGCCTGCTGCTAACATTCAGCATCTGATTGCCATTGTCGCGTACATGGCGGTCGTCATCGTCATTGGCATTGTCTTTGCCAAGCGCGCAAACAAGGACACCGAGGCATATTTCCTCGGCGGCCGCACGCTCGGGCCGTGGGTCTCCGCCTTCAGCGCGGAAGCCTCCGATATGTCCGGCTGGCTGCTGATGGGTCTGCCGGGACTGGCTTACTGGAGCGGCCTCGCCGACGCGGGCTGGACGGCAATCGGCCTTGCGATCGGCACCTACCTCAACTGGCTGATCGTCTCCAAGCGCCTGCGCCGCTACAGCGTCG
>CAZDXW010000014.1:0-13393 GCA_964509485.1 uncultured Christensenella sp.
CGACACCGCCGCCGTCTTGAGCATGGCGTCCGCCGTTTCAATTCCCTTTGGAATACTCTGACATTCGATCATTCCCAGTGCGTCCATGAATCGCTCCTATCGCTGTATCGTGATGCTCTGCCCGTCGACGGACTGAATAATTCCGTCCACGCTGGCATGAATGTTTGCGCCCATCTTTCCCTCCGGAATCCGCGCGATCAAATCGCCCTTCTTCACGCGGGTTCCCACCGCAACGACGGGCTCCGACGGCGCGCCAATGTGCATCTTGAGCGGAATCGTCACCCGCGAAACCGGCAGTTCTTCGCGCACGAACGGCGCGTTGGCCTCGTATTGCGAAACGCCTAGGCGCGATTCCAACCGGTAAGTCGGCAGTTTCGTCATGCTGTAGCCGTCCGAAACCGAGTAGGCAATCCGCTTTTCGGGCTTGATGCCTGCGCGGCTCAGGCCTTCCTTCATCCGCGTCATCATGGCCGCCGGGTTGAGTCCAAAATTGCACGCATAGTAGGTGCAAAGTCCGCAGCTGCAACAGGAGAACACGCCGTTGACGTCGCCCAGCAGCTTTCCATCGTTGTTTGCGACCGCGCGCATGGCCTTATGCGGCTCCACCTTGAGTCCCAGCGCGTTTCGCGGGCACATCTGCGTACAGAGGCTGCACTGGCAGCAGACGGCTTTGGCGAGCTTCACGTCGCGCTCGTAGTTCTGCGTTTTCGTGCAGACCAGCGGATGATCCGCCTTAAACACAATGATGCCGCCCGTGGTCTTGGTCACCGGCTTGCTCCAGTCGCACTCCAGCGCGCCCATGCAGGGCCCGCCGATCACGGCGACGTAGCCATCCGCGCTACTTGGCCCGCCCGCGCGGGAAATCAGCGCCTGATACGGCGTTCCAATAGGAACCTCTAGCGTTACGGGCGTATTCACCTCGCCGGAGACGGTCACGACCTTGCTCGTCACGGGAATCAGCGATTGCGCGCGGTGCACGTTGATCAACGTGCTCACGTTTAGCACGACCGCGCCCGCATCGAGCGGCAACCCACCCGTCGGCACAACCTTACCCGTTACCTCGTAGACCATCACCTGCTCATCGCCCGCGGGATAGGTGCTCTTGAGCAGCTTGAGCGAAACACGCTCGTTTCCCTTGAGCGCCTGAGTAAGCGCGGTAACCGCGTCATGATAATGCTCCTTAGTGCAGATGACGCCCCGTTTTGCTCCCGTGATCTGCATTGCCGTTTCGAGACCGGCGACAATCTCTTGCGCGCTGTCCCGCATTGCGTATTGATCCACGTTGAGCAGCGGCTCGCACTCCGCGCCGTTGGCAATCACGACTTCCGCCTTGCAGTTGACCTTTACGTGCGTGGGAAACCCTGCGCCGCCTGCGCCAACCACGCCTGCGTTTCTGATGTTTTCCAGTAAATCTGCCATAATTCCGTCTTTCGGTTGCGCGTTTTTATACGATTCGCAGGTCGCCGTGCAGCACGCAGCGGCGCGCGCGCGTAAAGGATTTTGCGCTCGTGAGACCCTCGCCGGTCGGCGTCGCGATGGTCAGCGTGGTATACCCCTCCGCCTGAAACCCCAGCCCCGCGTAGGACGGGGCGTTTTTCACGAACACCGTCGTGTTCAGCGCGGCTGCCGCATAGGTGAGGTGTTTGATGTTCGTCGAGTGGATCATCGCGGAGTGCTGGCGTCCCTGCTCGGCACAGAGCGCCTCCTCCACCGCCTCGTCGATGTTCTTGACGCTGCAAATGCCCAGCACGGGCATGAGCATCTCGGTGCGCACGAACGGGTGATTCTTGTCCACGCGCGCAATCACGAGGCGCGGATCGCCGGTGTAGCTCACGCCGCTGTCCTTGAGGATCACGGCGGCGTTGCGCCCGACGTACTTTCGGTTGATCACATATTGATCGTTCTGCTTGACCAGAACGGTATTTACGATTTTGTCGATGTCCGCACCGGACACGAGATAGGCTCCGTTTTGTTGCATCTGCGTAACAAGCTCGTCGATGATGGTTGCATAGGCAAACACTTCTTTTTCGGCGATGCAGACCACGTTGTTGTCGAAGCTTGCGCCGTCCACGATGTCCTTTGCCGCCTTCTTGATGTCGGCGGTGTCGTCCACGATGACGGGCGGATTGCCCGGCCCCGCGGCGATGACCTTCTTGCCGGTGCGCATGGCAACGCTGACCACCGCTTCGCCGCCGGTGACGGAAAGAAGCGGAATGTCCTTGGACTCCATAATCGTCTTTCCGCTTTCGAGCGTCGGCTCTTTTACGGTCGTAATCAGGCAGCAGGGCCCGCCCGCCGCCACGATGGCTTCGTTGAGAATGCGCATCGCTTCCTGCGAGGCGCGCTTTGCCGCCGGATGCGGATTGAACACCACGGCGTTGCCCGCCGCAATCATGCTGATGGAGTTGTTGATAACCGTGGAAGTCGGATTGGTGGACGGCGTAATGGAGCCGATGACGCCATACGGCGCGGCCTCCACAAGCGTGAGCCCGTAATCCCCCGTAAACGCCTGCGCGTGCAGGTCTTCAATGCCCGGCGTCTTTTCCGCCGCGAGCATGTTCTTCGCTATCTTGTCCGGAACGCGGCCATAGCCGGTCTCCTCGTTCGCGAGGCGCGCCAGATACTCCGCGTTGTTCAGCGCGGCCTTGCGCATGGCCTCAATAAAACGACCGCGCTTTTCGAGCGGCAGTTTGATGAGTTCCTTCTGCGCGGCTTTCGCGTTTGCTATTGCTTCCTCCGCCGTATCGCAGAGCCAGCCGCCCTGGGAGCGCGGGGATTGATGCTGAAATTTTGCCAGCGTTTCGCTGATGATGCTGTCGATCTGCGTATCCGAATATGCCATATTGTCCTCTTTTCCGCCCGCGGCTCGGCGGGTTAGTTACTCGTATACTTTTCAAACACGCGCGACCCGCGCATGTCGATGGAGTCGATGATGGCGATAATCGCCAGATCGCTGGGTTTGCCGTCCGTAAACGCGGTTTGGCGCGAGGAGCTGCCGCTGCAGCACATAACGACCTCGCCCTCGCCCGCGCCCACGGCATCAATCGCCACCAGCGGGTTCCCCTTGGGCTGCATGGTGTCCAGATCCAGCGGAACGACCACCAGCAGCTTTAAGCCCAGCAGCGTTTCGGACTTGTTTGTGCTGACCACGCTGCCCTTTACGACTCCAACCATCATATGCTACTCCCCTGTGTGCACTGTTTCGTCACACACGCTCAATTATGCTATTCCCCTGCGTGCTTTTTTGCTTCACACACGCTCAATATTGATTTGCAATTCCTTCGCGGTGTCGACCGCCAGTGGGGTTACGATTGCCTCCGCCGCGCAGAGAATCGTCTTCTGCCCGCTCTGCTTGGCGTCGATCACGTCCCGCTCCGTCACGAGCGAGCAGGCGACTGCCGTCGCAGCTTCGCAGGGCGAATAGGCGAATACCCCGACGCCCATGGAGGTCAGGCTGTCGACCGCCTCCGCAATCTGCGCAAAATACGTGCCGCGGCGGAACTTCGGCGGGTCGAAATCCAGCAGAACATCCACCGGCTTTCCCCAGAGAATCCGGCGCAGCAGCACCTCGCCCGCGCCGTCCTCCTCCTGCCCGTTCGCGAGGCGCCTGAGTAGGCCCACGTTGGGGGACAGCAGCACCGCGCGCTGTGCGCGAACCAGCCGGTCCACGAACGCAGTCTTCTGCTCCGGCCAGACAACGCGGCAGCACGGAATCCCCCCCGCATCCAGCGCCGATTCTTCCAGGCAGAGCAAACAAAGATCGTTTCCGTAGCGCTCGGTCAAACTCGCGAGCGCCTTCTTCGGCGACGGTACATAACCGGGAACCAGCACCACCGTTGCGGAATCGCCGCAGTCGAGCCCGCTATTCACCTTTGGATCCACCGCCAGATCGACGCGCTCAATGATCTGGCGGATCTGCGTGTCGCTCAGGCTCATGGCTTCCTCTCGATTCCGACGATTTCCAGCAGTTCGCCGTTTGAAATGGCGCCCGCGTTGGCCTCTTCCATGTCCAGATGCAGCTCGAGATGGTGCCCTTCTCCGCAGCGAACCGGAACGTCCTCAAAGATCAGCGCGCGAGCGCCGTCCTTGCGGATGCGAACGCGGTCACCGTTTTGCAGCCCCAGAAACGCAGCCTGTCCGGCGGAAAGGTGCACGTGCCGCATGGCAACGATAACGCCCTTCGCGAGTTCCACGGTTCCCTTTGGACCAATCACCGTTGCGCCCGGCGTACCTTCGATGTCCCCGGAAATCCGGATGACCGGCGCAATACCGAGCCGAAACGTATCCGCCAAAAAGAGCTCCGCCTGTGTGCTTCCCCGCGCGGGGCCGAGCACGCGAACGTTGTCGATTTTGCCCTTTGGCCCCGCAATCGAAACCGTCTCTTCGGCGGCAAACTGGCCGGGCTGCGAGAGCGCACGGCTTGGTTTTAGGGCATAACCCTTACCGAAGAGCGTTTCGAGATCCTGCGCGGAAACATGGATGTGGCGGTTCGACGCGGCGGCGGGCACAAAGCGTTTGCCCGTTTGCTCGTATGCGTCCTTCACGACGCGCTCGCTTACCAGCCGCTGGAGTTCTGCCTTTTCCATTGATCTACCCTGATCCGTTTCCTGTTTCATCTGTTCGTCGCCCGCCGGAATTTCGGCGGGTCAATTGCAACCGCCGTTTAGTAGGCGATCTTATCTTCCGGCGGCTTCTCGTCCTTGACGATGAGAATGCCCTTGCTCGTGCCCATGCGCACCGCGCCCGCGGCAAGCATCTTGTCCGTGGTCGCGCGATCGTTGATGCCGGTGCTGGCCTTGACCAGGCAAGCGTCGCCCACCGTGCGCTTCATCAGGCGAACGTCGTCTACCGTAGCGCCGCCGCTGCCAAAGCCGGTCGAGGTCTTAACAAAGTCCGCCTTGGCGCGCTTTGCCAGCTCGCAGGCGATGACCTTTTCCTCGTCCGTCAGCGCGCTGGTCTCGATGATGACCTTCACGAGCGCCTTGGGATGCGCCGCTTCCACAACGGCCTTGATGTCCTCATACACGAGCGTGTAGTTCTTGTCCTTCAGCGCGCCGATGTTGATGACCATGTCGACTTCTTCCGCACCGTTCTTGACGGCTTCCATCGCTTCCAGCCCCTTGATGAACGAGGTGTTCGCACCCAGAGGAAAGCCGATGACACAGCAGGTCTTGACCTTGGTGCCCTTGAGCTGCTCGGAAACGTAGGCCACATGCGTGGGATTGATGCAAACGCTGGCAAAGCCGTATTCCTTGGCTTCGTCGCAAAAGCGCTTGACCGTCTCGCGCGTGGTCTCCGGCTTGAGCACCGTGTGATCCATGTATTTGGCGTAGGAAGCGTCGTAACGCCCGCTGGACGGCTGCGAATCCGTTCCCTCGGTCATAATCTTTTTGACCGCTTCCTGAATGAGTTTATCAATATCCATATGTTTCTCCTCTACCCGATTGAGATTGTTCGGCGGTGCTCTTATTTGAGCAGAATCGCTTCCACATCCTCATGCGGCCGCGGAATCACGTGCACCGAATACAGCTCGCCAACGCGCTTTGCTGCGGCGGCGCCCGCGTCCACGCTGGCCTTCACCGCGCCAACGTCCCCGCGCACCATGACGGTGACCAACCCCGAACCGATCTTTTCCTTGCCAATCAGCGTGACATTCGCCGCTTTGACCATTGCGTCCGCCGCTTCAATCGCGCCGACGAGTCCCTTGGTCTCTACCAGACCGAGCGCCTGCTTTTCCATTGTGTTTTCTCCCATTCTTTCGTCGGTTATTTGAGCAGAATCGCTTCCACATCCTCATGCGGACGCGGAATAACGTGCACCGAATACAGCTCGCCCACGCGCTTTGCCGCGGCGGCGCCTGCTTCCACGCTGGCCTTGACCGCGCCGACGTCCCCGCGCACCATGACGGTGACGAGTCCGGAGCCGATCTTTTCCTTGCCGATCAGCGTGACATTCGCTGCTTTTACCATTGCGTCGGCCGCTTCAATCGCGCCGACCAGTCCCTTGGTCTCCACGAGACCCAACGCCTGCTTTTCCACTTTGCTTTCCTCCATTATTGGTTGTAATAGTTGGTTTTATTCGAATTGTCGCGTTAGATCAGCATGCCGCCGGTAACGTCCACAATTGCGCCGGTGATGTACATGCCCTTTTCCGAAGCGAGGAAGGCGACCGTATAGGCCACTTCACGCGCGGTCGAAACCCGGCCGACCGGAATGCGGTCTTCGTAGTACTTCAGCCACTCCGGCTGGGAGAGCTTGTCCTCGTTGAGCGGGGTGCGCACCATGCCCGGCGCAACGCCGTTGACGATGATCCCGCGGGAGGAGAATTCGCGCGCGAGCGCCTTGGTCATCATGTTTACCGCGCCCTTGGCCGCGACATAATGCGCGTGATCCGGCGAGGAAACGGTAAAGCCGGACTTGGACGAGATGCTCACGACGTGACCTTTGACATCGTGCTTGAGAAAATGCAGAATCGCGCGTTTGGAGAACATGAACGTGCCGTTGAGGTCAATGTCGATGACCTTTTTCCATTCCTCGTCGGTCATCTTCTCCACCGGCGTGGTCGGCCAGATGCCCGCGTTGTTCACGAGAACATCCACATGGCCGAACTCCTGCTCCGCTTGCTCAAAGATCTTGTCGATGTCCTCCGCCTTGGAGATATCGCCGTACATGGCGACGCACTTCGTGCCGTATTTCTCGCCGAGCTCCTTGGCAAAGCGAACGGAACCCTCTTCGTCGAAGAGAAAGTTCGCGATGATGTTCATGCCCTCTTCCGCGAGAACGTCGCAGATGCCGGCGCCAAGTCCGGTGGTTCCGCCGGTGACGATGGCGGTTTTGCCCTTCAGATTTAATTCCATAGCCGTGCTCCTTTGCTTTACCGCTTAGTGCATTTCGCGTCCGCCGGTGATGTTAAACGCCTGACCCGTGCAGTAGTCCGCGGACACGGTGAGGAAAAAGACGAATTCCACCACGTCCTGAATGTCCGTCAAACGGCCGAGCGGAACCTTCTCCGTAAACTTCTTCACGATGGCGTCGCGCTCCATCTTCATGTTTTCGACGTAACCCTTACTGACGGAGGACCAAACGCCCGTTGCGTCCGTAATGCCCGGGCAGACGGCGTTGATGTTGAGATTGTCTTTTGCGTATTCAAACGCCAGCGCCTGCGTCAGCACGATCACCGCGCCCTTTGCCGCGCTGTAGGGCCCCATCAGTGCGGAGCCGGTCTTGCCGGACTTCGACGCGAAGTTGATGATCTTGCCCTGCTTGTTCTTCTTCATGCTCGGCAGCGCGCCCTGCATGCAGTAGGTCGTACCGTAGACGTTTACCTTGAACATCTTGTCCAGAATGGCTTCGTCGTTCTCTTCGAACGGGCGGGTATCGACGACGCCCGCGTTGTTGACCAGCGCGTAAACATCGCCGTAGGTCGCCACGATGTCCTCAAAGCACTTGAGCACCGCGTCGCGGTTCGTAATGTTGAGCACATACGCCTTTGCGGTGTAGCCCTTGTCCGCCAGCGATTTGGCGGAGGCTTCCACGAGCGGGTCGATGTCGATCAAAACGACCTTCGCGCCCGACTGGGCGTACTTTTCCGCAATGGCAAAGCCGATGCTCTTTGCCGCGCCGGTGACGACGCAAACCTTACCCTGGATTCGATCACTTGTGAGACTCATATTGGTTCCTCCTGTTTGCTATCATTTCTTTATGAAGTTTTATCTATATGGATAAACTGTATTGAAGTGGAATCGATGTCAGGCTTTCAACCGGCGAACCGTTTCCTGAATGTCCTCCGCGAGGAAGATCATTGACCCGCCGACGAGGTTGTCCACGCCGAGCGCGCGCTTCTCGCTGCCGTTTTCGGTGTTGATGCCGCCGTCCACCTGAATCTCGAAGTGCAATCCGCGCTCCTCGCGCATCTTCGCGAGCCGTTTGATCTTTTCGTCCACCGCGTCGATGAACTTTTGTCCGCCAAAGCCGACGCAGACGGACACGAGCAGCACGAGATCGAGCTGGTCGAGATAGTGCTCAATCGTCTCCACCGGAGTTGCCGGGTCGAGCGCAACGCCAACGAGCTTGCCCTCTTTTTTGATCGCCTTGATCAGCTCAAACGCATGCGTGGTTGCCTCGGCGTGAAAGGTGATCGAGTCCGCGCCCGCCTCCGCAAACGAGGCGATGAACCGGCCGGGCTCGGCAATCATCAGATGCACGTCCACGCGAAGGCTCGTCGCCTTGCACACCGCGCGCGTAATGTCCATGCCCATGGTCAGGTTGGAGACGAAGTGCCCGTCCGTCACGTCGACATGGATGCAGTCGCAGCCTGCGTTCTCCGCCCGCCGGAGCTCTTCGCCAAGGCAAAGCCAGTTTGCGGAAAGAATGGACGCCGATACTTGTTTCATGCGGAATACCCCGTTGATTCGTTCTGTTATCAATATAGGCACGATGCGTTTTTATGTCAATATTTTTGCGGCTTATTGAACATATGTTCATCTAATAGATGTTATAACGGGTTAATTCGTTTGTTATATTCGTATTTGCGTTCATTTTGTTCCGCATTCATAACATTTGCTCGCATTTCTCTTGACAAGCGAAACACGATGCACTATATTCAGATTATCGACGTAAGGGGTGTTCGAATGACGCAACCGCTGGATGAAAAACGCGATTTACTGATCAAGGTCGCCAAGCTCTACTATCTGGAAGGTCACTCGCAGGAGGAGATCGCCCAGGAGGTGCATGTTTCGCGCCCGACGGTTTCGCGCCTGCTCAAGAGCTCCATTTCCTCCGGCATCGTACAGATTCGCATCGACGACATCTCGTCCTTCGGCATCGAGCTGGCAAAGCGCATTCAGGATCGCTTTGGCATTCGCCATGTCATCGTTGCGCCCAGCAGCCACAATCTTGAGGAAAGCAAGCAAAACGTCGGCGCCGCGGCGGCAATCTACCTCGAGTCGTTCCTCGAGAACGGTTCGCTGCTGGCCATCGCTTGGGGCACCACGCTGAGCTACGTGGTCAAGAACATTCGACACAACGCCTATAAGCGGGTGGACGTGATTCAGCTGCTCGGCGGCATTGGCAACAAAACCACGGATACGGACGCAAACGCCCTCGCGCTGACGCTCGCCAGCGCGTTCAACGGTGACAGCTACCTGCTGCAGGCACCGTTTATGGTCAAGAGCAAGGTGCTGCGCGATCTACTAATGGACGAACCGCACATTCAGGAGCATTTTCAGCGGCTCTCGAGCGCAAACGTCGCCGTCGTAGGCCTCGGCTCCACGCGGCCGGAACTCAGCGCACAGTTCCGCTCCGGCCACATCAGCATGGAGGACGCGCAGTCCCTGCGCAACGAAGGCGCGGTTGGGGACATCTGCGGGCGGTACATCGACATCGACGGACACCGCTGCGAAACACCGCTGATGGATCGAATCATCTCCGCCTCGCTGGACGACCTCAAGCGGATTCCAACCGTCATCGGCGTTGCCTGCGGCGAGGAAAAGAAGGACATCATCACCGGCGCGCTTAAGGGAAAGTACATCGACGTGCTGATTACGGACCGTAGCGCCGCGCTCGCGATTTTGAGCGAGAAGTAACTACAATCGGCATAAGCAAGCGCAAGAAAAAACCGCGGTGCAAACCGCGGTTCTATTTTTATGGTTATAATTCGGTTATACGAGCGAGAGAATTGTCTTTGCCGTGTTCTCGTCCGTCACAAAATGCGTAATGATGTTCAGGCGAAGCGCGCCAATGATCGAGAGCACCTTGTGGTGGCCCGCCGCAATGCTCAGCACGTTTTTCGCGCTCTTGAGGCCTTCCTCGTCGATGCCCATGATCCGGTCGTTGTAGTCGTTCTTGAGGAACTCACCCTGAATGTTGAAACGGCGGGCGCCAATGTCCCCAACCGTCTTCTCCGGATTGCTCTCGTAGGACTGCCGCATCGCAACGGGATCAAACTGGCTCTTGTCGCTGTAATACTCCGGCGGGGAACCGACACCGACGATTGCCACGTCGATCTTGCGCCATTTTTCCGCGATGGACTGCATGTATTGGCTCTTGAGGTGCAGCGCCTTGTCCTCAATGGACTCCGCAAGAGCTGGCGCATAGATGAACGACGGCGTTCCGCGCAGCTTCTCCGCGAACAGGCGAACCATCTCGTTGAGTTGATACTCCGACGAAAGGTGGTGCGACCCGCCGATGAGCGGAACCACGTTGACGTCGAACAGGCCGGAGTCGTTCGAAAACGCCTTCATGAACTCGTAGCAGGTCATGCCCCAGGCAACGCCAACGGTCGAGTGGTTTTCGATGAGTTTTTCGGCGACGATTGCGCCCTGCGCGGCGAGGATTTTGGTCAGCGGCGTCAGTGCGGTGACCACGGTTGGGGTCACGTAGCAGTTGGAAATTCCAAAGGCGCTCGAAAGCTCGCTGGCCAGTTCTTCGTTGCTCGCGAGCGGGTTCTTGATGTTGATTTCGACAATGCCCAGCTCTCTTGCCTCGGACAGAATCATGGAGATATAGGACCGAGAGATACCAAGCTCCTTCGCAATGCTTTGCTGCGTGAGCCCTTCCATGTAGTACATCTTCGCAACATGTACCATCATTTGCATGTCATATCGAGATTCCATTCGGCACCCTCATCCGCAAGATTCAATAATGAGATATCGTACCATAATTCGCCGTTTTTGGAAACGGTTTTCATGCTCTACAGGTGTCGGGGGATCAATCGGACTAAGCTTTTTGCACAATTACGCTGTTTTGGAGGATTTTTGCGCTATCCAAGTTAATGATTGAATATCTCTTCCCAGTCTTTCCAATTCTAATCCAGTCACTTGAATTTAGGAGTGAAAGATCGCTTCCCAGTCTTTCCAATTCTAATCCAGTCACTTGAATTTAGGAGCGAAAGATCGCTTCCCAGTCTTTCCAGGTCTCATCCAGCTGTCGGCTCAGTTTTTGATAGAGCCGGAACTTGTCGTCGTAGATCTTCGCCTTATCTGGATTCGGCAGGCAGGTGTAACTCACCTTGGAGAACGTATCCACCGCGCTCTGGAAATCGCCAAACTCGCCCGCGGCAATGCCCGCGCACATGGCGGCGCCCATTGCGCCGAGCTCCGACGCGGCGGAAACCTCAATCGGAATCTGGAACGCATCTGCGAAGATCTGAATCCAGTCGCGCGAGCGCGCCGCGCCGCCAGAAATACGAATGCTCGTCGGTCGGTCGCGAAAACGCAGGAGGTTCTCCATATGCGTGCGGTGCGAAAACACAACGCCCTCGTAGACCGCGCGAATCAGATGCGCCTTGGTGTGCAGCCCACTGATGCCAAGGAAGCAGGCCTTTGCGTCCGCGTTGACGTTTGTGCCAAACAGGAACGGCAGAAAGAGCACCGGGCAATCCTCCGGCGCAATGGAGGCGACCATCGCGTCCGCCGTTTGAAACACGCTGGCGCCGGACTGCTCCGCGCGCGTCTTTTCCTCCGTCATCAGGTTCTGGATAAACCATTCGAGATTACTGGCGGAGGTCATGCTGTTTTCGAGAATCATCCAGTAGTCGTCCATGCAATACAACGCGGACTGGAACAGTTCCTTTGAACAAATCGGCTTGTCGGAGATGAACTCGTTGATGCTCCAGGTGCCCGCGACCATGCACATCTTTTCCGTCGTGGTCACGCCCGTGCCGATGCAGCAGGCCGCGACGTCGCAGAGTCCGCCCGCCACCGGCGTGCCTTCGATTAAACCCGTTTCCCGCGCGGCCTTCGCCGTGACCGTTCCGCAGACGTCCGTACACTTTCGAAGCGGCGCAAACAGGCGCTTATACTCGGTTAGCCCAAACGCGTCAAAGATCGCGTCGTCGTAATCAATCGTGTTGAGGTTGATGGTGTTGGCGACGGAAACATCCGTCAGCTCGCGATAGGCCTCCCCCGTCAGGCAAAAGCGGATATAATCCTTGCAGGAAAGTACCCACTGCGCGCGCCGGAGCACCTCCGGTTTCTCGTCCCGGTGCCAGGCGACGATGGACGGCGTTTGCCCCGCCCAGATGATCTGCATGGTCATCGGCAGCAGCGTTTCGTATGTTCCGTCCGCGTTCCAGCGCTCCACGTAGTCCTTCGCGCGCGTGTCGGTCGAGATAATGCCGTTTGCCGCCGGACGGCCGTTTTCGTCCACAAAATAAGCGCCGCAGCCGTGTCCGGATACCGCAACGCCCAGAATATCGCTTGGATTTACATTCGATTTTTGAATCACGTCCCGAATGGCCTTTGCGTTTGCCGCCCAGAGCTCGTCCATATCGCGCTCCACAAAGCCGACCTTTTCCATAATCGGCTTCACCCGCGCGCTGGCAACCGCAATCTCCGCGCCGTCCGTACCATATAAAGCGGCTTTCGTTACCGTGCCGCCGTTGTCCAGCCCCAGTAGATAGGTCCGACGCATCCATTCCCCTCCCAAACAGCGAAACATTCCATGTTTGCTCGCGACCTTTGGCAATCTTGCCGTACGGCGAAACAAGCGAACGCGTTCGCCAAAGACACCGCCTACTGTCATCATACATGGAACATTCGAACAAATCAATTCCGGCGAGCGTTGCCGCCGAAACGCGTTTTATGCCGGAATGTGTTACTCGATGAATTCCGGCGAAACCTCAATTTGATCCTTCTTGGAAAGATCGAAGCAGTAACAGTCCCGCGCGTAGGTGCGCTCCGGCAGCACGCAGAGAATGTGCACGCGCTCACATTGATACGGGAACCCGGCTTGGTGCCAGACGCCTGCTTTTACGTTGACCAGCGTGCCTTTCGGAATCAGGAACACTTCGATTTTGTCCGCCGGAATCTGCTTGTCAAACGTCGCCGGAGCAACGTGCATCAGATAATCGCCATCGAGGCAGAGTATGGTCTCGTGGCAGTAATCGTGCGCTTCCGAATTTGTAATCACCCACGGGCGCTGCTCGACCACGCAGGCCGAGTAGGAAGCGCTCGTTGCAAAGCCGAGGCTCTGCTGCACCATATCTCGATAGAACACCACCGGCGCCTCGCCAAAGCTCTCGCCGGTCGGTTCCAGAATGCTCGCATAGGAGCCGTATGGTTCAAAGTTATCCTTGGTCAGGCGCTTGATTCCCGTCTTTCGCATCTTGCCCTCCTGTGATCGGTTTCCTATTGTTTGCGCGGTCAGCGTTGCCTGGCCTGCGCGAGCTTGTCCGCAAGGAATTCCCTCGCGTCCTTCGCGGCGCGGATGGACTCCGGCGTCTCGTCCGTCCACATTTCGGCGACGTAGAGACCGCTGTAGTGCTCCTGCTCCATGAGCCGAAAGAACGAAACGAAATCGACGTTGCCGCTTCCGAACGGAATCTCCCGAACGATGCCGGGCAGCGTGTCCTTCAGGTGAATCGAAACGATGTCCTGCATGCCGAGCCGGAACTC
>CAZDXW010000014.1:13493-17789 GCA_964509485.1 uncultured Christensenella sp.
GCAGCGTGTCCTTCAGGTGAATCGAAACGATGTCCTGCATGCCGAGCCGGAACTCGCTCTCTATGTCCTGCCCTGTTGCGTAAAGATTGCCCAGATCGGGATAGATCTTGAGCCAGGGAGACTGTATGGAGTCGACAAACGCCTTGGCTTTCGTGATGGAGTCCATAAGATCGTTTTCCATCGTCTCCAGCGCGAGCATAACCGCTTTCTCCTGCGCGTAGCGCGCGCTGAGCGCGAGGGAATCGTGAAAATTCCGAATCGTAGCTTCCGTGCTCGGGTTTGCATATTCGTCGTAGCCCGCGAGCTGAATCACGCGGATGCCGCAGTCGAGCGCAAAGTCGATTGCGTTTCGAATCAATTGAAGGCCGCTCTGGCGTGTCTTTTCGTCTTCGCTGCCAATGGGATATCGCCGGTTGCCGCTGAGGCACATGGTCAAGATCGGTATATTCAGCCTATGGATCGTCTCCATGAGCTTCGTGCATTCCTGCTTGTTCCAGGAAAGGCGCGCAATCCGCTCGTCCGTCTCATCGATGCTGATTTCCATGAAATCATAGCCCGCGTCTTTCGCCGCGGAGAGCCGCTCTTCCCAGCTCAGCTGCTTCGGCAGCGCTTTTTCGTAAAGTCCAATTAGGTTGTCCTGCTTGTTGTTCAACTGCCTGCCTCCAACGTATCGTATCCGGACCAAATCTGGCGTGTTCCGCCGCGATGGTTAATGCCCCTGCCCGTAGGTTCTGTGGATCTCCACCGCGTCCCGGGTCTGTTCGTCGGTCATGATGGCGACGTCGCCCGCGGCCTTCGCCGCAAGGTACGCCTTGGCAGCTTCTTCCATATAAATAGCGGCATAAAGCGCTTCCTTTAGATTGCCGCCAACGGCGATCACGCCGTGGTGCTTGAGGATGACCGCGCGTTTTCCGCCAAGGTACTTCACGCTCTGCACGCCCATGTCCAAGCTCGCCGCCGAGCAATAGGGAGCAACGTTGATCGCGCCCAGCGTCACGTTTGCCAACGTGGTCAGTGCGGCGGGGAACGTGTCCCCAATCAGGCCGACCGCCGTTGCGTACGGCTGATGCGTATGGATGATCGCGTTGACCTCCGGCAGTTCGTTGAAAATATACTGCAGCGCCACCGTATCGACGGACTCGCGCAGCGTACCTTCGATACGCTCGCCCTTGGCGTTGAACACAATCAGGTCGTCTTCCTTCATCGTCTCATAGGCCGTGCCGGAAGGCGTAACTATCACATCGCCGTTCTCCTTGCGGACGCTGACGTTGCCGCCGGAGAGCGCAATGAGCCCGTAATTTTTAATCTCCAGTGCCGCGTGAATGATCTCACGCTTATCCTGTTCGTACATACTAGTTCCCCCAGATCAGATCCATTTAGATCCGTTTCAGATCAATTGTAGTTGTTTTTCGTCCTTACGCGACGGCGGTCTCCTTGGAGAGCAGGTGGTTGAGCACCACCGCGAACACGAGCACCGCGCCTTTCGCCAGCATTTGCCAGTATTCCGGTATGACGGACTTGAGCCCGAACGTCAGACAAACGATGATCAGCGCGCCGACGAACGATTTCACCACGGAACCCTCGCCGCCGGAGAACGCCGTTCCGCCCAGTAGGCAGGCGATGATCGCCTCCGTTTCCGCGCCAGTGCCGGTATACGGTTCGCCGATGAGCAGGTAGCTCGCCCGTGCAACGCCCGCCAGCGCGGAGACCGCGCCGAGCAGGATGTACACGCCCCAGACCACCTTGACCACGTTGATGCCCGAGAGTTCCGCCGCGGTGCGGTTTCCGCCAGCCGCGACCAGATATTTTCCAAAGACTGTGCGCCGCTGCAGAATGACGAGCCCAACGAGCAGCACTATCGCCACGATAAACGCCCACGAAAGCCCCAGAAATACCTGTCCCTTTGCGAAATTCCCCATCCATTCCGGCATGGTCAGCGTGTCCGTATTCGTGATGGACGAAATTCCCGGCGGAACCAGATAACGCGCCAAGCCCTGGTACGCGTTCATCGTAATCAGCGTTGCGATGACGGGCGTAATGCGCAGTTTCATCACGAGGAATCCGTTAACGAATCCGAGCACTAGTCCGAGCGCCAGAACGATGACCATTGCGGTGAAGAACGAGAACCCGTTTAGCAGCAGGATCGCGTTGACCACAGTCGTCAGACTCAGGATGCTGCCCACGGAAAGATCCATGTTGCCGGTGATGAAAATCAGCGTAAACGCGCTGCTGATCATCAAAATCGGGGCCGACATGCGCAGAAGATTGGCAATGTTCGGCGGAAACAGGAAGTTCCCCCGCTGGAACAGGTCGCCCTTGAGCAAGCTCAGTACGGCAACCACGATTGCCAGAATCACGTAGACGTATATTTGTTTGATCAATCTCTTGGCTTTTAGGCCTCGAAGATTTGTCGTATTGCAATTAGCCGACATAGTTTTTATCCTTTCAACTCGTCCGTTCAATCCCGCCCGCTATCTGCTTCTTCGATCCAGCAGGTAGCGCTGCGCAATGATTGCCAGGAACGTTACAATCGCTTTCAGAATGAACTGCCATTCCGGTCGCAGCAGCATGCTGTACGCCGCCGAGGAGACGACGCCCAGAATCATCGTGCCAATCACCATGCCCAGCACCGAACCGACGCCGCCGTCGATGCTCGCGCCGCCAAGCAGCGTAACCACCAGCGCGCTGAACTCAAACCCGCTGCCGCGTGTGGAGATGCCCGCCTTCATTTCGGAAGCAAGCAGAATGCCCGTAATGCCTGCGAGCAGCGAGCTAAGCAGGTACAAGAGCGCAATGTGCCGTTCCACCTTGATGCCCGAGAGCCGCGCGGCTTCGCGATTTGCGCCGATGAGATAGGTTCTGCGCCCGAAGGTCGTGCTCTTTTCAATGTAGAGCGCAACGCAGACGAGTATCGCGGCGATGGCCGCGGCAATCTTGATTGGCCCGAAGAGCGGCACGTTGCCGATGACGCCAAAGATGTCCGGCAGACCCGCGCTGCGCTGCGCGCCGAGGGCGGCCACCTGACCGATGCCGCGCGCAATCGACATGGTTCCCAGCGTCACGATGATCGACGCCACGCGCATTCTCGCGATGAACAGCGCGTTGAGCGCACCAATTCCGAGGCAGCAGAGCAGCGTCAGCCCAATCGCAACGCCATATGGCATCCCAAGGCCCTGTCCCAGCTCGGAGAAGCCTTCGTTTGCCGGCTGGCAAAAATACGCGGAGAGCACGCCCGCCATCGCGACGATGCCGCCAACGGACATATCCAAATGCCCGGATACGAGCAGGAACGTAACGCCAACGCCGAGGATCACGATGTACCAGTTGTTGGCAACAAGGTTGAGTGCCGTCGCCGTCGAAAAATAGTTTTCAATCGTCAGGCTCGCGATGCCGAACAGCGCGATCAATACCAGAAACATCACCCGGTTGAGGTAGGACTCGTTGCTGATTTTACCTGCGAGCGCCAGATTCTTTCCTTCCAATTGTTTGCTCACGATGCAGCACCTCCCGTAACGATGTGAATGATATCCTGACTGTTAATATCATTTCCGTTCTGAAGTTCTGCTTTGATTTCTCCCTCATACAATAGGAAAATACGGTCGCAGGAGTTGAGGATCTCAGGTAGTTCAGACGAAAAGAACAGGATTGTTTTTCCTTGTTCCACAAGGCCGCGAATCATCGCGTAGATTTCCGCTTTGGCTCCAACGTCGATTCCGCGCGTGGGTTCGTCGAGAATCAGCAGGTCCGCGTTGGCAAACAGGCACTTGGAGAAGACGACCTTCTGCTGGTTTCCGCCGGAAAGCTTTGAGGTCTCCTTTTCCATGGAGTCCGTCTTGATGTTGAGCCGGGTGATATAATCCTTCGCGGTGCTGCGCTCCTGCATGGCATTGATCATGCCAAGCTTCGAAATCCGCTTGAGGTTCATCGCCGAAATGTTCTGCTTGATGGTTAACAGCGTAAAGAGCCCCTGCGTCCGTCGTTCTTCCGGAACCAGCGCGACGCCCGCGCGAATGGTCTTCTCCGGCGAAGAACCGAGCTTTTCGCCCTTGAGCCGAATTTCGCCCGAATAGCTGTCCGCGCCGTAGATTGCGCGAGCAAGCTCCGTTTTGCCAGCGCCAATCAACCCATAGAACCCGACGATTTCGCCGCGGTTTACGTTGAGCGATACATTACGTAGTTTGTGGTTGCAGACGTCCTTGAGTTCGAGCAGCAACTCGTCCGCCGGTTTGTCCTTTGGCGTGTAGGACTCGATGACGGTTTTGCCGATCATGAGCTGCACCAGCTCCGAACGATCCT
>CAZDXW010000014.1:17889-21761 GCA_964509485.1 uncultured Christensenella sp.
TAGGACTCGATGACGGTTTTGCCGATCATGAGCTGCACCAGCTCCGAACGATCCTTCACCTCCGCAATCGGTTTGGTCGCAACGTGCTTGCCATCCCGCATAACGGTGACGTAATCGCCCAGTGTAAAGATTTCATCCAATCGATGGGATATATAGATAACGGTAACGCCTTTTTCGCGCAGTCGTTTTATAATCGTAAACAGTCGGTTGATTTCCGATTCCGAGAGGGCTGCCGTCGGTTCGTCCATGATGATGATGTCCGTCTCGGCCGCAACCGCCTTGGCAATTTCAATGATCTGCTTCTTGGCCACGCTGAGCCGCGAAACCCGTTCCTTCGGGTTGATGCTGGGTTCCAGATCCTTTAGGACGGCAATGATCTTCTTGATTTTGTCCGTCTTGCGCAAAAACCCGCAAAACGAGTCTTCGATGCCGAGGGTCAGGTTCTCTTCCACCGTCAGCTGGTCGACGACGTTCAGCTCCTGAAACAGCGTGCTGATGCCCTTTTCTCTGGCTTCCTTCGGGTTTCTCGCGCAATAGTCCGCGCCGTTGAGCGTGATTTCGCCGCAGGTCCGCTCGCAGGCGCCGGTGAGTATCTTAATCAACGTAGATTTGCCCGCCCCGTTTTCGCCAACCAGGCAGTGTACCACGTTTCGCTTGATCTCGAAGCTGACTTCGTTCACCGCGCGAACGCCCGGATAATCCTTGACCAGCCCCTTGATCTCCAACACATTACTTTCCATTGACTTGTCTCCATCCAATCCGTTTCTTGGGAGGAGCCTAGTTAGACTCCTCCCAAGCGATTCGCGTATGATTTGTTGCTTATTTGCCGAGGATGTCCGCTTCCACCAGGCTGGTGCCAAACTGCGTGTTGTACCAGGTGATGACGTCCGCAAGCTTCAGTTTGTAGTAGTCGACCGGGTAGACTTCACCGAAGATTTCCTCAGCGGGAACCGACTTCTGCGGGATTTCGCCAAGGTACACGCCGACGATGATGTCGATGATCTTTTCAGACGTCTGAATCGGCGGGAGGCCGAGGGACATCTTCAGCGAGCTGCTGGGATCGTAAATCGACTTGAGTTCGCTCACCGGGCAGTCTACGCTCACAACGATTTCCGTCTTGGGTACGGCGTTGTCCATCGTGCCTCTGCCGGCATCCACGAGAGCCGCCATGCAGCCCGGGGTGAGGTCGCCAGCTTCGGAGTAGATGATGTTGACTTCCGGGTTGGAGATCAGGATGTTTGCCATTGCTTCCTTGGTCGCGTCCGCGCTGCCCTTGGAATCGATGCAGCCGAGGTTGGTGTAGTTGCCTGCGCCAACAACGCTCTCAATACCGGCAACGAACGGATCGGTACGGCCGCTCTTTACTTCGGTGTGATCCGGCCAGCCAAGCTGAACGGTAACGACCGGCTTGTCCGGATGCGCGGCAACCCACTGCTCCGCAGCGCTGGCGCCCATCGCGAAGGAACCGCCTGCTTCGTCCGAACGGAAGACCGGGATGCCGGTGTCCGCGAGCGGGCTGAAGAAGGTCATCATGGCTACGCCGGCGTTAATTGCGTTCTCCACGAGGGGAGCGACCGCATCCGGCTGCCAGACATGCAGCACCGCCGCATCATAGTCGGAGGTAGCAAGCATATCGACGTTGTTGATCATGGTGTTGTCATCCGACTTGCCATCGAGGATCGTGACTTCGGCGCCATACTTTTCTTTGGCATACTTGATGGCTGCCGCGGCACGCGCCTGGTGGAACTCGTTGGCCATCGTCGAAACGAAGTAAGCAATCTTCATTCCCTCGGTGGTCTTTTCCGCTGGAGCTGCCGTATCAGCGGCAGGTGCTTCGGTCGCCGCAGCCGCTGCAGGCGCCTCTTCGGTCGTCGCTGCCGGTTGCGTGTTCTGGCAAGCAAACATCGAAAGAACCATGAGCATGCTCAGAACGATCAGAACCAATTTCTTCATCCTGTGTCTTCCTCCTAATTGTTTTTATGTTCAACCAGATATCGCCTCTGGCTAAATCCTTATTGGTGTACGATTCTTTTCTAATCAGGCGGTTTGTTTTGCGTATATCCTGCGGAATTTGTTTTTGGAAGAGTGTTTTTTGTTCTGTTTTCGGTAAAGGGCGTTGCAAAAGAAAGCCGTTACCGTTTGCGTAAAAGTGCGTTTCTCAACTATGAGTTCAGATTGTTCTGGTAGCGATTGTTTCTGGATTGCCGAAGGATTGTGGCTCTTCTGAATTACGATAGAATCTCTTGTGGATTTGTGTTTCTCGTTGCTTTGACATTTGTCATAACGTTTGTTGGCGTCATCGTATCAAACGCTTTGACGTTTGTCAACACATTTTTCACGAATTTCTGGGAAGATTTTTTACCCGTTTCTCGGATTGTATTTCGCCGGTCGACTTGTTACATAATTAAGGATATGTTCTTTGCTATTGTATCGCAGTCGATGCAAGAAAGAAATTGAGCCGTGTAATTTTTCACGGTTGTTTGCGTTTCTCCTTTCAAAAATCTGTCTTCACAGGGATCCCCTTCCTGCGCTTTCTCTCGTATCCATTTGGGGTAAAAATCATACGGAATTCTTTTTGTAGTTTGCATTGACATTTGTCATAGCATATGTCATAATCTGGGTAAAGCGTGAAAACGCCTGTTCTTTCGCGGTTGTTCAACCGCAGTACGTTCGAAATGACCGGCGACGCACCGCCCGGAATTTGGTCATCATTCATCATCCGATCATCAAAAAATCGACATAAGGAGAAGACAACATGCGGTATAAACAGCTTGGCAACAGCAGTCTGAAGGTTTCGGTCGTCGGCCAGGGCACCTGGGCGCTTGGCAACGATTTCTTCGGCGAGGTGGACGTCGATCAGGGCATCAAGGCCATTCAGGCAGCCATCGACGTTGGCATCAACATGGTCGACACCGCGCCGGGTTACGGCCCGCATTTCGAGTCCGAAATCGCGGTCGGCAAGGCGATTCAGGGTCGCCGGGACAAGGTTTGCCTCGCGACGAAGTGCGGCATTCACCGAATCGCTGGCGAGTACGTCAAGTGCCTGAGCCCAAAGCTCGTCCGCTGGGAGATGGAGCAGTCGCTCAAGCGCCTGCAGACGGATTATATCGACCTGTACATGATTCACTGGCCGGACGCAAACTTCGGCATCGAGGGCGCGCTGATCGAGCTCGCCAAGATGAAGAAGGAAGGCCTCTGCCGTGAGGTTGGCGTCTCCAACTTCTCGCCTGAGCAGATGCAGGTTGGCATTGAGCTGGCCGGCATCGTCAGCTGCCAGCCGCCGCTGAGCCTGCTCAATCAGGTCAGCCTGAACAATGGCGTTGTCGATTTCTGCCGCAAGAACAACATCGGTTGCGTTACCTATGGCGCGCTGGGCGGCGGCATTCTCTCCGGCAAGCTCGAAAAACCCGCGGTCGGCGGCAAAGAGCAGCGCGTCGGGTTCTACAACTGCTTTGAGGAGCCCGGCTGGAGCAAGGCTCAGGAGCTGCTCAAGATTCTGAAAGACATTGGCGACAAGCGCGGCGCAACCATTCCGGAAGTCGCGATCAACTGGGTGCTCTCCCAACCCGGCATCACCTGCGCGCTGATGGGCGCGACCACGCCGGAAATGGCGATTGAAAACGCCAAAGCGGGCGACTGGGAGCTTACCGCCGCGGAAGTAAAGACCATAGACGACAATTACAAACGCATTTTCGAACTGTAAGAAGGATTTTGCGGGAGTCCTTCTGAAAAAGTCGACCGGCCGCAACCTACGACAGGGAGCAGGAAACGGCAGCACGGCGGCTTTGGAACCATACAGTGCTGAAAGTGCAATTGCTTCAGGGCCATCCTCCAAGATCGCAAAAACCACCTCTTAAGGGTGGTTTTTGCGT
>CAZDXW010000014.1:21861-31390 GCA_964509485.1 uncultured Christensenella sp.
TTCAGGGCCATCCTCCAAGATCGCAAAAACCACCTCTTAAGGGTGGTTTTTGCGTATCAGTGTTTTTAAACGCATAAACCACCTCCTAGGGGTGGTTTTTGCGTGTACGTGTTTTTGAAACGCAAAAGCCACCCTTGCCGGGTGGCTTTTGCGTATAGTCTTCTTCGTTGGCTCGCTGTACTGAAGTTACGGAGCACGGTTATAGGATTCCGTTTCCCTTGAGCGTGCCGATCACGAGCGCCGCAACGAGCAGCAGAAACAGAATTGCAATGATGATGTTGAGCGATTTCACCGTCAACGGCACGCGGGCAAGCAGCTTTTCATACCAGCCTTCCTTGACCTGCGTGATAGGGTCCGGTCGCTTGCCGTCCCACTGATTGTCGTTCTTCTGCTCCATATATGCTACCGCTTTGCAACGTACTTGCGAATGTCGAGCGCAACGGCGATGATGATGACGATACCTTGTACAATATAGGTATAGGAAGTTTCAACGCCCATGAACTGCATGGCAATCTTGAGCAATTCAAACACCAATACGCCGATGAGGATGCCGCTGATGCGTCCGACGCCGCCGTTGGTGGAAACGCCGCCGATCGTACAACCCGCAATTGCCTCGAGTTCGTAGCCCATGCCCATGTTCACGGACGCACCGCCGGACTTTGCGCCGAGCAGGAAGCCCGCGATGCCATACATCAAACCGGCGGTCATGTAGATCACGAGCTTTGTTTTCACGGTGTTGATGCCGGAGACCTCGGCGGAGTTCTCGTTGCCGCCGATGGCGTACATGTATTTGCCATGCGGCGTCTTGTTGTAGACAAACCACATGATCACGCCGATGATCAGCGCAAACAAGCCGAGGTATGGCAGAATCTGAATGTTGAAGATCGACCCCGAAGAGAGGTTCGTATAGTCCTTGCGAAGGCCACCAATCGGCTGCGCGCCGGTGAAGACGAGGCACGCGCCGTAGACGATGGTCTGCATGCCCAGCGTCGCGATGAACGGCGGAACGTTCAGCAGCGAGATGACCAGGCCGTTGAGCAGGCCGATCAGCACGGAGACAAAAATGACGCCCAGCAGCACCAGCAGCATCGGCAGCTCGCCGAGGTTCGGGTACACCTTCGAGGAGTAGTCCGCCGCTTGCATGAACGTTGCCGCGATACAGGCCGCGAGGCCGACGGTTCGTCCGGCGGAGAGGTCGGTGCCCTTCGTAATCAGGCAGCCGGAGACGCCGACGGCAATGATGAACCGAACCGCGGTGTTGCTGATGAGGTTTTTAAAGTTATACATCGAAAAGAACGTGGGTCGCAGGAGCCCAACCACGATTGCCGCACCGATCATGAAGATGATCATTGCGTTGTTGAGCAGAAAATTGCCGAAAGATTGCTTTTCTCTCATGTCGTCCTCCGTAAATCAGGAAGCAAAGCGCGTGGCCAGCTCCATAATGGTTTCCTGGTTCATTTGTTCGCCGTCGACAAAGCCGGTTACCCGCCCGTCGCACATAACCATAATGCGGTCCGCCATGCCGATGAGCTCCGGCATCTCCGAGCTGATCATGATGATGCTCTTGCCCTGCTTGGCGAGTTCCGCAATGATGCAGTAGATTTCGTATTTCGCGCCAACATCGATGCCGCGCGTCGGTTCGTCCATAATCAGCACGTCCGGATCGTTTGCCAGCCAGCGGCTGATGATGACCTTCTGCTGGTTGCCGCCGGAGAGAGACTGAATCGGCGTTTTGATGCTCGGCGTTTTGATGCTGAGCTTTTTCACGTTGTCCGAAACCAGCGCGGCGATCTTGCGGTCGTTGAGCATGATGCGAAACAGCAGATATTGCTGCAGCGACGCGACGGATACATTGTCCGCCACGCTGAGCACGCCAAAGATGCCGCTGCCGCGTCGATCCTCGGTCAGCAGCGCAATGCCGTTTTCAATTGCCGCCTTCGGGCGCGTAATGCGCAGTTTCTTACCAAGATAGGTGATCGTTCCGCGTTCGCTCGCGCGAAGGCCGAAGATGCCCTCCATGAGCTCCGTGCGCTGCGCGCCAACCAGACCGGAAACGCCGAGGATTTCGCCCTTACGCAGTTCAAAATTTACGTCGCGGAAGGATTTTGGATGAATCGAGGTAAAGTCCTCGACCTGAAGAATCACGTCCCCGGGCACGTTCTCGCGCTTCGGAAACAGATTGGTCAGTTCGCGGCCGACCATTCTGGTGATGATCAGATCCGTGGTGAGCTCCTTGCTCGACCAGGTGCCAATGTATTTTCCGTCCCGCATGATGGTGACTTCATCCGAAATCTGGAGGATCTCCTCCATCTTGTGGGAGATATAGATGATTGAGCAGCCGCTCTCCTTGAGGCGGTGGATAATCGAAAACAGCGTGTCGACTTCATTTCGCGTCAACGAGGAGGTCGGCTCGTCCATGATGACGATCTTCGCGTTGGCGGACACCGCCTTGGCGATTTCCACGAGCTGCATCTGCGACACCGAGAGCGAGCCCAGCTTGGCCTTCGGGTCAAAGTTCAGGCCGAGGCTCTTGAGCAGCGCCCCGGTCTGTTCGTACATTTTCTTATGGTTGACGGTCCGAATCAGACCGAGAATTTTCGTTTCCGGATAGCGCCCGCAATAGATGTTCTCCGCGATCGACCGCTCGGGAATCGGCTGCAGCTCCTGGTGCACCATTGCGATTCCTTTTTGCAGCGCGTCAAACGGGTTTTCAATCTTGACGTGTTCGCCGTTGTAAATGATTTCGCCTTCGTCCATCTTGTAGACGCCAAACAGGCATTTCATGAGCGTGGATTTCCCCGCGCCGTTTTCTCCCATCAGCGCATGGACGGTTCCGGGCCGAAGATGCAATTGAGCCATGTCAAGCGCCTTGACACCCGGAAAATACTTGCATACGCCCTTCATCTCTAGCACGTATTCCTGCATTGCTTGTTATCCCCTTGCTTAGTTGAACGATGATATGAGGAATTGCGTGCGGCATGATACCGCACGCAATTCCTTTGTTCCAGTAGTCCGATGCGAAGTCGCTTACGCAACCTTCTGGTAGTCGACCCAGAGGTAGGTGTCAACGGTCTCGCCCATGATGTACTTCACGGCGGCGTCAACCGCGGTGTGGGACTGTCCAATGTGGTCGTTGAGCACGGTACCGGTCATGGTGCCGTCCTTAACCATCTGGACGCACTCGGCCAGCGCATCAACGCCGACGAGGTAGATGTCCTTGCCAACCGTACGGCCCGCGGCGACGATCGCCTGGTAGGCGCCAAGCGCCATGCCGTCGTTGTTGCAGAAGATGACGTCGATCTTATCGCCGAACTGCGCAAGAGCGTTCGCGGCCAGTTCCTGGCCCTTTTCCTGCGCCCAGTCGCCGCGCTGTTTGAACAGCTCTTCGACCTTGATGCCGGCGTCCGTGAGCGCCTTGATGGAGAACTCGGTACGATACTGGGCATCCACGTTCTCCGGGTCGCCCATGATCATGACGTAGCTGACCACGCCGTCGCCGTTCTGGTCGCCCTTATCCGGCAAGTTCGCAATGATTTCGCCCTGGTAGGTGCCGCTCTGGCGGGCATCCGCACCAACGTAGCAGATCTTGTCCCAAGCCTTCATGTCGTCGGCGGAGGGTTCACGGTTGATGTAGACAACCGGCACGCCGGCGGCCTTGGCCTTGTCCGTGATGGTGGCAGCGGAGGAGGACTGAACGAGGTTGATAATCAGCACATCCACGCCCTGAGCAAGGAACGTGTCAACCTGATTGGTCTGCTCGGCCATGTCGCCTTTGCCGTCTACGATCGTAACTTCGTACTTCACAGCGTCGGTCTCAAGGCTCTTGAAGTAGCTTTCGAGTTCCTGACGATAGAGGGTCATGAAGTTGTCGTCAAACTTGTAGATGCTGACGCCTACTTTGTAGGTGGTAACCGCGGCAGCGGGTTCAGCGGCGGGTTCGGTAGCGGCTTCCGTCTTCGCCTCTTCGGCGGGTGCGGCTGCCGGCGCTGCGCAGGCGATCGTGCTGAAGGCCAACGCAAGAAGCAACACGAACACAAGAATCTTCTTCATTTGATTTCCTCCTGATAAGATAAGATGTGATACCCGTCATCCGGGTACATCCACATCTTAACGGCGATCAATTGTAAATTCCATGCAAAATTCTCGCTGAATCCATGAAAAATCTACTGTGATTTCGGAGGAATTGTATTAGTTCATGCTAGGATTATAATAGATTTTTGAGTCGGGAACAATCGCTTTTTTCTTGATTTTGCGGACAAAATCCGTATTTTCAGGAATCAAACCGAATTTCTCCGGTTTCGTCCGGCGATACGCGGCAAAACCCGCCGTTACGGAATGAAATCCGCCTTTACCACATACATTGGTGCGCGTACCGTCCGGTCGGCGCCCATGTCGACAACCTGCTTCGGGTCGCCGTCCACCGCGAGGGTGCTGGCGAGGTCAAAGATGAGCTTGGCCTGCGCGGCATAGTCGATGACCACCGTGCCGAGCATCTTGCCCTGCTCCACGGCGGCTAGCCCCGCGGGCGTCCCGTCGATGCCGACGATGTTGTTAAACGAAAGTCCCCGCCGCTCGACCGTGTCGATCACGCCGAGCGCCATGTCGTCGTTGTTGCAGATGATCAGCTCAATCTGATCGCCATATTTTTCAAAATACTGGTCGGAGAGCGCCGCCGCCTGACTGCGCACCCAGCTTGCGATGCCGCCGTCGAGCTTTTCGAGTTCAATGCCCGCGTCCTTGAGCGTCTGTACGGATACCTCCGTGCGGATCATCGCGTCCTGATGGCGAATTTCGCCCTCAATGATGATGTATTGCACAATGCCGTCGCCGTTTTTATCGAAGCGCGCGGGGTCCGCCTTGTAGGCGTCCACGACGATCTGCCCCTCCAGCCGCCCGTTCTCCGCCGGGTCGGTGCCGACGTAGTAAATACGATCCCACTTTTGCAGATCCTCCTGCACCGGCTCGCGGTTAAAGAAGACCACCGGAATATCCGCGTCCATTGCGCGGTCAATCGTGTAGGAAGCGTCCGTACGATCCACGAGGTTCACGCAAAGCACGTCGTAGTTCATCGAAACGAACCGGTCGATCTGCTTATTCTGGTTTGTCTGGTTTTCCTGTGCGTCCGTGAGGTTCACGTAGACGCGGGTGCCCGTGTCCTGCTCGTAACGCGCGGCGATCTCGGTAAGCGAGAGCATCATGTTCGAAATGAACGTGTCGTCCCCGTTGTAAATCGCCACGCCGAGGCTGATCGAAGGTCCCTGCTCGGTGTCCCCGCGGGAGCACCCCAGCAGAGGCAGGCTTGCCAGAACCATTACAAGCGCCAGGGCTGAGCGCGCGGCGCGCTTCCATTCCATCGCGATCCCTCCATTCAAAATATCTGAAAAACGTTGTCCGAGTGAAAGCTCTTACGAAATTGGAAACAGAATGTGCTTCAGCGGCTCCTGATAGAGATGTTCCGCGTCGGCCACATAACACTCCAAGATCTGCTCGTAAACCTTCCCGTGGTTTTCAATCGCGTCCACGGCGCTCTGCAGCGCAAGATACCCCATCGCGTAGTCGTCCTCCACGATCAAGCGGCGGATGACGCCGGACTCCAGATTCGACAACAACGTGTTCGTGTAGCCGATTCCGTACAGCGCGGGACGATTGATCATGCGCTGGTCGAGCAGCATCTCCAGCGACGGTTCGTCCAGCGCGGCTACGGCAACCCCGGCGGGAAAGCTGCTCCAGGCAATCGACTCCGGGTTCCATTCGCTCGCATACGGAATGCCTGCCGCTTCCATCGTTTCGATAAACCCCTGTTCCCGCAAGCGAACGCGCGCGTTATCGAGGCTCGCGCGAATCGCGCAGGAGGTAACCCCGTCCTTGATCATCTCCTCGGCAAGCATGCGCCCCATGGCGGTGTCGTCCGTAGAGATGCTGCGAATGGAGGAGGATCCGTCCCAGGCGGTACCCAGCGAAATGATCGGCACCGAAATGGTCGAAAGGTCGAGCTGATCGGACAGGCTCGGATTCTGCTGGAGATTGAGGATGATTGCATCCGTCTCCGACTCCAACTCGCGCTCGAGCGAGTTTTTCTGCTGCTCCGTCGTCATGCCGCTGTGCAGGGCGATGACCTGCAGGTCGATGTTATAGTCCCGCGCCGCGCGGTCGAGACCCTTGAGCACGTTTGCGCTGTAGTCCCCCTGCACGTCGTCCGTAATGATCGAAACGCGGTAAACGCGCACCGAGTCGTGGCTCGTCAGCGCGCGAATTAAGATAAATCCGATCAGCAGCAAGAGCAGCGCCGTAATCAGGATAAACGCGGATTTCTCACTTTTGCCCAACGTCGCTCGCCTCCTCTGTTTCGTAGCGAATGATCGGCAGCACAAGCGTAATCCAGGTGCCCTCGTCCGGTTCGCTCTTGATCAATACCCCGTAGCGGTCGCCAAAGTAGAGCTTGATGCGCTCGTTGACGTTCTTCAGCCCGACGCCGGAACCCTTGGAGACGGGCGTGTTTTCAACCAATAACCGCTCGACGACCTCCGGCTTCATGCCAAGGCCGTTGTCCGCGACCGTCAGATGCAGCTCGTCGCCAACGATCTTGGCCGAGATCGTGATCATTCCGTCGCCGTCCATAAAGTCCATGCCGTGGTAGATCGCGTTCTCCACGAGCGGCTGGACAACCAGCTTGATGATCGCGAGGTCCTTCACCTCGTCGTCCATCTCGATGACATAGGAGAACTTGTTCTTATAGCGCATCGTCTGAATGGTCAGGTAGTTCTGCACGTGCTCCAGCTCGTCCCGAACGGGAATGATGTTCTTGCCGCGGCTGAGGCTAATGCGGAAGAGCCTCGCCAGCGCGGTGACGATGTTCACCGCTTCGCGCGGCTGCTCCCGTTCGATCATCCAAACGATGATGTCGAGCGCGTTGTAGAGGAAATGCGGGTTGATCTGGCTTTGCAGCGCGTCCAGCTCACTCTTTTGCTTTTGCTCGTGCTCGCGGACGATGTCGTCCGTGAGTTGCTGGAGCTGGTCGACCATGCCCTGAATCGATGCGCCGAGGTGGCGGATCTCGTAGGAACCGCCCTGATAGATGGCCTTGCTCGCGTCCCCATATTCCAGCGTCTGGACGGACTCCTCCAGGTGCTTGATCGGCGCGGTGAGCTTGGTTGAAATAAACGAGTTGATCAGAATGACGATATCAAACAGCATCAGGAATATTGCAATGATGATGAGCACGTTGTCCAGCTGATTGAGCACGATGCCCTGCTGCGGAATCACGCCGACAATGCGCCAGCCGGTGTACCCGACCGTGCGCACGATGATGGAACGCGCTTCTCCGTTAAACGTCTCCTGATGCCCGCCGTCGTCATAGGTCGCCGCGACGAGGTTGTTTTCCTTCGCGAGTCCCGAGGCGATCAGCTGCTGCTCCGGATGGTAAATCAATTCCCCGTTGGCGTCCATCAGGTAGAGATAGCCGCCGTTTGCCAGCGACATATGGTCGAACAGTTCAGTGAGGCTGTTGTACTTGAGGTCAATCAGCAGCACGCCGCCCATGGTGCTCTTTCCGCTCGTGATTTCCACGGCGGAGGAAAGCGAAATCACGCGGATGTAGCGATGCTCCGCGTTGACAAACAGATTTTGAATTTCCGGCGTTGCAAAGTGCAGGTTCTCCGTTCGGTTGAGCGCTTTTTGAAACCACTGCGCCTGCCGGACGTCCACGCCGGGCTTACTCAGCGCGGGTGGCGCGGTTGCGAGCAGATTCCCGTCCAGATCATACAGCGCAACGTTCTCCACGTAGCTCGAATAGGTTCCGTAGAGCAGCTGCAATTCGGAGTTGATCGGGTCGCTGTCGATATCGACGTTTTTAATGACGTTGTAGTAGATGGAGTTCGAGAGCCGGAGCATGTCGCGCAGGTACGTATCGACCGATTGGTTGACCTGTTTGACGAGCATTTCGTTCTCACTCTGGATCGTTTGCTCCAACTGACGCGAAAAATTGAAATAAAATAGCAGGCCGGTCAGCACCATCGCGGCGATTGCGCTGATGGTGAACGACAGAAAGACCGTATAGCGGATGCTCGAACGCTCCGATTGCGAAACGAGCCTGCCGGAAAGCGCACGAACCAGTGACTTTCCCATTTCGATCCACTCCCGTATGGTATGCGCCGGCTGTTGTTTGCCGGTTTGTCCTTCCCTCTTTGGCCGCACGAAACGCGCTAGTTCCCGTTTCGGTATTGCGAGGGTGATACGCCGAATTTGCGTTTAAACACGTAGGAAAAATAGTTCGGCTCGTCGTAGCCGACCCGCTGGGCAATGACGTAGGTCTTTTCATCGGACTCGCGCAGCAGTTCCGCGGCGTGATCCATGCGAAGATCGGTTAAATACTGCACAAAGCTGCGCCCCGTGTCCTGCTTGAAGATGGAGGAAAAATAGGACTGGCTGATGTGCAGGTGTTCGCAGACCTTCTCGACGGAAAGATCGACGTCCGCAAAGTGCTTGAGTATGAACTGCTTCGCCTTTTCCACGAGCGTGCCCGCCATGGAGGAGCGGCGCTGGTTCATGTAGCCGCCGATGCGAAGACAAACCTCCAACAGCGCCTTTTGGAGCGCGGGAACGCCCAGCCTGCCGCCCTCTTGAAACAGCAGCATACCTTCGTCGCCCATCACCTCTTCCGCGGGCAGGTCGTAGCGCGCGATGATTTGGTTGAGCGCGTTGAGAATGCCAGTCACATAGGCGCGGTACTTCCAGTCGCCGGGCGCGGCGTCGCTGAGCCCTTCGAGAATCTCCCCGATCTCCGTTTCAATCTGCTCGCCGGAGCCGAATTTCACCGCCGCGGTTAGGCGCTGCTCATAGCGGCTGTCCAGCGTCGCGGGATGGCGCGTCATGCGCTCGACGTCCCGAATGTAGATCGCCTTGCCGCCGCCGACCACGCGCTGATACTCCAGCGCGGAGCGCGCTTCAAAGAGCGACTCGCGCAGCAGCGAAACCTCGCCGCAACGGCGCCCGACCCCCGCCGTCACCTCGACGCCGAAGAGCGACTTGCACTCGCCGCAGATTTCGTTTGCCGCCATCATCATATGATCCACCGGATCGCTCGCCCAGCTGGAAACGACGATGACGTTGTAGAAACTCAAAAACGTCGCGTAGGAGCACTTGCCTTCCAGCGCCGCTTCCACCAGCGCGCGCACTGAAACGGGCAGCAGCTCCCGCGTAATCATCGACCCGGGCGGAATCTGTCCGCTCGTGTCGAATACAGCGACGATCATGGGGTTTGTGATATCGAGGTGAACGCCGTAGAGTTCGAACAGCCGCGATACCTCTTCCGCCGGAACGGACCCCGCGAGGATTTCGCGCAGGCTCTGATCCCTCAGCAGCGGCAGCGCCTGCTCGTAGCGCGAGCGCAGGGACTCGATGTCCTGCTTTGCGTTGAACTCCGCGTCCAGCCTTGCCTTTGCCCGCTGCAACACCAGCAGTAGCTCGTCCGCATTCACGGGCTTGAGCACATACTCCAGCACGTTGAGCTTGATTGCCTCCTTGGCGTATT
>CAZDXW010000014.1:31490-33100 GCA_964509485.1 uncultured Christensenella sp.
ACGGGCTTGAGCACATACTCCAGCACGTTGAGCTTGATTGCCTCCTTGGCGTATTCAAACTCGTCGAATCCGGAGAGGATGATCAGTTTCGTTGCCGGGTATCGGCTGAGCAGCTCCGCTCCGAGGGTCAAGCCGTCCATATACGGCATCTTGATGTCGGTCAACACGACGTCGAGATCCAGAAACTCCGCCTTCTCCAGCGCATCCTGTCCGTTTTCGGCGGTGGCGACAATCGTAAACCCGGCGGCTTTCCAGTCCACGCGGCTGGCAATGCCCTCGCGGACCTCGGTTTCGTCGTCCACAATCATGATGCGGTATTCCGGCATACGGTTCTTTCCCCTAAACAAATGATGTAAATACACTTATACCATACTGCGTATTTCGAATGATACGTGATTTTGAATGGAAAACAAGCAATATCCCATGTGATTCTTACGGATGTGTCTAACCTGTGGACTATTCTATCGCGTCTGCAACCGGAAATCAAACCGAAATTCATCCGGCGGAATGCATGCCGCGTTCCTGCGGCTCGTCGCCGCTTCGATTGTCAGCATTCGCGGCGGTATGCTATAATATCCGGTATCGACCAGAGGGAAAAATCGAAATACGGCGCTCTGCATCGGCAGTCGTCCGGCTGCGCGCGCCGACGGGGGATTTGGGGATGAACCATCTGTTCCTACGGGCGGATCAAACGCCGACCAAGGCGTTTCGCTGGCTGTTTCTGCTCTCGGCAACCGCGCTTGCCGGGCTGCTCTCCGTCAAGGGCGAACTCGTCTGGGTCGTGGCCAGCCTTCCGCTCGTCGTGCTCGCGCTGGTATTCCTCGTCTTCCGCTTTCGGTTTCTCGAGTGGGTGTTCGCCTCGTTCCATCTATGGCGCGCGGCGCTGAGCCTCGTGCTCGCCGCCTATGCGGCCGAGGTTTATGCGAATCTCTTTCTGGTGCACCTCAACAGCTTTGCCGCCGAAAGCGCAAAGCCACTGATTCTCGATCTGGCCGGCCGCTACGGCGCGGTGGTCTCCGCTCTTGCGGGACTGGCTGCCGTCCTCGCGCTGTTTGTGTATCTCTACTGGTTTCTTGGCTGGTTTTCCGCGCGGATGCGCGCCATTTTGCAAAAGACGGACACCGTCGAGCGCTGGTTCTTTCTCGTTGCGCTCGCGCTCTGCGTAGTCGCCATCGTCGTCGTCTATTCCCAAACGAGCGTGTTTTCAAACCCGAATGCTTCGGCGGACAACGTCTGGAAAAAGGTCGACATTCTCTACACGAGCGATACGTCTTCCCTGACGGAGCAAAACGTGTTTCTCAACGTTGCCGCGTCGGAAAACGACATCCGTCAGCCGCTCTTTGGTGTGTTCGCAGCGCCGTTTGCACTCGGCGCTTCGCTCGTTTCCAGCCTGCTGTTGCTTCCGGCTGTATACCTGCCGCTGTTGCAGATCGTGCAAGCGGCGCTGCTGCTGATTGCTCTGGTTCTGATCGTCCGCATGCTCGGTGTCTCCGGCGCGGACAAGGCGCTCTCGCTGGTGCTGTTGTTGCTGCTGTTTCCAACGCTCCTGTTTCTGCTGAACATGGAGCAATACATCTTCTCCGTGTTCTGGCTGATCTTGCTGGTCTGGC
>CAZDXW010000014.1:33200-47206 GCA_964509485.1 uncultured Christensenella sp.
CTGAACATGGAGCAATACATCTTCTCCGTGTTCTGGCTGATCTTGCTGGTCTGGCAGTTCACGACCGGCGAGACCGAAGGACGGGACACCGCCTGGGTTGCCGCTTCCGGCTCCATCCTGATCAGCGGGATATCGATTGTCCTCGTTCCGGGCGATGGATCGTGGAAGCAGCGCGTAAAAGACGGCGCGCTTGCCATCGCAAAATTCATTCTGATCGGGCTTCTGCTCGGCCGCGCAGCCATGGTGATGACCACCGCCGCAAACCTTCAGTTTCTGCTTCAGTTTGCCGGGGAAAAGCTGCCGTTCCTCGCGCGGTTCATGCAGTATGTCCGCTTTCTCGCTTCCTGTTTCGTCGCCCCGGCGGCGCAGATGCTGCGCTTTGACAACGGAATAGCGGCGTATGAACAGCTGGAGGTTACGAGCTGGAGCATCGGCGGGTTTGCCGTTCTTGCCGCGGCAATCGCCGGATTCCTGCTGAATCGAAAGAGCACCTTTGCGCGCATCTGCGCCGCATGGGTCGCCTGCTCGTTTCTGCTGCTCTGCGTGCTCGGCTGGGGCACCTCGGAAAACGGGCTGGTGCTCTATACGCTCTACTTTGGCTGGGCGTTTGTGTCGCTGATTCTGCTGCTGATCGAACGGTTGTTCCGGCAGATTCGCCCGCTGCAATATGGCCTAATCGGTGCGGGTATCCTCGCGCTGGTTTACCTGAATGCGCTGGGGCTAGCAGACATCATCCGCTTTGGACTGCAATATTACCCTGTTTCCTAAGCTCCCCGTTCCAACGAGAATCGACGAACACCCATCTATTTTGGAGGTGACGCATGAAGCCGTATTTTAAGCTATTGCGCGTGAAGCACTACAGCAAGAACGTTCTGCTGTTTCTGCCGCTCGTGTTCGGGCGTCAGCTTTCCAACCTGTCGCTGCTGATTCCGGTGCTGCTTGGCTTTGTTGCGTTTTCGCTGTTGTCGTCCGCGGTGTACATCATCAACGACATTCGGGACGTGGAGAAGGATCGCCTGCATCCGACCAAGAAAAACCGCCCCATCGCGAGCGGCGCGGTGCCGGTTGCAACGGCGCGTGTCATCGCGGCGGTGCTGCTCGTTCTCGCACTGGTGGTCAATGCGTTTGCCTGCGGACGCGCGCTGCTGCCCTGGATCTTCATGGTGGTCTACTTGCTCTTCAACATTGGCTACAGTCTGGGGCTCAAGAACGTGCCCATTCTGGACATTACGATCCTGATGCTCGGTTTCCTGCTGCGTCTGCTCTATGGTTCGGCGCTCGTTTCGATTTCGATTTCCGACTGGCTGTATCTCACCGTTGTCGCGCTGTCGTTCTTCATGGGGCTTGGCAAACGCAGAAACGAACTTCGCGCGCTGCAGTCCGGCGAAACGCAGGGACAGACGCGCGCGGTGCTGAACTGGTACAGCTACTCGTTTCTCGACAAGGGCATGTATATGTGCCTGACGCTCGGAATTCTGTTTTACTCCCTCTGGTGCGTCGACGGGATTTCCGCAAAGCACACCTCCGGGGACTACCTACTCTGGACGGTTCCGCTCGTGATCTTGATCTGCCTGAAATACAGCCTGACCGCCGAGGGCCGTTCGGATGGCGACCCGGTCGAAGTGCTCTTTGGCGATCGCTGGCTGCTGGCGATGGTCGGGCTGCTGGTTGTCGCCATGCTGGCGATTTTATACCTGTAAAGCAATTGATTATTTGAATAGAAACGGACTGATGTTATTTTGACCCAATCGATTCATCGGCACACGAAAAGAATAGTTCTACTCGCTTGTTTCTGCCTTGTTTTTGCAATCGCTTTGTTCTCCGTCGGCTGTGCGGCGGCCTCGTTGGACAAGAACGCGGAGACCATTGTCGTTTCCAACATTACCCAGGTGGAGTCCGAGTCGTTCGAAGGATTTGAACAACTCAAGACGCTGGATCTACGCGCCGTGGAGGCGGACGCGGCTCTGGTCGAACGCCTGTCTGCCGCGCTGCCGAACTGCACGATTCTTTGGAACGTTCCGCTCTGCGGCGAGCGCTTTGACAGCGGCGCAACCGAGCTCACGCTGCCAACGGGTTGCAGCGACGCGGATCTGGCGGCGCTTCGCAGCTTTCCTCAGCTGAAAAAGGTCGACGCGACGCTCTGTTTCGTCAACGAAGCGTTCGCAACCGCCGCGCAGACGTATCCGAATGTTTCCTTTACCTGGAACGTGACCATTGGCGATCGAACGATCCACAGTACAGACGCCTCCGCCATCCTTCCGGGCGGCACCGACCTTACGCCGGAACAGTTCGGCGCGTATCTGTTTGGCCTGCCCGCGCTGACGCAGATTGACCTCAACGAAACGGGCTGGACGGCGGAGCAGGTTGCCGCGCTCCAAAGCGCATACCCCGACAAGACGTTTCTCAACGGCGTTTCGCTGTTTGGCCAGCAGTTTCCCTCGACCGCGGAGTCGATTGATCTTTCGTCCGCGGCGGACGTGGACATTGCCGCACTGCCGGAGCTTCTAGGCGCGTTCCCAGCGCTCAAGAGCGTCAATCTGCAAGGGCACACGCTCACACTGGAGCAACTGGGCACGCTGAAAGCGGCGCTGCCGAACGTCGTGTTCATCTGCTCCATCGAGCTGTTCGGACAGACGGTTTCCACCGACGCGACGCGGCTGGAGCTCAATGGCTACCCGCTGACCTCGCCGGAGGAGGTTGAGGCGGCTCTGCAATACCTGCCCAATCTGACGTATGCGGATTTGTGCAATTGCGGGCTTAGTAACGAGCAGATGGAGCAGCTCATTTCGGCGTTTCCAAACGTCAAGTTCGTCTGGATGATTCAGGTCGGCGCCTGGGAAATGCGAACGGACATCACGGCGTTTTCCAAGGGGAACCGCAAGGTGTTTCCCAATGATATGGGTCGGTTCGTCGACGAGAATCTGGCAAACCTGCACGACGAGGACATTGTCCCGCTCAAGTACTGCACGGATCTGGTCTTTCTCGATCTGGGGCACGGAAACCGAATCACCGATTTAACCCCGCTGTCCGGGCTCACGAAGCTCCGCGCGCTGATTGTTTCGATGAACAAAATCGTGGACATCTCCCCGCTCAAATCGCTGACGAATCTGGAGTGCCTCGAAATCTATCAGAACCCCATTACGGACATCTCTACGGTCACGGCGCTGCCGAAGCTTCGCTATCTGAATTGCAGCGCGACGTTGTTTACCGATATAACTCCGCTGCTGGGGCTGAAGGATCTCAAAATGCTCTGGTTTGTGAGCGTGAAGAACGTCACCAAGGAACAGCGCGACCAGCTCGTCGAAGCGCTTCCCGACTGCCAGATATGCTTTAAGGCGAGCAGTTCCGGCGAAGGCGGCTGGACGGGCAACGGCCTTTACAAAGAGTATCAAACCGCGTTTGGCCTGCCCTACGATCAATAAAAACTGCCTTCGAGTTGACGAACGATCCAGAACGAATGACAAACAGAAAACGAGCGCTCCATCAACGGGGCGCTCGTTTTTGTTTGCTGTGTTTTGTCCTATTTGTCGCTTGCCGCTTTCGGTTCGGGCGCGGGTTCAAACTTTTCCAGCAGCGTATTGGTCAGCGCATTGAACTTGCGCTGTGCTTCGTAGGCGGTTGCCTCGTCCAGCAGGCCGTGTAGGCTGGGCGTTTCGAAGAAGCGCTTCGGAAACTCCACCTTCTCCTGCTCAAACCCCATTGCGCGCTTGACGCGAATCTTCGTTGCGTAGATCTTCTCGGCAATGTGCGACAAATCGTCGCTCGTGAACTGGTACCCAACCGAGTTGAGCGCCAATAAAATCGTGTCACGGTCGTAGACCTTTCGCGCAAAGAGGCACATGACAAGGGAGTTGAGCATGCAGCGGTCGACCTCTTCCTTGAACATCTTGTCGACGATCACGTCGACGTCCGGCGTCTTCAAGCCCTGGTCAATCGAGTATCCGCCGTTGCAGAGGTGCGAGTGCCGCGCGCCGCAGGCCATACCGATCAGCGCGCCGTAGCCCGTGTGATACCCCGCCATTTCGTTGCCTGCAATCTGCATGGCATAGTCCTTGCCGCCATAGACGCTCGACGCATGGGCAACGCCCTTGCCAAGCGCGGAGTAGAAGTCGTTCTCGCGTGAAGCAATGTGACGCAGTGCCTTGATATACTGTTCCTTTTCGCCGAATTTGAGCGGAACGAGGGTTTCCTTTTCGGTGACGAGCCCCCGCTGGAACGCTTCCGTCGCCCAACCGAGCGCAACGCCGGCGGACATCGCATCCATGCCAAGCTCCTCGACCTCGTCGATCAGCTCCAGAATTTCGTCCGGTGACTTGATGCCAAGGTAGCTGCCGAGCGCAAAGATCAATTCGTAATCGTAGCCGACGCTGATGGACTCGTACTCATGCCCCGCTTTGTCAAACTCGCGGCGGAACTGGCCGATGTGGATGCAGCCCACCGGGCAACCGACGCAGGCCATCTTTCGAACCAGATTGCACTCGGCAAACTGCTCGCCGCTGATCTTGTCGCCGTGCTCAAACACCGCCTGCTTGAGGTTCTTGGTCGGCAGCACGCCGAGTGCGTTGAGCGGTTCAATGTTGATGGACGTGCCGAGATCGTGATACTTCTGCATGAGCTCGGTTTCCGTGCATTTTTTGTAGATTTCGCGATAGGCTTTCCAGTACGCCGTAAAATCCTTGATCGGGATCGACGTCGTACCATAGACCTGCATTGCCTTGAGGTTCTTCGACCCCAGCACCGCGCCGAGACCAAGTCGCCCGAAGTGGCGATAGGTGTCCACGCAAACGCTCGCGTAGGTCACGCCGTTTTCGCCCGCGGGGCCGATGCGAATGATGCTGCGCTTGCCGGGGCCCGGCTCCCGCTCGCGAATGATGCGGCCGATGACCGTGCTCGGCAGTCCCCAGAGGGCGCGCGCATCCCGAAATGAAACGCTGTCCGAGCGAACCGAAATGTAGGTCGGCTTCTTCGATTTTCCGGTGATGACGATGGCGTCAAACCCGGCGTCCATCATCGCAAACGCAAGCCGTCCGCCCGCGTAGCTCTCGCCCAGTTCGCCGGTATGCGGCGAGTAGAACACGGCAACCGTCTTGGTCATGACGGGGAAAATCGAGGTCAGCGCGCCTACGGCGAAGACCACCGGCTGGGTTTCATGCAGCGGCGGAAGGTCTACGTGAACGTTCTCTTCGAAGAGCTTCATCGCGATGCCGACCCCGCCGAGATACTCGTTGAGGTCCGGCCGCTTCTCAATGCGCAGCTTTTCGGTGTTTAAATCGATGAACAGGATGCGTTTGTCTTCGTTGAACATGGCTCAAACCTCCTCCATCGTCAGGCACTCGTGCGGGCAAAACTGCGCGCAGATGCCGCAGTGTTTGCAGATGATGGGCACCTTCAAATCCTCGTCGAACCCAACGGCGCCAACGATGCAGGCGTCGATGCACTTGCGGCAGCCGATGCACTTGTCCGGCTCCAGCAGCACGCCGCCGCCCTTTCTCGGCTTCAGCGCGCCCGTCGGGCAGGCCTCCGCGCAGGCGCGCTCGTCCGTGCAGGCAAGGCAGACAATGCTGACAAAGCTGCTTGTTAAACCGCCCGTGGTGCGGACGCGAATCGCGCTCTTAAACGTCGTATGCTCCTTTTTATTGACCGCGGCACAAGTGAGCATGCAGGTGAAACACCCGATGCACTTGTTCATGCCGTTCGCTCGCAAAACCTTCGCCATAGCTTTCCCTCATTCTTCTTCCGTTTGAATCGATTTTATGTTACTGATTAGTATACACAAACGTTTTTTTCTGTCAATCATATTATGCGTTTTGTGTTGCGCAAATCCGCGGTCGGCGTTCTTTCGGCACGCTCAGCCGCCGAGAATCGATCCAATCACGCTGATTTGCTGTCCTTCCGTCAACGCTTCCTCCGGTTGCAGCACCCTGCCCCCCGAAGCCAACAAAGCCTGTTCTTCCAGGCTGTCCCGTTCCTCGACCGTGCCAACGCCCGTTTCTGTCCACTGACGCCGAACTTCGCGGAGCAGGTCCGCCGCCTTGGAACCATCCGGCAGGGTAAACGGCGCAAACGACCGTGGCAAGCGATCTGAGAACGCGAGAAACCGAAGAAAAACCGTCATGCCTTTTCTCCTTTTCCGATCAATCCATGCCACGAGGTATCCGTCCGTTTTTTGAACAGTCTGTACAATGATTATAGCATAGGATCAACATTCCGGTACAGAAACGCGCATTTGAAAACACTTTGATCCATTCGAGTGTGTATTGGCATTAAAAACAGTCCGCCGGCTTTCTTTGCCGACGGACTGTTTGTTGCGTCTCTAAAAGAATTTTGGAAACTACCGTTCCGAGGTCAGTTGCTCGTTGTGTAGAGAACGGGCTCCGTCCAGTAGACGTTCTGGTAAATATCGTGCAGGGAATAGTAGACGAGGCAGTCGTTCTCGCCCACGTCCTCATAGGACACCGCAATCGGGCCGTTCACGACGAGGCTGTCCGTTACGTACTGATCCTGATACTCGCCATCGTAGGTGTAGAAGTCGCTGATGAACTGGATTTCGTCCCCGTCCTTGAGCTCAACCAATCCGCGCGCGGCGGTGTTGGAGTCGTAGACTCGCTCGTAACCAAGCACGCTCGCCTCGTCGCCCTTCCAAACCACGATCAGGTGCGCTTCCTCGTCGTTGACCAGCGCGGGTACATAGCCCTTCCAAACGTTCTCCTGATCGCTCTGTTCGGCAAAGTAACTCACGATGTGCCCGTCCAGCGCGACCCAGGTGTTGCTGTCGAACTGCACGAGCAGGTCGCCCTCGTCGTTGTATTCCGCAACATCGTCCGAACCAAGGTGCTGGTAGCCGTCGCCCACGTCGAGATAGACCTCGAGGTATACGTTTGTAATCAGATCCCAGTCCTCCGCGCTCATCTTGAGCACGTAACCGCCGTCCTGCTCGACAATCTCCAGATCGGACGAGTCGTATTGGTTCTCTTCGTAGTACGACTGATAGTCCGAAACCAGATCGGAATCCAGCCAGCTTGCGTCCGCAACGGTTTCCTCGCCAGCTGTGCCGGTCGTACTCGACGCCAGCGGATTGTTGGTTCCGCCGCTACTATAGATCTGCCCGCCCGCCATGAGGCTCGCAAAGTCGCTCATGAATTTCTGATACGGTTCGCCAAGGCCAATCGACTTTGCGGTTGCCAGCGTGTCCTCCACGGACTCCATGTCGGAATACGGAAAATAGAGGCTCAAACCGTTGTAGTTCTGCGCGGTCTGCTCGTTGTAGAGCACCGCCTGATCTAAAAACGGCAGCAGTTGACCCGCCCCGTCGATGCCGATGTTGTTCACCAGATACGCAAGGTCGACCTGATCCCATTCCTCCTCGCCGGGCGAACGGCTATCGTAACGCGCCTGCGAAACCTGTTTGTAGGCGGCGGTATCGATCATCTCCGTGTTCACGCCCGCGAGATAGGCGTACAGCGCGTCCATAAACGGCGGCAGCGCCGTGAGGTCGATCATGGCGAGGGTCAGCTCGTCGCCATAGTCCCCGTTCTGTTCCTCGCGGATGAAGCTGTCCACAATCGTGGTTCCGACCTCCGGCGAGGGGATCGATGTGTTCTGCGAAATCGCGTTCAGCCAGTCGGTATAGTACCAGCCGCCGCCCGGCTCCGAGCGCTGGGAGGCAACCAGATAGTCCGCGTATTTCTCCGCAACAAACGCCGTTTCCACCGTACCCATCAGGCAGCAGTCGAACCCGATCCAGTCAAACGTGACCCCCGCGTTTTTAAGCGCCTCGTCAATCTGCGCGAGCGACATGGTTCCGTCCGGATAGTGCTCGTCCGAACCATAGCCGCCCATTGTGCCGCCGCCGTGATCCCAGAACACGAGGATGTTCCGGTTCGCCGGGTACCGCTCGGCGCAAAACTGGATAAAGCTCGTCAGCGTATCCGGGTCGGTCATGTTCTTTTGTCCGACGTCCTCAATCGCTTCCAGTCCTCCACCCGAAACAAGCCAACGCTGGTTGGTGTCCGCGTCGATCACGCTGTTTTGCCACGCCGAAGCGCCGCCGGTTTCGAGAACGACGTTGACGTTGTCCGACAGGTCGGCATACTCCATTTCGTTGATGTCCGCGGTGGCGGCGCCGCCGTCGCTCTCCAGATCGCTGCCGCACATGTAGACCATGACGGTTACGGTGTCCTCGCCGTTGCCAAGCGGCTGAACGCGGGGCTCCCTGCGATCGCCCGTAACAGCGACTGAGGCGGTCTGCGAGCCGCTTTCCTCCGTGGCAATAGCCGCGCCCGCGCCGTTGTCGGCGGCCTGCGTGTCCGCTTCATCCTGCGCGCCCGCGCAACCGGGCAGCGTGATGAGCAGGAGCAGCGCCAGGAGGAAGGCAAGTATCCTTGTTTTGTGCATGCGATGGTCTCCTTCTATGATTCCTTCGTCGTTTTTCCGGATAAAAACGCTCCATTGGAAATGATTTAATCCGTTGTTTTCAACAGACTAACACGGCACGAACCGTTTGGCAATGCATCCGTTTTGCATTCGCCAAATAAGCGAAACGGCCGCGTTGGAAGCCGTTTTCAGGGAGGTGTTCCAGTGCTTCTCAACGGCAAAAGAAACGGGCTTTGCCTCGTTTTACATACATATCTTTCGTGAAGATTTAACTTGCCAATCCGTCGCTGCGGCACTATTCTATATGCAGTTGAGCGATTCTATTCTTAGAAGGACGGCAGCGCTATGTTTCACGACGCCAGAAGCCGCAAGGTCGTTTTTGTTTCGCACTGTTTTCTGAATCAAAATTCTATCTCGGACGGCACCGCGGATTTTCCCGCCGCAAATCTTCCCGTCGTGTCGCTGTTGTTAGAGCACAACGTCGGCATCGTGCAGATGCCCTGCCCGGAACTGCTTTGCCTCGGGCTCGACCGTGGGGCCGTGCACGGCGGCGAGCGCCCGGTCATCGTCGAAAACACGCGCATCCGCGCCGCGCTGCAAGCGCAAGCTCCTGCAAAGAAGCTACAGCAGCTCGCGGAGCAGGTCGTCTATCAGATTGAGGAATATAAAAAGAACGGTTTCGTCATCGTCGGCGTCATCGGGATCAATCGCTCGCCGAGCTGCGGCGTTGAGACCACCTCAAATCACGACGAAGAGGTGGCCGGTCAGGGGCTCTTTTACGTCGCGCTGAAACAGGAGCTGGATGCGCGCGGGATTTCGCTACCCATGATCGGCATCAAGGCAAACGAGCCGGAACGCGCAATCGAGGCCGTTTCGCGCCTGCTGGGTGAGTAACTCGACTCAAAGCGCAAAATTTCTTCCATCACGAAAGGAAGCCCACATATGCCGGTTCAATTTCGCAACCCCATTCTGTTTGTTCGGGACATGGAGGCGTCAAAGGCTTTTTACCACGGTCTGCTTGGCATAGGGATCAAAGAGGATTTTGACACGTTTGTGCTGCTCGAAGGAAATCTTGGGCTGCACCGCGCGGACGTGTTTTATGAGTATCTACAGAAGCCCTATTCCGGCGAAGCGATGGGGCGGGATAATCTCGACCTCTACTTTACCTCCGACCACCTGCCGGAGCTGCAGGAGCGTCTGATTGCCGCGGGCTTTGAGGTGTTCTTTCCGCTGCAACTCACGGCCTGGGGCGAAACGCTGTTTCGCGTGTACGACCCGGATGGCCATATCGTCGAAATCGGCGACAAGGCGCACGAATAAATTCTACAATCGTTCGCATGCAAAAAACACGCAGGAATCTCCCGCGTGGTTTTGTGTTTTGGGTGCAATCTGTTGTTTTATCGAATCCGTCTAGATGCGCTTTCTCCGCACGGCGGAGTACTGCTTGAACCCGCCGGAGAGGTTATACACGCGCTTAAAGCCGCGATTGAGCAGAATGTTCTGCACGGCGTTGCCGGTTACTCCCTTGTTGCAGTAGGTCACGATGATGGAATCCTTGTCCAGCGAACCCACAGCCGCTCGAACATCCGAATGCGGAATGTTCCTCGCGCCGTCGACATGAGCTTTTTCATACTGAGCCGGTACGCGTGTGTCGATCACGATTACCGACTCACCTGCGTTTTTTCTTGCATCCAGCTCGGCGGCTCCCATCAACGGCTTACCGCCATGAATCGCATTTTCGAGGATCATGCCGGTATACGCGACCGGATCCTTTGTTGTGGCAAACGGTGGCGCATACGCCAGATCCAGATAAAACAGATCCTCCGCCTTCGCGCCGTAGGTAATCGCGGTGGCAAACACGTCAATTCGCTTGTCCACGCCGCTCTCGCCAACGATCTGCGCGCCGAGCAACCGCCCGGTCGCGCGGTCGGCAACCGCTTTAATCGTCATCTCCCTGCCGCCGAGGTATTCCGGTTTGTCCGGTTTCGTGTTGTGGCAAAAGACGACGTCGTAGCCCGCTTCACGCGCTTCGCGTTCGCTCAGTCCCGTCTGCCCAACGGTGAGCCCCAGCACGCGGAAGATGCCCGTGCCGAGTGTGCCGCGGTAGCGCAGCGATCCGCCGGTGATGCAATCCCCCGCGATGCGACCTGTCTTGTTTGCGGTGGACCCCAGCGGGCGATAGACCTGTTTGCCGGTGACCACGTGGAACTGCTCAACGCAGTCTCCGCAGGCGGAGACGTCGGCCACGTTGGTCTCCATACGGTCGTTGACGAGAATTGCGCCGGAGGCGCCAAGCTTCACGCCCGCGTCCGAAGCGAGATCGACGTTCGGGCGAACGCCGGTGGAAAGCAGGGTCAGTTCGGAGGGTATGCGCGTTCCGTCCGCGAGCAGCACCGCGTCCTCGGTGATCTCCTGAATCGACGCCCCGGTATATACCGCAACTCCGCTCGACTTGAGATGCTCTTCCACGTGCACCGCCATGTCGGGGTCCAGCCCCGGCGTGACCTGCGGCAGTTTCTCGAGCAGGGTCACCGAAACGCCAAGGTGAATGAGGTTTTCGCACATCTCCAGCCCGATGAACCCCGTGCCGACAATCGCCGCGGTCTTCGGCTTGTGCAAATCGAGAAACGCGTGAATCTTCAGCATGTCGTTGATGTTGCGCAGCGTAAACACGTGCCCCAGATCGCGACCGGGAATTGGCGGGGTGACCGCGCGCGCGCCCGTCGCGAAGATGAGCTTGTCGTAAACGTCCGTAAAGAACTCGCCCGTACGCAGATTCTTTACCGAGAGGCTCTTGGTGCCCGGCGAAACGGCAAGCACCTCGTGCTCGGTTTTAATCTCAACGTTGTACTTGCTCAAAAAGAATGCCGGATCGCGCGGGGTCAGCTCTTCGGCATGTGCAACCTCACCGCCGAGGAAATACGGCATGCCGCAGCCGGAATACGAGATGAACCGATCCTTCTCGTAGACCGTAATCTGCGCGTCCTCGGTGTTGCGTCTGGCCTTCGCCGCGGCGGACGTGCCCGCCGCCACCGCGCCAATGATGACAATTCTCATATGCCGCGCCTCCTCAAGCGAATTTCTAATGAATTCATTCTATCCTATTTGTTCGATTCGGGGAACCAGTGCGTCGTCCGGTTCGCAATTTTCACCAGAATCAGCATGACGGGAACCTCCGTTAGTACGCCGACAATCGTTGCCAGCGCAGCGGGGGACGACGTGCCAAACAGCGAAATCGCCACCGCAACCGAAAGTTCAAAAAAGTTCGAAGCGCCAATCATGCCCGCGGGCGCGGCGATGTCATGCGGTAGTTTGAGTAGTTTGCTCGCGCCATAGGCAATGAAGAAGATCAGGAACGTCTGAATCACGAGCGGCACGGCGATCAGCAGGATGTGCAGCGGGTTCTCGAGAATCACCTTGCCCTGGAAGGAGAAGATGATCACGAGCGTGAGCAGCAGCCCCACGATGGTGACGTTGCTGAATTTCGGTAAAAAGCCTTTCTCAAAGTATTCCAGCCCGCGCTTTTTGATGACGGCGTTTCGCGTGAGCATACCGCCGACGAGCGGAATCACGACAAACAGCGCAACACTCAGCAGCAGCGTGTCCCAGGGAATCTTAACCCCGCCAATGCCGAGCAGCAGCGCGACAATCGGCGTAAAGGCCACGAGGATGATCAGGTCGTTTGTCGCAACCTGCACCACCGTGTAGGCCGCGTTGCCCTTGGTCAGATGGCTCCAAACGAAGACCATCGCCGTGCAGGGCGCGGCGCCGAGCAGGATTGCCCCCGCGAGATAGTCCTTGGCCAGGTCGGCGGGAATCAGCGTCTTGAAGATGACAAAGAAGAACAGCCAGGCGATGCCAAACATCGTAAACGGCTTGATCAGCCAGTTGGTCACCCACGTGACGAACAGCCCCTTCGGATTCTTGCCGACGTTCTTGATGCTCTGGAAATCCACCTTGAGCATCATGGGGTAAATCATCAGCCAAATCAGAATCGCGATGGGAATGGAAACGTTCGCGTATTCAAACTTGCCTAAAAACGCCGGAATGCCGGGCAGAAACCGCCCAATCAGCACGCCAACCACCATGCAGAGAATGACCCAGAGCGTCAGATACTTTTCAAAGAAACCAATGCCAGAGCTCTTTTTTGCTTCCATACAAATCCCTATCCCCCTTGTTCGTTTTCGTTATCGAATTTTCTTGAGAATCGCGACGACTTCCTCGGTCTTGAGCACCTTGCCGTAGGAAACGACCTTGCCGTCCACGACCAGCGCGGGCGTCGTCATGACGCCATAGCTCGCGATCTTCGCAAAATCGGTTACGTGCTCAATCGTGGTGTCCATACCAAGCTGGGCGAGCGCTTCCTTGGTTGCCGCTTCCAGCGCGTTGCATTTTTGGCAGCCGCTGCCGAGCACCTTGACGGAAGCGCCTTCCGTCTTCGCGCTTTCCGCTTGTTCCATGCTGTCGCAGTCGCATCCCGCGCCGCAGCAGCAGGAGGATTTCGATTCTTCTTTCTCTTTTCGTTTTCCAAAGAGTGCCATAATAATAATTTCCTTTCGAATTCTCTTCTATTCTAAATCAATTTTGTTTTCGTTTTGCTAAATCCTAATCTTGAACTCTTGCCTTTAGAATCCCAAATAGAACAGATACAGTCCTATGAGCAAAATCAGCACGCCCATCCCTATTTTCAGCACACGGGAGAGTGCGCCATACCGCTCGCTTTGTGTGAGCTTGTTCACGGCGCCAATGGACGACCCCGCCAGCACCGCCAGCGCGCCGTGACCAACGCCGTAGAGCAGCAGGAGCATGGTTCCCCGAAGCAGACTGCCGCTGCCCGCCGCGACCGCCAGTAAAGCAACCAGTACGGGCGTTGCGCAAGGAGACGAGAACAGCCCGCCGAGCATTCCCGTGAGCAGCGCGCCGAGGTATCCGCGCCGTTTGCTCCTTCCGGTCAGATAGGTCGAGGGAACAAGGTTCACGATTCCCCATGTTTGCAGCGCCATGAGCACCATCAGCGCGCCGAGCACGAGATACCACCACTTCGCGCCAACGCCGATGAGGTATCCAATGCTCGCGGCAACCACGCCAAGCGCCGTAAACGTAATCGCCGAACCGAGCGCAAAGACGAGCGAAAGCTTCGCCGCCTTCTTCGGTTCCACGCCCGTGCCACCAACATATGCAATCACAAGCGGAATGCTGGACAACGCGCAGGGCGTAAACGAGGTGAGCACCCCCGCGAGCAAGGCCAGCAACGGCGCCAGCCAGAGACTCTGACCGATGAGCTGACCGATCTGTTCCAGCCAAGCGTCGATCATTTGCCCGCACCCATATCCGCCAGAATTGCGTCCAGCTCCTCGCTGGTCAGAGCACCCTGATGCGCGGTAAATACGTGCTGCTGCGTGTCCTTTGCGCGATATAGGATGAACTCCACGCCCAGTTTCTCATTCGGAACATATGGCGTTCCATCCGCGTTGATGAAGAACTGCGTCGGAATCACCTGCACGGGAAAGCTGCCCACCGCGTCCGGATATTTTCGAACATCCAGAAACTGAACGATCGCCTTGCCCTGATAGTCCGTATTGGCGCTTTGCAGCACCGGCGCCATCTGCTGACAGGGAATGCAGGAATCCGAC
>CAZDXW010000015.1:0-8182 GCA_964509485.1 uncultured Christensenella sp.
GCGGACTTCGCAAAGCTCATCGAGGAGAAGTCAAAGCTCATCGCGCCCGTGCACTCGAGGTGCACAATCGAACCCTGGTTGTAGGCCACAAACGGCAGATCGTATTTCGCAATCAGGCTCTTGAGCCCGTCGGTGAGCTTGTCGCCCTGACGACCCGCGATTTCGCAGGCGTTCGTGCGCTCGATCTCGCGAATCGCGGTGTAGCCCGCAATCGACGAGAGCGGGTTTGCCGCCAGCGTTCCGCCAACGTACGCGCGGTGTTTGCCGGTTGCGACGCCCGCCGCCATCAGCGAGGCGTATTCCTTCTTGCCGCCAACGCCGCCCGCCGCCGGATAGCCGCCCGCGACGATTTTGCCAAAGATCGTGAGATCCGGCACGACGTTGAAGTAACCCTGCGCACCGGAAAGGCCAACGCGGAAGCCGGTGACCACTTCGTCGAAGATGAACAGCGCGCCGTATTTGTCGCAAAGTTTGCGCACGTTTGCGTTATAGTCCTGCGCAACGGGGCGCGTGCCGCTCTCGGGGCCGACGGGTTCGACAATGACCGCCGCCGTGCCGCCCTTGAGGCGGTTGAGCCGCAGCATCGCTTCGAGCATGTTCAGGTCGTTCGGGCGCACCTCGTCCGTGAGCTTATAGCTCGAACCCGGAATTCCGTGGGACTCCAGCAGCGCGCGGCTGCCGGGAATTTTGAGCCCGTAGACCATTTGATCGGACCATCCGTGGTACGCGCCGCCGATTTTGATGATCCGCTTGTGCCCCGTGGCGATGCGCGCAATGCGAAGCGACGCCATCACCGCCTCCGTGCCGCTGCCGAGCATGCGGAACATCTCGACCGCGGGCATATGCCGGTGGATTTCCTTGGCGATGAGCAGCTCCGCCTCGTGCAGCAGTCCGGTCACCGGGCCGCACTCGTTGATGAGCTGTAGCGCGGCTTTTCGAACCGTCTCGTTGTTGCTGCCGAGAATCGTCGGCCCGCCCGCCTGCAGAAAGTCGATGTAGCGGTTGCCGTCCGCGTCGAACAGATAGGCGCCCTCCGCCTTGTCCACGCAAATGGGGAACGGCTTGTTGAACGCGAGGTTGTGCTGCACGCCGCCGGGGATATACTCCTTGGCTTCCTCGTAGACCGCGTGCGAACGAGCGCACTGCTCGTTGAAATAACGCATGATCTCGTTGTTGTAGTATTCGTCGGTCACCTCGTAGATGGGCGCGTTCGTGAGCGCCTTGAGCTGATCGTTGATTGCTTTCGGATCGTCCCAGCGGCTGATTCCGCAGTTGTTCATAAGAAAATTCTCCTTTTGCAGTAAGTTCGAGTTACAGTAAGTTCGGGTTTCCCCGTTTATCTGCGTTTTTTTAATCGATTGATTTAGGCGTTCGCCTTTGTAAAGCAACGGCAGTTGAGCAGGCAGTCCAGCATGGCGCGCATATCGCTTCGCATCTTCTGCGCCTCAAACGGCAACCCGTAGGCCAGCAGATGGTTCACCTGCCCGTAATAAAGTCCCAGCGTCATCTGCGCGAGCAGTTCCGGCGATACGCTTGCGTCCGGCGTGAACTTGCCGAATTCAATCTCGTAGTGCCGCGCGATCAGCCGCTCGATTTCGCCGACGCGCCCGCTCTCGCCACCGAGGATCGTTGCGTTCGTCAGCCGCGCCATGACGCGCGGATAGTTTGCCGTGTCGTCGATGAGCTTGTCCAGCAAAGCCCGTATCAGGGACAGGCCTTTCAAGCTGGATTGCTCGCCAAATTCAATAATTTCGCCAATCTCCGCAACGGCAATCGCCTGCTGCAGCTCGCCCGCGTCCGCAAAATGGTTGAACACCGTCGTTCGGCAGACGCCCGCGGTCTCGGCAATGTCGTCAAACGGAACGCCGCCAACCCCGTGCTTTTCATAAAGACCCTTCGCTGCGTGCAGAATCGCCCGCTGGGTCTTGGTTCGTTTCTTTTCGCTCATTCCTTCTTCTCCTCCAGCGACAGCGCCGCTTCCTTCTCCTGGCGACGCTTTGCCATCGCGTTTGTGTTGATGCTGTTCTTATACACAACCAACCGCCAGAACAAAAACTCCGTCGTCAGGTTCACCAACATTGTGCCGAACAGAACGATGTATTTATTCCAGCCCGCGTTCGTCAGCGCCATGCCCCAGAGCGTGGAAAGCGGGGTAAAGACGCAGTAGTACCCGGCGACCATGAGCATTGCCCGCGGCACATTCGTTGCGCTCTGGAAGGTAAACGTGCGGTTGAGCGTAAAGTTCCAAAGTACGCTGAGCACCAGCGCAATCAGGTAGCAGGGCCAATACGGCCACTGCACAATCTCGTTGAGCAGGGTGAAGGCCAGCGTTTGAATCAATCCTGCCGAAGCCGAGAACAACACATACTTGACGACGCGGAGAATCTCTTCTTTTTTCTCTTTTTGCATAGGGGTTTCGCGCTCCTTTGCATGTTTTGGTGTGATGGAATTGTGTATTTGAATTTGGATTCTAGTACAGAAAAAAGGTATCACGTTTCTTGAGTGCAGTCAATAGACACGGCGTCCAATTTTCGCGAATATTTGGGCATTTTTTCAGAATTCAATGCATAGTTGGACAATTTAGGACGAAATACCACCCAGGGACGGAACTCAATCGTTGGTTGATATGGTCTTTTTTGCAAAATGTATCGATGGTTGATTGTTATTTGAACCATTATCTGATAGGATATCCCTTAGTGTGTTAATCGCTTCATACACTTATTTGGAGGAACCCGACGTGCAACCCAAGTTTAATCTGGATCAGTATCTCTCCGAGGGCGTAGAGACCATCGTCAAGGATGCGCTCGCCGCCAGTTTGAAGAACCCCAAGGAAACGGCGTTTCTGTTTACCTATGCGCTCGCGGCAAAACGCGCGGCAAACACGCGCGAATCGTATGCAGCCAAAGGCAAGCACATTCCGTCCTTTCTGATTGCGAGCATCACGAACCGCTGCAACCTGCATTGCGCGGGCTGCTATGCGCGCGCCAACCATATTTGCCACGACGGCACGGAGGACGCGCTGCTGGCCGACGACGAGTGGAACCGAGTCTTCACCCAGGCGGAGCAGATTGGCGTTTCGTTTATCTTACTCGCTGGCGGCGAGCCCATGCTGCGGCGCGGCGTAATCGAGCGCGCGGCAGAGCACCGGGATATCCTGTTTCCGGTGTTCACGAACGGAACGCTGCTCAGCGATTCCATGTTGCGCCTGCTGGACGAGCACCGCAACCTCGTGCCCATCGTGAGCATTGAGGGCAATCCGGAGCAGACGGACACGCGGCGCGGCGAAGGCACCTACGCCAAACTGACGCAACATATGGCGCAGATGCGGGACGCGGGCATTCTCTTTGGCGCTTCCGTTACGCTGACGACGGAGAACTTCCCCGTGGTCACCGGCGACGCGTTTTTGCAGTCGCTGCGTTCCTTTGGCGCGAAGGTCGTTTTTTTCGTCGACTATGTTCCCGCCGATCCGGGCACGGAGGCGCTTGCCCCCGGAGACGCGGAGCGGGAAGCGCTCGCCAATCGACTCGATCATCTCCGCACAAAGCAGGACGGCACGATCTACGTCTCCTTTCCCGGGGACGAGCAGTATTCGGACGGCTGCCTCGCGGCGGGGCGCGGTTTCTTCCATATCAATCCCAGCGGCGGCGCGGAGCCTTGCCCGTTCTCGCCGGTTTCGGATACCAACCTGCGTCAGGTCTCGCTGCTGGAGGCGCTCGACTCCCCGCTGTTTCAGCGCCTGCGCGCAAGCAGCCTGCTGGAGCTGCATCACACCGGCGCCTGCGCCCTGTTCGGGCGGGACGATGAGCTTGCCGCGCTCTGCGGTACGAACGCTTAACCAGAATCATACGAAGAAAACGGAGAACCCATGCGCATTCCTTTGACCGACCGTCTCCTGCCGAACTACACCCGCGCGGAGGAGATTTTCCATATGGTGTCCCACATCGCGGGCGGCGTATTTGCGTTTATCGCGCTGCTGCTCTGCGTCATCAAAGCGTCGCTTGGCGGCGATTTCACCGCAATCGCCACGTCCATCGTCTACGGCGTCACCATGATCGTGCTCTACTGCATGTCCAGCATCTACCACGGGCTGAAGCCCTCGCTCGGCAAAAAAGTATTGCAGGTGCTCGACCACTGCTCGATCTATTTCATGATTGCGGGCACGTATACGCCAATTCTGCTCGTCGCCGTGCGACCGCTGAATCCTGCGCTCGCGTGGAGCGTCTTTGGCGCGGAGTGGGCGCTGACCGCGCTGGCGGTGACGCTGACCGCCATCGACCTCAAGCAGTACCGCGTGTTCTCGATGTTCTGTTACCTGTTTATGGGCTGGGCGGTCGTGTTCTTCGCACCGGTCGCCATCCGCGCGTTATCCGTGGCGGGGTTCTGGCTTCTGCTCTCGGGCGGGCTGGCGTATACGCTTGGGGCGATTCTCTACGGAATCGGCTCGAAGAAGCGCTGGTTCCACGGCATGTTCCATGTGTTCGTGCTCGCGGGCAGCATTCTGCAATTTCTGGCGATTTTCCTTTACGTGCTATAAAAACTTTCGCGCAACACAAAAATCTCCCTCACGGGAGATTTTTTTGATTCAATAGCGCTTATACCTCAATTTCACTCTTCAGATGAAACCTACTTCGATCGAAGGTCAGCAGTCCTTCGTCCCGCATTTTACAGAGCTCGTTGCTCATGGCGCTGCGGTCCACGCAGAGATAGTCTGCGAGCTGCTGGCGATTAAACGGAATCTCAAACGTCTCGCTGCCCGCCGCGAGCGACTGGCCGGAGAGATAGGAAAGCAGCTTCTCCCGCGTGGTACGCTTGCTCATGTGCGAGAGTTTTCGCGTGAGCGCAAGGTTCTTTCTGGCGCTCTCCGCGAGTACGTTTTGCACCAGCCGCGTGTGAAAGCGGCAGGCGCTGGAGCAGATTTCGAGCATGCGGCGGCTGTCCACGAGCATAATCCGGCTCGGCTCCTCTGCAACCACGCTGACGCGCAGCAGTTCGCCCGGCAGAAACGCATAGGACTCCGCGAACAGATCGCCCGGCATTGCGTCCGCGAGGATGTTGCGGTTGCCCCAAAAGTCCTCCTCAATCACCTGCGCCCGCCCGGAGAGCACTAGTCCCACGGCGGAAACGTCCTCCCCCTGACGAAGGATGATTTCGCCCTTGGCGAAGTCGCGATAGCTCGGCTTCAGGCAGTCCAGCAGGGTTGGCAGTTCTTCCTCCGTGGTGCCGCGAAACAGCGATGTTTTCTTTAGAAATGACAGTGGAACTAGCATCTTGACTCCATTCGTTGTATTTGCAACGGTTTTGTTTGTCTTATCATAGTATACTGAGCGCACAACGTCAAGAGAAAACACGACACCCGACAGAAAGGATGTACCATATGATTCGAAAGATTATTAAGATTGACGAGGAGCGCTGCAACGGCTGCGGCGCCTGCGCAAACGCCTGTCAGGAGGGCGCTATTGCCATGGTCAACGGCAAAGCCAAACTCATGCGGGACGACTATTGCGACGGGCTCGGCAACTGCCTGCCCGCCTGCCCGACGGGGGCAATCACGTTTGTAGAGCGCGAAGCGGCTGCCTTCGACGAGGCGGCGGTTCAGGCGCATTTATCAAAAGAAACGCCCGCCGCGAAGCCCGCGCCGAAAGCATCCCCGCTCGCCTGCGGCTGCCCCGGCTCGCAGAGCCGCCGGATCGAGCGCGTGCCGGAAGCCCCCGCAACGCACGAACCCTGCGCCTATTCCTCCGCGCCGTCCCAGCTCGGTCAATGGCCGGTGCAGATCAAGCTCGTTCCGGTCAACGCGCCCTATTTCGACGGAGCACGCCTGCTCGTCGCTGCGGACTGCACCGCATTTGCGCGCGCGGACTTCCACGAGCGGTTCATCAAGAACCATGTGGTATTGATCGGCTGTCCCAAGCTGGACATGACGGATTATGCCGAGAAGCTCACGGAGATTCTGCGCAACAACGCCATCAAGAGCGTCACCGTTGCGCGGATGGAGGTCCCCTGCTGCGGCGGCATTGAGCGCGCGGTGCAGACGGCGATGATCAACAGCGGCAAGATGATCCCCTGGCAGGTGGTGACTATACGCACCGACGGCGAGATTCTTGACTGATTGCCTCTACTAAAAATGGGCGTAACCCAGCCGGGTATACGCCTGTTTTTCATTTTTACGCAAAAAAATATGTGCATACAAATAGACGAGAATGATGAATATGATCCGAATTCAAGCAGTTCTTGCAATCGTACAAAATCGTGATAGAATGAAAGTGTGGTATATACAACAATCTACTGTGAAAGGAAGGATTGAATTGGATACAAACGATAAGCCAATCTTTCGGCAGATCATAGACAGCATCAATTCCGGCATCGAATCCGGCGTGTACAACCGCGGCGATGCAATCCCTTCCGAGCCAGAGCTCTGCCGCCTGTTTGACACCACCCGAATGACCGTCCGCCGCGCGATCGATCAGCTTGTCAGCGAGGGCAAGCTCTTTCGCATCCAAGGCAAAGGTACCTTCGTTTCACAGCTGGAGCTCAACAAAACCTATCAAAAGCAGGGCTTTTCGAGCAATATGCTTTCGCTCGGCATGCATCCCTCCAGTCGTGTGCTCTTTTTAGGAGAATGTGCGCCAAGCGAAATGGTTCGCCGCCATCTCGATCTGGAACCCGGCGAGCCCGTTTTCTGTCTCAAGCGGATTCGTCTGGCGGACGAGGAGCCAATCGCGATTGAGCGCGTCTGGATTTCGCTTAAGAAATTCCCGCTCCTGCTGCAATACGACTTTTCGCAATTATCGCTCTACGACGTATTGAAGCGCGATTACGGGGTGGAGGTTGCCTATTCCAAACAGCGGATCAACGCCGTAACCATTGAGGGCGAGGATGCGCAGTTGCTGTTCGGCCAGAAAAAGGGCGTCGCGCTCCGCATCCGCAACGTGGATTACGGCAGCGCAATCAAGCCCATTGCCGCGTCGGACTCCTATTATCATGGCGGCCGCTACACTATGGACGTCGTGATCTAGCTGAAAGGATATCCTCCTTCGCTCAACATCGCTGCTGCAACAAGGCCGCCCAAACGGGCGGCCTTGTGTTTGCGTTCCTGTTATATCTGGTTATTCGACCGCTTGCAGTACACGATACAGCAGGTCGTAGAGCGTCTTTGCCTCTTCCTGCGAAAGCGGAATGCACTTGCTCATCTTCGCGGGCACCTCGAGCGCGCGCTGCTTGAGCGCTTCGCCCTTGCCGGTCAGCGTTACAATCACGCTGCGCTCGTCCGCCGCGCTTCGCGTCCGGGTAACCAGGCCCTGCGCCTCCATCTTCTTGAGCAGCGGAGTCAATGTTCCGCTGTCGAGGTAGAGGCGTTCGCCGAGCTCTTTCACGCTCAACGAGCGGGACTCCCAGAGCGCCATCATCGCAATATACTGCGTGTAGGTCAAGCCAATTTCGTCGAGAAACGGCTTGTAGAGTCGAACGACCTCTTTGGACGCCGCGTACAGCGGAAAGCACAGCTGGTTTTGCAGCAGCAGCGCTTCGTACCCGCGAGTTTCGGACGACGCTTTCCTTTCTTCATTCATGGCAATCGCTCACCTTTCCTGCCATACTTCTTGTTTGGTTACAGCAGAGCGGCAATGTCCGCTTCCATGCTGGCGGGCGTATCCGCCGGCGCGTACCGACGCACCACGTTGCCCTCGCGGTCAATTAAAAACTTGGTAAAGTTCCACTGAATCGTTGCGCCCAGCGCGCCCTTCTTTTCCTTCTTCAGGTAGGCAAACAGCGGGCTGGCGTCTTTGCCGTTGACGTTGATCTTGGCAAAGCGGGGAAACGTTGTTCCGTAGTTCAGCGTGCAGAAACTGTTGATCTCTTCGATGGTACCGGGTGCCTGTCCCGCAAACTGGTTGCAGGGGAAGTCCAGAATCTCAAAGCCCTTGTCCTTATAGGTGTCGTAGAGCTTTTGCAAGCCCTCATACTGAGGCGTAAACCCGCAGCCCGTCGCAGTGTTGACGACCACCAGAACCTTGCCTTTGTAAGCGGAGAGCGAAACATCCTCTCCCGCTTTATCCTTTACCACAATATCATACAACCCCATGGTTTTATCTCCTTTCGGGAATTGCAAACCGCAATTCGTTTTCTTCAATTAGATTGTAAACAATACTTTAAGTAATGTCAAGAACTATTATCATATATTCTC
>CAZDXW010000015.1:8282-33865 GCA_964509485.1 uncultured Christensenella sp.
ATTAGATTGTAAACAATACTTTAAGTAATGTCAAGAACTATTATCATATATTCTCAAATTCGCAATAAATAAGCGTTTCTATTATTTCGCTTTAAACTGCAATAAATGATTTTATAGTCTTTACACAAGAATGAGAGAACAAAAAACAAGAGCCGCTGTTTCCAAACCGGCTCTCTCTTTCAAAAAAAGAGAGAACAAAAAAACAAGAGCCGCTGTTTCCAGCGGCCCTCATTCTAGCCCGGGGGTTTACCCCCAAATGTGTTGTTCTTTACGCGATCTCCAGCTTGCGGGAAGTGGGCAGCGTTTCCTGCCGCTTGGGCAGGGTCAGCTTGAGCACGCCGTTTTCGTAAGCGGCGGCAATGTCCTCGACGCGGATGCCGGTCATATCAAAGCTGCGGCTGAAGCTGCCATAGCTGCGCTCGCGCTTGATATAGTTCCCCTTGCTGTCCTTCTCGTCCGTGCTCTCCGTGCGTTCGGCGCGGATTGTCAGCGTATCGCCTTCGATGTTCACGCTGATGTCTTCCTTCTTGAATCCGGGCAGGTCGGCTTCGAGCAGATAGTGTTCGCCTTCATCGCGAATGTCCGTCTTGAAGTCGCGAACAGCCGTTTCGCCAAAGAAGCGGCGCTGCATGTCCTCGAGTTCGTCAAAGGGGTTGTAGAAGGTCACGTTGCGTTTCCTGGTGTAAGGTACAAGTTCAAACATAATTCATTCTCCTCCTCAGAAAAAAATGATGGTATTTCAGTTTGCCTCCCCTTTGCGGCATTTCGTCCTCAAAGAGGGGCTTTTCTCGGAACACCTGTATCTTACAAAAACATTTTTACAAAAAAACAGACGCGTTGTAATGGAATTGTGAAATTTAGCACTCAACTCATAAGAGTGCTGATTGTATAGCGTGCAACCTTTATTTTTTGTGCTTTGATCGAAAGAAATGCGTTCAAATTGAGCCTCCTTTCTTGCAAAACATGTGCTGACACGCTATATTGCAATCATCGAATCTTCTTTTGGGGGAACCAATATGGAAATCAAACGCTTGGAACAAAACGAGGAATGGGCGCACACCGGCGTTGTCGAGGCGGGAAACCTCGTGTTCGTCAGTTACTGCATGAAAAACGAGGGCCAATCGATCGAAGACCAGATGCACGGCGCGTTCGACGTGCTCAGCGAGCGGCTCGCAGCCGTCGGGCTTTCGCTTTCCTCCGTCGTGCAGATGGACTGCCTCTTTCGGGACATTTCGGACCTGATGTTTCTGGCGGACGTGATCAAGCAACGTTTTCCGAACGCCTATCCCGCGCGAAAGGCTTACGAAACGAAGTTTATCCGCGAGGGCATTCGGTTTCAGGTGGATGCCATCGCGTATAAAGGGTAAAACACGAATAAGATTTCAATTGAAATGCACGAGCAAAAAAATGGATAGGGCAGTGCCCTATCCACTTTTTTTGATAAAATTCTTATACCGGCTCGTCGGTTTTGGATTCCCTCTTGATCAGCTTGATCACGACGATGTACATCACAATCACAAACGCCGCGAACAGCAACGTAGAGAGCACGCTGCCTAGCATCGCGCAGGCATCGTAGAACCCATGCAGCACAACGGCAATCAGGAATGCGGCCCAGAGATTGCGCCGCCGTCCACCAATGTTGCCCGCATCCTGGCAGAGCTTGGCCCGCGCGTAGAAGTAGCCCATGTAGACCGCAAAGCCCATGTGCGCGGGAATTGCCAGCAGCGCGCGGTAAAGCGCCGCCGTCAGCCCGTAGCCCATGACATAGCTGATATTCTCAAACGCCGCAAACCCCAGCGAGAGAAACACGGCGTAGACAATACCGTCAAAACGATAGTTAAAGTTCGGGTCCTTCCAGGTGCGCCAGCGCAAAAAGAGGAACTTTGCGCCCTCCTCCACCACGGCGACCACCAGAAACGCAAAAATGATGGAATACGCCGGATCATCCTCGGATAAGAACGCCTGCAGAATTCCCTGTCCCAGCGTTTCCAGAACAACCGCAACCAGCGCCGCAGCAACGCCGAGAAATGCAAGCCCCGCGAGCAGTCCCGGCGGCTCCTTCTCAATCGTGTCCTTGCGGTAGATATAGCGCATTAAAAACAGCGCGGGCAGCAGTGCCGCAACCACATAAATGATGACAACGGCCACAGTCGGTAGAGATGACAGCACGAAACAACCGCCTTTCTATGTTCGAAAACGAGGAGCATCCCCGCGCGATCTCAATGAACCCCGCGCGTGGCAGGTTTGTTTAGTCGTGGTTCGTAAAGCGGCGCTTGCCGCAGACCGAGTCCAGCAGAATCCGGTAGACGGCGGTCACCGCCGTCACCTCCGGTGTGCACTGATAATTAGGCGTGCCGCAGTGTTCCAGCAGCAGCCGAAGCCCATGCTCCTTCGCCTCGCCGGAGAGCAGTTCGGCGGAGCCGTAGCCAATGATGCTTTCGAAATCGCAGGTCAGGCCGCCATGCCCGTTTTCGACAAAACCGTGGCAAATGTCCGCTTCCACACAGACCAGCGGGTGCTTCCTGAGCAATTCCGCCTTTCGTCCTTCGAGCGCGCCGTGAAAATACACCGCGATGGAGCCTTCCGTCTGCTCGTAGCCAAACGAAACGGGCACAATGTAGGGCGCGGCCTCGTCCGAGATGCCGATTCGCATCGTATCGCAGCGGCGCAGCACGTCCGCAATCTCATTTAAGCTGGTAAACTCCCGATCTGCTTTTCGCATTGTGTATCCACCTTGTCTTTGGATTTCCTTCTGAGGATACCATACTTTTCCTGCGCAAGAAAGCCGTTGCATGGTCGAATTTTTAATGAGAACCAATAATATGAAGGATTCCGCGTTGCTGCGTTTTGAACGACAAGTTCGCAAGTTTCGCCGAGTGGAAAAACGCGTTCCAGTATGGTATGATAGTTTAATACAACTTTTTGATACTCCAGCGATATAAACTTTTTTCCAAATCATAATGAATTCATTTTCGCCGGGTTCCCCGTGCGCAAAGAACAACCCGGTAAACAGGATCAACCGCCTATGACGCCAAAAGACACAACCAGTCGAAAGAAAACCAATATCTATATGACGAATCTGTCCGTCATCGCGGTCGTCGTCATGGTGCTGGTCACCATAGCGAGCGTGTTTGTCTATCGGGCGCTCATTCACAGCACCGTAAAGCTCGACGTCGGCGGCAACCAGTTTTATACCTATCATATTGCAATGGTCACGGAGTCCCAGTCCGACCCCTTCTGGAAGAACGTCTGGCTGGCCGCCAGCAAGGAAGGCGCCGAGATGGACGCCTATGTCGAGTGGATCGGCAGTACGTTTACCGAGCAGTTCCCGCTTGCCATGCAGCTTGAAATGGCGATTGACGCCAAGGTGGACGGCATCCTGATTCAGCCGGACGGTTCCAGCGAAGTCAAGCGCCTGATCGCAACCGCCATCCGCAAGGGCATTCCCGTAATCACCGTGATGTCGGACGCGCCGGACAGCGGGCGGCAAGGCTTCGTCGGCTTCAACAGCTACGATATCGGTCAGCTCTACGGCCAGCAGGTTTATGTCGCCATGGCGCAGTCACCCGACCAGTGTCACGCGGTTGTGCTCTTTGGCGGCGACCTTTCGGAAAACACGCAAAACATCATCTATTCCAGCATGGTGGAGAGTCTGGAGGGAACCAACGTCGAGCTCGACGTGCTCTCCGTTGACAACAGCAACGTCTTTTCGGCGGAGGAAGCCATCCGCGAACTGGTCGTCTCCTCCCCCTCCGACGGGAAAACCGCGCCGGACGTGCTGATTTGCCTGAACGCAACCAACACGATCTGCGCCTATCAGGCGGTGGTCGATCACAACAAGGTCGGCGAAATTCAGATTCTGGGTTACTACGATTCGGACGAGATTCTAACCGCCGTGGAGAAACGAATCATTCAGGCAACGGTCGCCGTGGACGCAAACCGCGTTGGCGCCGCCAGCGTAGACGCACTGATGGAATACCTGCAGTTCAGCCGTACAAGCGACTTTACGCAGGTGGATCTCAGCGTCGTGACCGCCGGAAACGTCGCCAACTATCGGCAGCATATTACCGCTGCGGAGGAAACTCCATGAAGCTGCTGCCCGGACTCCAACGAAAATTCGTCAATCTGCCGCTTCGAACCAAGCTCGTGCTTGTGTTCGCGTTTACCATGCTGATGGTCGGCTTTGTCAACATCTACATGCAGGTCAGCATCAACAGCGTCGTAAGTACCATCGACAAGGTCTACGCGAGCAACATCAGTCTCAATCAGCTGCTGGACACGCTGGACGGCGTACAGGACAACATGTTTCGCTATCTCAACACCAAGAGCACCTCCGCGCTCAACGACTACTATGTCAGCGAGCAGTCCTACAGCGAACAGATCAGCAACCTCAATAACCGCGCAACGGACAACCCGCTCAAGATTACGGAGAAGAACATCCGAAACATTTCGGATCAATACCTCCAGCTCACCAGCGCCGCCGTCGCCGCCAAGCGCGGACGCGACGTGGAGCGCTACCGCTCAAACTATGAGGATGCAAACCGCCTTTACGGCTACCTGAGCACCTACATCAACGAGCTGAACAATGCGCGCTTTAAGACCAACGCGGAGAGCTACAATACGTTTCGAACGTCGCTGGGGTATATGCAGACGTTCAGCACGGTGATTCTCTTTATCGCGATCCTCGGCAATATGATCATTCTCCTGCTGCTGTCGAGCACAATCACTAAGCCGCTGACCAAGCTTGCGCGCCAAGCCGAGCAGGTCGGTAAGGGCGATTTTGACGTCGATTTCATCTCCGTGGAGTCCAGGGACGAGGTCGGCGTGCTGGCGGACGCGTTCAATAAGATGATCAACAGCCTCAAGGAACACGTTTCGCAGATCAAAACGCGAATGGCCGAAGAAAGCCGGCTCAAAGAAACCCAGCTTCGCATGGAGAGCAGCCTGAAGGAAAGCCAGCTGATCTTCTTACAATCCCAGATCAACCCGCACTTTCTGTACAACACGCTCAACGCGGGCGCGCAGCTCGCGATGATGGAGGGCGCGGAAAAGACCACGCTGTTCGTCGAGAATCTCGCGGACTTCTTCCGCTACAGCGTCAAGCACGCGGGCCAAACCTCCACACTGGCGGACGAGATCAGTCAGGTGGAAACCTACCTGCACATCATCAACGTTCGGTTCTCTGGCGAGATCCATTATATGAAAACCGTCACCGGTTCGATCGACCGCATCGCCATTCCCGGCGTCATCCTCCAGCCCATCGTGGAGAACGCCATCAACCACGGACTAAGAGACGTGAAGTGGGAAAAGCACATTGAGCTGACCACGCGCGAAGAGGGCGACCAGATTCGTGTGACCATCTTCGACAACGGAAAGGGCATGACCCAGCCGGAGATCGAGGCCATCCTGCAGGGCGAGCCAATGCTAATCGAGATGGAAGGCCAGCCGCACCGCGGAACGGGCTTGAAAAACGTCATCGAGCGCCTGCGCATCTACTATGGCGTGCAAGACGTATTTGAGATTACGAGCGAAGGCCCGGGCAAAGGAACCAGCGTCAGCATTATTCTGCCAAAACCAAACGGACATGCCCTTCGCTAGCGTACAACCGGTTCGACTTTGACTTAGAAGCCTCAACGTGATCATTCGATTCGAAAGCACAATCAGGCAACCATCCACCGCAAACTCAAATTGGAGTAAACACGCATGTACAAAATCCTCTTGGCGGACGACGAGGGAATTGAACTCGACGCGCTCCGCTTCATCCTCGAAAAAAACTTCAGCGGCCAATGCGAAATTGAAACCGCAAAAACGGGCTACGACGCGGTCGAGCTCGCGGAGCGGTTTCGACCGGACATTGCCGTTATGGACATTCGCATGCCCGGCATCAACGGCATGGAAGCGATTCAGGCCATGCAGGCCTTCCATCCCGGCATTCTGTTTATCGTGCTGACCGCCTACGATAAGTTTGAGTACGCCAAGGAAGCAATCAGCCTCTCCGTCTTCGAGTTTCTGACGAAACCCGTCAATCGAATGGTATTTTCGGACGCCATGCGCCGCGCCATGAGCAAGGTGGACGCGGAGCGCAAAACGCGCAATGCGGCGCTCAAGAACCGCGAGCGGCTCGAAAACATGATTCCCGTGCTCGAAAGCAGCTTTGTCTATATGCTGCTCATGCAGAGCGGCGACGCTTCCAATTATCAGCGGCTGTTCGACACCATGGGGATTGAAGCCGCCTGCGCAACGATTATGGTGCTGGAGCTCACGAAGTCCGTCGGCGGGGATCTGCTCGATCTCGACATCAAGGCCAACGAGGTATATGCCTCCATTCGTGGCCTCATCAAGGAGTCGTTCCCCTGCATCGTCGGGCCAGCTATGGCCAACCGCGTGATCATCGCCCGCCCGGCGGACGAATCCGAAAACGAATATTACGAGCGGCTGCTCCTCATTGAGCAGGGGCGCACCCTCGCGCACCGCGTTGAGGACAAAATCGGCGTGGAGTGCAAGCTCGGCATCGGCACGACCACGAGTCTGGACAGCCTCTGCGAGAGCTACTCACAGGCCGTCAAGGCCGTGAAGCACTGCAAGGGCATTGTTTCGCACTTCAACGATCTGCCCATAGTACCTGTCTTTGAGGCGGGCTATCCCGTTGAGCGGGAAAAGCATCTGGAAGAGATGGTGCTGCGCGGCGACGTGCAGGGTGCCGTTTCCGACGCGGAGGCGTTGTTCCAGTGGATGGTCGACCAATATCCGGAACACGATATGGCCATTCGTCTGAAGGTGCTGGAATTCGTGCTGCGCGCGGAATACACGGTGTTTCACGAAGGCGGCATGAAGTATCACTTTCTGGATCGGGACGACTATCTGCAAACCGTTCTTGCGGCGGAGCATTACGACGACCTGAAAGCCTGGTTCTTCCTGAAAATTGCGCAAAGCACGCGAAACATCTCCACCAAGGCGGATGAAAAGGCAAACCGCATCATCGCCAAGGCGCGCGCGTTCATCGACCGGAATTTTCAGCGCGATCTGACGCTGGAAGAGGTCTCGCGCGAGGTGCACGTGAGCCCGTATTATTTCAGCAAGCTCTTTAAGGAGCAGACCGGCGAAAACTTCATCAACTACCTGACGCTCCGGCGCATCGAAACCGCCAAACAGCTGCTCTCGGACGGGCGGCTGAACGTGAAAAGCGTCTGCACGGAGATTGGCTACAACGACCCCAACTATTTCTCCCGGCTGTTCAAGCGCTTCGAGGGCATAACCCCGACGGAGTATCGGGAGCAGTTTGGCAAGGGAATCAACGGATAACCCTCGCTAGAATCAACGAGAGGACTCCGTCGCAGGCCAACGAAGAACGTAGACGCTAGATTTAAATAGAGGAATCCTTCGTAGACCAACGAAGAATGGAAGAATGAATGAAGAATCATCGAAACGATCGAAAGGAGAACCGAACATGACCGCTGCCCAGCGAAGTAAGCGATTCGTTTCGCTTCTGTTTGCCGTTTTGTTCCTTTGTGCCCAGCTCTTTGGCTGTACCAAGGGCGGCACGCAGCAAAACGACGCGGAACACGGAACAGAAAAGCCGTTGATCGGCATTTCCTTTGACTCGTTTCTGATTGAGCGCTGGCAGCGCGACCGGGATGTGTTTGTCTCAACGGCGAGCGAACTCGGCGCGGAGGTAAACGTTCAAATCGCAAACGGCGATCCCAAGGAGCAGATCGCGCAGATCGAGTACTTTATTCAGAAAAACGTGGACGCAATCGTCGTCGTCGCGGTGGACTGCTACGGCCTTGCGGACATCGTGCAAAAGGCACACGACGCGGGCATCTACGTCGTTTCCTACGACCGCCTCGTCATGAACGCAAACACCGACCTCTATATCTCGTTTGACAACGAAATGGTCGGCGAGCTGATGGCGCGGGCGCTCGTTGCGAATATGCCCAGCGGCGGCAACATCGTCAGCATCGCCGGGTCTCCGGCGGATCAGAACGTTGCGCAGGCGCAAAAGGGATTTGATAAGATCATTGAGAAAAGCAACCTGCATGTTGTAGTCGAGGAGTATGCGCCGAACTGGCTGGCGGAAACCGCCTATAACGTGATCAACAAGACGATAACAAATGGCATTACTTTCGAAGGCGTCCGCTGCGGAAACGACGACCTCGCCAGTCAGGCGTTCCTCGCGCTCTCCGAACACCGGCTTGCGAGCAACGTCTGCCTCGTGGGTCAGGACGCGGACCTCGCGGCCTGCCAGCGAATTGTCGAAGGTACGCAGCTAATGACCGTCTACAAACCGGTGGAGCGCCTCGCGCGGGAAGCCGCCGAGCTCGTCGTCGGACTGATACAGGGCGAAAAGCCAAAGACGACGGACACCATTGACGACGGCAAATACGACGTTCCCTATGAGAAGCTTTCGCCCATCATGGTCACGCGGGACAACATCGACGAGGTCATCATTGAAGGGGGGTTCCATCGCCGCGAGCAGGTCTACTTGAATTTGGATTGATCCAGCACTTTTTTTCATGAGGGGGGGTCCATCGCCGCGAACAGGGCTACTTGAATTTGGATTCATTACACCTATTTTGAATTGTTTCAGGACGTTCGAACGCAGATTCGAACGTCTTTTTTGTTTCTTCCGGTTTTGCGCGTTGTGAATTACACAGAATTGCTCGCGGTTGTATATCGTTTCATTTGCCTTATTTCTAGTAGGATTTTGTTGATTAGGATATTATTGTCATTCTTTTCCTGTAACAGCGCAATAAACTGCTATTAGTGAAAATTTTAAAGGAAAATAAGCCAATTTTAAGCAGAAATTCACCGATATCTCCTATTTCTGGTTGCTTTCAGTTGTGATAACTTGTAAATACAGCCAGGTCGGCATATCAAACACATCATATCTTAAGGAGGAGAAAGTACACATGAAGAAACTCATTAGCGCTCTCTTGGTCATCGCAATGCTGTTCGCAATGGCAGCCTGCGCCGCGACCCCCGCTCCCGCTGCGGCAACCGAAGCGCCCGCGGCAGCAGCCACCGAAGCTCCCGCTGCAACGGAAGCACCGGCAGTTGCCAATTTCGTCGGCATTTCGATGCCCACCCAGTCTCTCCAGCGCTGGAATCAGGATGGCGCGAACATGAAAGAAAAGTTCGAAGCCGCCGGTTTCAAAGTAGACCTGCAGTATGCCAACGACGAAGTGGCCACCCAGGTCAGCCAGATTGAAAACATGATCTCCGCGGGCGTGAACGTTCTCGTTATCGCGGCCATCGACGGCAAGACGCTGACCCAGGTTCTCGCAACTGCCAAGGATGCGGGCATCAAAGTCATCGCCTACGATCGTCTGATCATGGACACCGACGCTGTCAACTACTACTGCACGTTTGACAACTACATGGTCGGCACCATCCAGGGCCAGTACATCAAGGATCAGCTGAAGCTGGACGAAGGCGGCAAGTACAACATGGAAATCACCGCTGGCGACCCGGCGGACAACAACGCCCTCTACTTCTATCAGGGTGCCATCGATGTTCTGCAGCCCTACATCGACAGCGGCGTGATCACCGTTGTTTCCGGTCAGGTCAAGTTCGAAGAAGTTGCAACGCCCGGCTGGAAAACCGAGACCTCTCAGTCTCGTATGGAAGCCATCCTTGCGTCCTTCTATGCCAATGGAACGCAGCTTGACGCTTGCCTCTGCTCCAACGACTCCACCGCGAAGGGCGTAACGAACGCTCTGGCCAGCTCCTACACCGGCAAGTACCCGATCGTCACCGGTCAGGACTGCGACATCGCGAACACGAAGGACATCATCGCTGGCAAGCAGAGCATGTCCATCTTCAAGGATACCCGTACCCTCGCAGCGCAGACCGTTGCGATGGCCAGCGACATCCTTGCGGGCAAAGAACCGCAGGTCAACGACACGAAGTCCTACGACAACGGCACGGGCATCATCCCGACGTTCCTCTGCGCGCCGGTGTTCGCGGACATCAACAACTACAAGCAGCTGCTGATTGACTCCGGTTACTACACCGAAGATCAACTCAAATAGTTCAAACTAGCACCTGGTTTCCTTTCAGAGGGCGGACGATTCCGTCCGCCCTCTGAATCTTCTCTTCAACGAGGATTTCGGTATGCCAAGCGGTCTTTGTTTGGCACAGCGAAATCTCCGCGACACAATCAAACATCCACGGCGCGCCTTTTTTATTTACGGCCCGCTTGATTCAGTAAGCAACTTGGAGGAACGGTATGTCGGACAATATTCTCGAGATGAGGCATATTACAAAAGAGTTTCCCGGCGTGAAGGCGCTGAATGACGTCAGTCTGGAGGTACGCCGCGGCGAGATTCACGGAATCGTGGGCGAAAACGGAGCGGGCAAGTCTACGCTGATGAACGTCCTTTCCGGCATCTATCCCTTCGGCAGTTACGTTGGCGAGATCATTTACGACGGCAAACCATGCCACTTTCAGAAGATTCGCGACAGCGAGAACTGCGGCATCGTCATCATTCATCAGGAACTGGCGCTGGTGCCTTATCTATCGATTGCCGAGAACATGTTTCTTGGCAATGAACGCGGCTCGGCTATGAACATCAACTGGAATGAGACTTACGCCAAAGCAGACGAGTTATTACAAATCGTCGGTTTGCAGGAATCCTCGCATACGCTGATCAAGGATATCAGTGTCGGCAAGCAGCAGCTGGTTGAGATTGCAAAGGCACTTTCCAAAAACGTTCAACTCCTGATTCTGGACGAGCCGACTGCGTCTCTCAACGAGAGCGATTCGATGAAGCTCCTCAATCTGTTAAAGGACTTCCAGAAAAAAGGTGTTACGTCCATCATGATCTCGCATAAGCTCAATGAAATCGCCTATGTTGCCGATCAGATTACGATCATTCGCGACGGCAGCGTCATTGAAACGTTGGATACGACTTCCGGCAAGGTGGACGAACCACGCATCATCCGCGGTATGGTCGGCCGCGAGCTGACCAGTCGATTCCCGCAGCGAGAGCCGCATGTTACGGATGAAGTCGTGCTGGAAGTTGATCATTGGTCCGTGCAGCACGCGCTGTACTCCGATCGGACGGTTGTCGACGATGTGTCGTTCTATGTCAAACGCGGCGAGGTCGTTGGCATCGCCGGACTGATGGGCGCAGGTCGCACGGAACTAGCGATGAGTATCTTCGGTAAAAGCTATGGCAACGACATCCACGGCACGCTAAAGATTCACGGCAAAGAAGTCCATCTGACCAACGAGCAGGACGCAATCAAGCACGGGCTCGCGTATGTCACTGAGGATCGCAAAGGCAACGGCCTGATTCTGACGAACCCGATTCGCGTCAACACCACGCTCGCCCGCCTTGACAAGGTCAGTCACCACCGGGTAATCGACCTCGATCTGGAACACAACATGGCCGTCACCATGAAGGAGAAACTGGGCATCAAAGCGCCAAGCGTCGAGCAGGATGTCGGCAACCTCTCCGGCGGAAACCAGCAAAAGGTGTTGCTGTCCAAGTGGATGTTCGCCGAGCCGGAAATCATGATTCTGGACGAACCCACGCGCGGCATTGATGTCGGCGCGAAATATGAAATCTACTGCATCATCAACGATCTCGTCGCGGCGGGAAAGTCGGTCGTCATGATCTCCTCCGAAATGCCGGAGGTGCTCGGTATGTGCGATCGCATCTACGTCATGAGCCAGGGCAAACTTGTCGGTGAAATGAATGCGCGCGATGCAACGCAGGAGCGCATCATGTCCAGTATTCTCAGCGTAAACAAAGGAGCATAAACCATGAGCAGCAACAGCAATGTCCTCTGGGGAAAAACAAAGAATTTTCTTCTAAAGAACACCATGATCATCGCCCTCGTACTGGTCTATCTGTTTTTCGTTATCAAGTCGGAAGGGCGCATGTTCCTACCGCAGAACATCAACAACCTGATCATGCAGAACTCCTACGTGGTTATCATCGCTGTCGGCATGCTGCTTTGCATTCTGACCGGCGGTAACATCGACCTCTCCGTCGGCGCAACGGTCTGTCTCGTCGGCGCGATTGCGGGCGTGTTGATGGTGAACCTCGGCTGGAACATCTACATCAGCATGTTGATCTGCCTTGCCATCGGATTTGCCATTGGCGTCTGGCAGGGTTTCTGGATTGCGTATGTACGCATTCCGCCATTCATCGTCACCCTCGCCGGCATGCTTCTCTTCCGCGGCCTTGCGCAGGCAATTCTCGGCGGACTGACCATTTCCGGCTTCTCCGAAGAATACCTCTCCATCTTCAATAACTACGTCAACATTCCCGCGCTGGACAGCGGCGTGATGAAGTATTCCTGCATCATCTTCGGTATTCTCTGCTGCGTGGTGTTCATCATTGCAACCATCGTCGGCAACATCAGCAAGAAGAAAAAGGGATATCCCACAGAGAATGCGGTCTCCCTCTACTCGCGTCTTGTCATCATCTGCGCAATCATCATGCTGCTCATGTACAAGCTCTCGCTCTACAAGGGCATTCCGTACATCCTGCTCTGGCTGATCCTGATTGTCGCAATCTACACCTACATCACCGCGAAGACCACCTTTGGCCGTCACTTCTATGCCCTCGGCGGAAATGAGAAGGCGACCAAGCTCTCCGGTATCAATACGAACCGCATCTACTTCTCGGCCTACGTCAACGTTTCATTCCTCAGCGCGTTCGCGGCTCTGGTCGTTGCCGCCCGCTTTACCTCGGCGAACCCCGCCGCGGGTACCAACTATGAGCTCGACGCAATCGGCTCCTGCTTCATTGGCGGCGCCTCCGCTTACGGCGGAATCGGCAAGGTCAGCGGCGCAGTCGTCGGCGCGGTGCTCATGGGCGTGTTGAACCTTGGCATGAACATCATCGGCGTGGACTCGAACTTCCAGAAGGTGGTCAAGGGCCTCGTGCTGCTCGCCGCCGTTATCTTCGACGTCGTCTCCAAACGCCGCGCAATCAAATCACTCGCATAGCGTTCCGAAGAGCGCCTGAAAAAAGGCGCTCTTCTTTTCAACACGATACATTCCATTGTCTCATTCTTGACACCATACAAAGGAGCAAATGACCCATGGCATACTTTGATCAGATCGACCGAATCGCCTACGAGGGAGCGGCCAGCAAGAATCCGTTCTCCTTTAAGTATTATAACCCGACCGAACTGGTCGCCGGAAAACCCATGAAGGATCATTTGCGCTTTGCGATGTCCTGGTGGCACACGTTTACCTATCGCGGAGTCGATCCGTTTGGCGGTACCACGATCAACCGTCCCTGGGACGAAACAAAGAACGACGTGGAACGCGCCAAGGAGCGCGTGTACGCGGCGTTTGAGTTCATGGAAAAGATGCAGATCGGCTACTTCTGCTTCCACGACGCGGATCTCGCCCCCCGCAGGGAGAACTTGCTCGAGACCAACCGCGTGCTCGACGAGGTTGTTGCCGTCGTCAAGCAGGAGATGGCGCGCACCGGCATCCGCTGCCTCTGGGGCACCTCCAACTGCTTTGGCGACGAAAAGTTTGTCCACGGCGCAGCGACCTCCTGCAACGCCAGCGTGTTTGCCTATACCGCGGCGCAGATCAAGAAAGCAATTGAAGTCACGCAGGAGCTCGGCGGCGAGAACTACGTGTTCTGGGGCGGACGCGAAGGCTACGAAACGCTGCTGAATACGAATACGTCTTTGGAACTCGACAACTTTGCGCGGCTCCTTCAGATGGCGGTCGATTACGCGAAAAAGATCGGCTTTACCGGCCAGTTCCTGATTGAACCGAAGCCGAAGGAACCAACGAAGCATCAATACGACTTTGACGCGCAGACTGTACTTTCCTTCCTACGCAAGTACAACCTCGAACCATACTTCAAGATGAACATCGAGGCAAACCACGCGACGCTCGCAAACCATACCTTCCAGCACGAGCTGAACCTGTCCCGCATCAACGGCGTGTTCGGCAGCGTGGACGCAAACACCGGCGACCCGCAGCTCGGCTGGGACACGGACCAGTTCCCGACCAGCATCTATGACACCACGCTGGCGATGTATGAGATTCTGCAGGCGGGTGGCTTTACCTCCGGCGGCCTCAACTTCGACGCAAAGGTGCGCCGCGCTTCCTTCCAGGAGGACGACCTCTTCCTCGCGTACATCGCGGGCATGGATACGTTTGCAAAAGGCCTCCGCGTTGCCGCGCATCTACTGCAGGACGGCGTGTTCGAGAGCTTCAAGGCGAAGCGGTACGAGAGCTACTCGGAAGGAATCGGCAAGGACATCGTCAATAACCGCGTCGGTTTCAGCGAGCTGGAAGCGTACGCGCTCATCCACGGCGTTACGCCAAACGTCTCCGGTCGGCAGGAGTACCTCGAATCGCTGCTGAACCAGTACATTCTGGAAGACTAACTCCGTTTCTCCCCACCCTGCCCGTGCGCAGATGCCCCAGCCCTTCCGCTCCACGATTCCATCGCTCGGCACGCGCCGCCTGCTCGCCTGTTTCCCTCTCGAGGGTAAGCTGCAACCGGTAGGCAGTCCGCGCGGACGGATGGATCGGGCCATCATCGCTTGGTGAATGTCCGAATCCGGTTCGTTTCTCGAATCGCTGGTGCTTTCCGTCTCTCGTCCGGTTCTGTTGCCGTTCGGCGGTACGGTCAATGGAGACCCAGGGCGGGCGAATTCGTTTTTCTCATCCTCTCTCCTTGAATTGTCCCCGTGCGCTGTAATAGCCTGCCGTGCGATGAAACGGTACGGCGAACCATAGCGCACGGGGACAATTCCCTTTTGGCGGTAATCCAGTCACTTGACGGCTATGCCGGAAGTCATTACTATCAAGATAAGAAAACTGGTTTTTCAACGATCTCGATCGTGTCGAAAATGAATCGCAAAGGACGGTGCATCCCATGGGTCAGGCATTGCTCTACGCTTCCGCCGGTACGGGTTTTACGTTTCTCATGACAACCCTCGGCGCAGCCATGGTGTTTTTCTTTCGAAAGACGATGACCGGCACCGCACAAAAGGTGTTCCTTGGATTTGCCGCCGGCGTCATGATTGCCGCTTCCGTCTGGAGCCTGCTGATTCCAGCGATCGACGAGGCGCAGGCGGCGGGTCAAATCGGCTGGATTCCCGCGGCAGGAGGGTTTGTCCTCGGCATTCTGTTTCTGCTTGGGTTGGACAAGGTGATTCCGCATCTGCATCCCGGTTCGAGGGATGCGGAGGGTCCCTCCTCTTCCATGAAGCGCACGTCGCTGCTCGTCATGGCTGTTACGCTGCATAACATTCCGGAGGGCATGGCGGTCGGTCTCGCGTTTGCGCTCGCCGCGCAGCACGGCGCCAACGCGCCCGCGGCTTTTGCCGCGGCGCTCGCGCTCGCGCTCGGCATCGGCATTCAAAACTTCCCGGAGGGCGCGGCGATCTCACTACCTCTCCGACAGGAGGGCTTTGGCGTTGGCAAGGCGTTTCTCTTTGGAACGCTCAGCGGCATCGTCGAGCCGATCTTCGGCATTCTAACCGTGCTTGCTTCCTCGCTGATTGCGCCGTACATGCCCTGGATGCTCTCGTTTGCGGCAGGTGCCATGATGTACGTCGTCGTGGAGGAGCTCATTCCGGAGGCGCACCTTGGCGAGCACTCCAACATTGGCACGCTCGGCGTGATGTTCGGTTTTCTCGTGATGATGATTCTCGACGTCGCGCTCGGTTAACGCTAGAAACACAAAAAAGGGAAAGCCATTCGGCTTTCCCTTTTTTATGCTTACTCCGTTCAGTCCAGTTGGCTCAACGCCTTTGCGATCTTCGCCGCCACACGAGCATTATTGTAGGCGAGCTGCACGTTGGAGGCGAAGGACACGCCCTTGGTCATCTCCTTGACCTTGGCGAGCATAAACGGCGTGATGTCCTTGCCGCGGACGCCCTTTTGATCCGCTTCGGCGAGTGCCTGCGTGATCACACCCTCCATATAGTCATAGTCCAGCGCGTATTCCTCCGGAATCGGGTTGCCAATCAGCACGCCGCCTTCGAGCCCCAGCGCCCACTTGGTGTGAATGATTGACGCAATCTCCGCCTCGTCCTTGGCCGCGTAATCCACGCCAAAGCCGCTCTTGCGGCAGTAGAACGCCGGAAAATCCGCCGTGCCATTGCCCAGCACGGGCACGCCCATCGTCTCGAGGTATTCGAGCGTACGGCCGATGTCGAGAATCTGCTTCGCGCCCGCGCAGACCACCGCGACGGACGTCTGCTTGAGCTCCTGCAGGTCGGCGGAGACGTCCATCGTCACCTCGCCGTGGCGGTGTACCCCGCCGATGCCGCCGGTGGCAAACACGCGAATCCCCGCCATCGCGGCGCAGATCATCGTCGTCGCTACGGTCGTAGCTCCGTTCTTTTTGAGTGCGAGATAGGTCGCCATGTCGCGGCGGCTCACCTTGCCGACGTCCTCGGCCTTGCACATGATCGTCAGCTCGTCCGGCGTCAGGCCAATCTTAATACGCCCGCCAATCAGCGCGATCGTCGCGGGAACGGCGCCCTCCGCGCGGACAACCTTTTCCACCTCGCCCGCGAACGCAACATTCTCCGGGTAGGGCATGCCGTGGCTTAAAATCGTGCTCTCCAACGCGACCACCGGTTGGTTCTTCTTGAGCGCCTGCAAAACCTCCGGCAATATGTCCATATAGTCTTTCATCTGCATGTTTGTTTCTCCTTTCGGGATCGCTTATCGATCCGGACGGTATCGTTCCATATTCGCTCGAACGAGCGCGTCGCTCATGTTCGGGTTGATCGTTGTCATGCTTAGAATCGCCGTAATGCCCGATGCGAGGGCGTAATCGAGCCGTTCCGGCACCGGCAGGCCACGGACCAGCCCGTGCGTCAAACCGGCTAGAAACGCGTCTCCCGCGCCCGTCGCGTTGACCATCTGTTCCACCGGACGCAGCGCGCGAAATAGCCGCGTTCCCTCCGCGTCCGCATAGTAGCAGCCCTTGTCCCCGCGGCTGACGGCGACGCACTTTGTCCCCTGTCGCAGCAGCTCTTCGCAGGCGCGCTCAATCTCGGCCTCCGTGTCGGTCGGCAGTCCGGCGAGAACCGCCAGCTCCACCTCGTTTGGCTTGATTACGGCAAAGCGTCCCGCGAGCGGCTTCATCCGCCGCGCGTAGGCCGTCGAGACCGGGTCAATCAGCACCGGCGTCTCGGCCCCGGTGAGATCGAGCACCTGCTCCAGCCGATTGAGCGGCAGGCAGGCGTCGCAGACCACCGCGTCCGCCGCTTGCAGCAGCGCGGTATGCTCCGCCAGATAGGAGTCCGGTATCGACTCCAGAATGCGCATGTCCGACATGCCGAGCAGCATGTCCCCGCGCTCGTCCAAAACGGCAACATAGCCGGAGGAACCAACGTCCTCTAGCCGTAGCACGCGGGAAACGTCCACCCCCGCCGCCGCGCTGTCGCGCAGAATCATCTCGCCAAACAGGTCGTCCCCGACGGCGGTCAGTAACGAGACGGCATTGCCCTGACGCGCAAGGTTTTCCAGAATGTTTCGCGTCACCCCGCCGACGGAGGTTGCGAGAAACCCCGGATTCGAATCGCGCATGACAATTGCGTTTCGACTTCTGCCGTGGACGTCCACGTTGGCGGCGCCAATGCCGATGATCGTTCGCGGTTTCGGTTCGCTCATTCGGCGTTTCGTTCCTCGTTTCAAAAGAATCAACGGGCGGGAACCGTTTCTGACAAACGAAATCCCGTCCGAACGAAATCAGTATACTCGCATCAAGCCTTATAATCAAGCGCTTCAGCCGTATCCGTTTCACGCCGGAACCGGTACGATCGTACCAGAAACCGTCAGTATTCTGCCGATCCGGTCGTTCTTTTCTTGCTTTTTCGGGAAAGGTCGATTAGAATAAACGAAATTGTGCCGCCGCGCGCGCTTTACCGCGGTAGCAATGGACGGAACGCTATTTTCAGGAGGACACATGGGAGCCTACGACGGCTATTATCTATATTGCGATCTCGACGGAACGCTGTTGGACGACGACAAGCGCATCTCCGCGGAGAACCGCGAGGCAATTCTCGACTTCATCCAGCAGGGCGGGCGCTTTGGCGTTGCGACCGGTCGTGTGCCGGGTATTCTCGGTTCAGTGGAACGCGACCTGCCAATCAACGCACCCTGCATTCTCTACAATGGCGCGGGGCTCTACGACCTCGACGAACGAAGATTTCTTGCCATGCATCCCATCGACCGGGACCGTACCGGGCGCGTTGCCGAACGCTTGATTGAACTCAATGATAGCACCTGCGTACAGGTGTTTACCGATACGTCGATCTACGAAATCAATCCGGATCAACGCGACGACCCGCAAACCGTCATTGAGCAGATTCAAACCCGTTGTGAACCGTTTGACCAAGTATCCGGTACGCTGCTCAAGGTGTTGATTGCCCATACACCGGATGCGCTCGATATCCTCCACGCCTCGCTGGAACAGGACGGTCTGTTCGACGGGCTATCCGCGTTTCGCACGTCGAGCACCTATCTGGAATTCGTCGCAGAGGGTGTGAACAAAGGAATGACGCTTTCGGATGTGCGCTCGCGCTGCAAGGACGTGAAAAAGATCCTCGCCATCGGCGACTACAACAACGATCTTGAGATGGTTTCGCTCGCCGACATCGGCGGCGCGCCGGCAAACGCGATTCGCGAGGTCAAGGACGCGGCAGACATTGTTCTCGACGCGGACAACAACCACAGCGCCGTTGCGCGCTTTCTGGAGGCCGCGCTCGCCTGATTTGCACTTGCAACAGAAACAAAAACAGCCATCGCTTGCTTGCGACGGCTGTTTGCTTGTTTCGTTTTATCCGGATGGAATCAGTACGGACGGCGCTTCTTTGCCCGCGCACTGCGGCGCTTGCGTTCGTAGCGGCGCTTACGCTCGGAGAGAACGAAGATCACCACCAGCGCAACCAGCAGCACAATCAGCAGCACGAACGTCAGCGTCAGATAATCGCCTGCGTCCCAGTCCTTGTGTCCCCGGTCGATCAGCGGCGTACTCTCCGGCGAAACGGAAACCACGTTGCCGTCGTCCGTTGGCACGGCCTCCATGCCGAGCACCTTGTTCACCGCAAAGTCGGCCACCAGCGGCACCGTACAGATCGTTTGCCCGTTGAGCTGATACTGCACCTCGCCCATGCTCTGCCCGGCGGTAATCGGCGCCTGCGCCTCCGCGGTGAGCACGACGTTTGCCGTAATGGAAGCCGCGTTTGCCTTGATGTTCGTAATCTTGTCCGGCAGGGCGCGGATTGCCACGTCGTCCAGCCGCGCGCTCATGGTCAGCTGACCGTCTTTCAAATCGGACTCTTCGCCGCCGACCACACCCGTGGAGAAGGATTTTTGCAGTCCAAGTTCCGCGGCGGTCACCTTTTGGTAGCCGTTGTCAAATACATATTCAAACACCTTTGCGGCGTTGATGAAGCGGGAGAGGTTCGTTAAATCCTTGTCTCCATTGTAGAGGTCATCCTTGTCGCCAAACGACGCGTAAATTACCTTTGCGCCATCCTTTTCGGCGGCACAGACCAGGCATTTTCCGGCGGAATCCGTGTCACCGGTTTTCCCGCCAATGGCATACTGGTAAACGGTCGGATACGGATCGGTCGGCACCGCGTTTAGCAGGCGGTCGGTATTCACGAGCACAAGATCGGTGGTGCGGACGTTGTTTGCGGGTACCGTATAGGTCTTCGTCGCCGCAATCGACATAAAGTCCTTGTTCTTGAGCGCATAGGCCATGAGCTTTGCCATGTCGCGCGCCGTGGTGTAGTGGTCGTCGTTCTGTATGCCGTGCGGGTTTGTATAATGCGTGCTGGTCATGCCCAGTTCCGCCGCCTTCTGGTTCATGAGCGCGACAAACGCATCGATCGAACCGGCAACATGCTTGGCAATCGCCTCGCCAGCGTCGTTTCCGGAAACGAGCATCAACCCATAGACCAAATCACGCAGAGTCAGCGTTTCACCCGGTTGAATGCCCATCAGCGACGAGTAACTTGAAAACTTGACCGTCGTGCCGAGCACCTCTTCGCCAACCATGAACGAGTCGTCCAGGTTGCCATTTTCGAGCGCAATCAGCGTGGTCATGATCTTGGTCGTACTCGCGGGAAACACGCGCTGATCCGCGTTCTTTTCGTAGAACACAACGCTCGGATCATCCCCGTCGACGACGATGAGATTCGGCGTTGGAATGGCTTCGTATTCATAGTCCGCAAGTGCGGTAACGGGCGTCAACAGAATCGCCAGTACCAGAAATAGCCCTAGGAATCGTTTCATCCCTGTCCCCCATATCTTGTGATCATCGTTTAGCAGTATAGCAAAAGAACGCAGGTTTTGGTAGCTCTTTTTCGCTTTTGTGATTGATTGTTAACATTATTTCCAAGGGTTTCTTGCTCCAGTAACAATTCAGAAAAAGGCGAGAGCTTTCTTATAGAAATACACATTCCTTCATCCGGTAATTGCTTCGCCGAATAGAAAACGATATACTCAAATTATAGTATCTGACTGATTCCGAGCGTGTAGAGCGGACATTTGTTTGTCGGTTTATCACAGAACCAAATCCAATTTCCGATTAAAGTAATGCCTAGTTCAATATTCTAAAATTAAAAACAAGGAGCGTTACATCATGAAACAGTTCCGTTGCCCCGTTTGCGGTTATGTGCACACCGGAGATATGCCGCCGGAGTTCTGCCCCGTCTGTCATGCGCCGGGGGATTCGTTCGTTGAGATTCCCGCGGTTGAAAAGGCATACGCTGCCGAGCACGTCGTTGGCGTTGCGGCCGGTGTCGACCCGGAAGTGCTGGAAGGCCTGCGCATGAATTTCTCCGGCGAATGTACGGAGGTTGGCATGTACCTCTGCATGGCGCGCATTGCCGACCGCGAAGGATACCCGGAGATTTCGGAAGCCTTCCGCCGCTATGCGTATGAGGAAGCCGACCATGCGTCCCGCTTTGCCGAAATGCTGGGCGAAGTGGTCACAACGTCGACCAAGAAGAACCTCGAGCTGCGCGCCGCCGCGGAGTTCGGCGCATGCGATGGCAAGACCAAGCTCGCCAAGCGCGCCAAGGAGCTCAATCTCGACGCGATTCACGACACCGTGCACGAGATGGCGCGGGACGAAGCGCGCCACGGCAAAGGATTTGAAGGGCTGCTCAAGCGTTACTTCGCATAAAGCATCCAAATTTGTTTCATAAATCGTATTTGAAAAAGAAAACGATACAGTTTTTTCGAGTTGATCGAAAAGTGGGAGCCAATGGCCGGAAATGGTTAATTTGGCTCCTTTTTTCACGTTTCTCCCCCACCAGTGATTGTTTTATCAACGAATGATTAACAATTTATCCATAGATTCTTCACATTAAACCCGATAATTCACCCCCCGCATCTATGGTAAACTATAGTCGTATTTGAATGGGTTATTCTACCATTCCGAAGGAAATCTTTCGACTTTGAACCACTCGGAGTCGATTTCCAGCGAGGAGCGTGAACGCAATGGATTATCAAAACGGCAACTATGGATACCCGCCTTACGACGAAGATCCGAACGCGGGAGGACAGGATCCGAATGCTCCGCAGCCGTATCGCGACGATCCGGCTGGTTACGGCGCGACGCCAATCAACTATGGGCAGAACCCCAATTACGACGCCGGAAACGACGGTTATTCCGTGCAAGGCGGAGCCTATGAGTCCGGCAATTCCTCGCGCTCTCCGAGAACGAACTATAGCGGAATGGATTCGTCCTACGCGCCAAGCGGCTCGGTCAATTACGGCGGGCAATATCCGGCGGACGGCTCCGATCCCTACGCGCAGCAGAACCCTTATGGTGGCGCGCCAAACGACCCCTATGCGCAGCAGAACCCCTACGCGGGCGCACCAAACGATCCCTACGCGTCGCGCCGCATGCAGAGCCCCTATGTAGACCCGGACAGCGCGTATGCAACGCGCGTTCCTACTCAGGGCGAAGGTTATGTCCCGCGTGGAAACACCGGGCGCACGTCCATTCCGCGCGGCGAGGATGGATACGGCTATTCTTCCCGCGGCACCTCGCGCACGCAGATGCCACGCGGCGAAGAGGAATATGGCTATGTTCCGCGGGGAAGCACTTCGCGCACGCAGATGATGCAGGACGACGAATACGCCTCCCGTGGCGGCACGTCCCGCACGCGCTATCCGCAGAGCAATCGCAATTATGACGACGATTACGATCGCGAACCGCGCCCGCAACGCAGCGGCAAGAAGAAGCGCAGCAAGTTCGGGCGGTTCATGCATGCGCTCGGATTGTATCTGGCACAGCTGCCCGCCAAGACGCTGGTCATTATTGGCGGAACGTTCGCAATGGCGCTTGTCGCCATTATCCTGCTTGCGTTACTGCTGCCAAAGGGTGAGCGCCCCGCAACGGAAACCACCGGCCAGCTTGCGCTTTCCGATCTGACGCCAACGCCTTCCATGGCGCCAACGAATACCCCTGTTCCGACCGAAGCGGTCACGCCAACACCGGAGCTTCCCCAGTTGACAGAGGACATCAAAAATGCCGGTACGGTCAGTCCCTTGATGCCGGACATTCAGAAACGTCTGGTCGAGCTTGGTTATATGACGGAACCAGAAGGCGGCTTTACCACCAAGTACGGTCCGACAACAAAAACCGCTATCCGCCTCTTCCAGGTGAAAAACTTCGACGATTCGAAGAACTGGGACGGCATCATCGGACAGGGAACCTACTCGCTGTTGATGAGTGCTGATGCAAAGGCCTATTACCTCGCCCGTGGCGATGGCGACGACCGTACGAAGGAACTCACGAAGCTCGTTCAGGACGTGACCAATTTGCAAAAGCGCTTAATCGAGCTTGGTTACCTTACGGCAGGCAGCGCTACCGGCCTATACGGCGCAACCACTGTTCAGGCGGTGCAGAAATTCCAGGAGTATCATGGTTTGTCAAAGCTCGACGGAAAAGCCGGTCAGGAGACTCTCAAGATGCTCTATAGCGCCGAGGCGATGGATGCGACAACCGGAAAGGCAAACAACCGCTCCAAGATGTCGCCGTCACCGAGTGCTTCTATCGATCCTTCCGCAACCGCCGCCGCAACAACCACGGCGCCAACCGCAGTACCAACCGTAACCCCCGTTCCATAACACAATCAACAAACACAAAAGCGAACGCAAAACGCGTTCGCTTTTTTCTTGCCTGCTGATTGACTCTTCGTTGCCCGGTTCGCTTACTCTGCAAGAAAGCCCTTGAGCATTTCCATCGGCACGTCTATACGCCGAGCCGTTTCCTCCATCGTCATGCCCGTGGCCAGAAAGCGACGTGCAACGTCGCCCATATGCTCGCCAACCTCGATGATGTGCTTATCCAGATCGTAGAATCGAATCACGCGCTGTCCCCAGCCGTGCTCCCGAAGCGGATGCACGAGTTCCACTTGATAGGTCATCAATTTCTCGACAAACGCATCCAGATCGTGCGTGTCAAAGTAGAGTTCCTTGTCGTTTCCCCCGTAGACCAGCGTATTCTCGCTTTTTTGAATGAACTCCAGCCAAGATTTCTCCTCCTGAAGGAAAATGCCGTCTTTAAACGCAACGTGCACGCCCAGATCCATGGCGACTTCGCAGCCAAACAATTCTTCATAAAACGCCTTTGCGCGTCGAATGTCGCTCACGCAAAGCAATGTACCGGAATACTTCATGATACGGTTCCTTTCTGCGTCTTGTTGGGATTGCATGTAGTATACCGCGATACCGGCCAGATCGCAACCACACGAAAAAACGACCCGCAGAATCATCTGCGGGTCGTTTTGATTCGTTTGAATCAGAGGTTATTTCGCGGTCTTGACCGCATCCCAGAACATCTTGAGGCCGGTACCGCTCACGCCGAAACCGGTGAAGTTGGTCTGAGAGAGCACGTCGTCAGCATAGAACACGATCGGGATAACGCCCATATCGTTCATGATGATCGCTTCTGCTTCATGGTACATCGCCATACGCTTCACCGGATCCTGTTCGGTTCTGGCGCCAATGACGAGTTCGTCATACTTCGGGTTGTTGTAGTGACCATCGTTCGTGCCGGCGGTCGAGGTGAAGAGATCGAAGAACGTTGCCGGATCCGTGTAGTCACCGAGCCAGCCCTGACGAGCGATTTCGCAATCGGTGGTCTTGCGGTAATCCTGGAAGGTTGCCCAATCCATGGTCGCGATCTCAACGTCGATGCCCAGGTTCTCTTTCCACATCTGCATGACAGCCTCGGCAACCGCCTGGTGACCGGTGTTCTCATTGATGGAGTACTCGAGTTTCGGGAAGCCCTTGCCATCCGGATAGCCCGCGGCGGCAAGCAGTTCCTTCGCCTTTGCAACGTTGGCTGCATAGTCGGTCGTCATGTCGCCGCCAACCACGTCGCCAGCGGTCTTACGGAAGTCGGAGCCAGCGGTCGCATCCGGAACGCCAAACGAAACGATCGAGTAGGCGGGAATGCGGGAGCTGTTCCAAACGGTCTGGTTGATGTAGTCGCGATCGATCGCCAGCGAGAGCGCCTTGCGGACGTTGACGTCCTTCAGCTGCTCAAGGCCGCCATCCATCTGCTGCATCTGCAGATAGTAGATACCGATGTTACCATACTGATGGTATTCCGGCGTCGCGCTCAGAGCGGCGAGCTCGTCGGACGGGAAGGAGTCGGCCAGATCCAGGTCGCCGGCTTTGAACGCGGCCAGAATGGCGTTGTCATCGTCGGAGAGCATGAAGGTCAGCGTTCCCATCTTGGTGGACGCCTTGTCCCAATACTTGGTGTTCTTTTCGAGAACCAGCTGGCTCTCATGCGCAAACTCGGAAATCACGTAACGGCCGTTGGCAACCTGGGTCTTCGCTTCAACGGACCATCCCTCCGGATTCGCTTCCACGATGTCCTGACGCAGAGGCATCAGGCTCGGGAACGCGAGCAGGTCCTTGGTGTAAGGAACGTTCGCGGTGATGTCGAATTCCAGGGTCTTGTCGTCAACTGCTTTCACGCTCAGTTCGTCCGGCGTGATGGTGCCAGCGGCAACTTCGTGACCATTGGCAAAGAAGTCCTGGCCAATGTAGCCGTAAGAAGATGCGGTGGCCGGATCGCACAGACGCTTCCAGGAGTAAACGAAGTCCTGCGCGGTGACGGGTTTGCCGTCGCTCCATTTGATGTCGTCACGCAGCGTGGCAACCACATGCGCGGTGCCATCCGGATTGTCCGTAATCGTGACGTCTTTCGCCTGACCAAGCGAGAACGATCCATCGGTATTCGGGCGATAGAGGCCCTCATACAGGTGCGTGATGTAGATCATGCCATCGACCGACTCATTCATGTTCGGGTCGAGCGTGGCAGGTTCCGAACCAACGCAGATCTTCGCGCCGGTGCTTGCTCCTGCGCATCCGATCATACCGAACGCCAGGGAAACGATCATGACAATGGTAAGTGCCAGGGTTAACGTTTTTTTCATTCCATTTGCCTCCTTCTTTTATTCACAGGCACCTGCCTGTTGGGAAACGAGTGAATGGGAAATTCGTTCGCAGAACAAGTCTTAGAACTCGTTCGCACTTTTATTCACAGGCACCTGCCTGTTGGGAAACGAATTGATTGGCGGTTCGCTCG
>CAZDXW010000015.1:33965-38130 GCA_964509485.1 uncultured Christensenella sp.
CTTTTATTCACAGGCACCTGCCTGTTGGGAAACGAATTGATTGGCGGTTCGCTCGCGGAACAAGTCTTAGAACTCGTTCGCAAAATGGCACGCAACCTTGTGCCCCGCGGTCACGTCCTTGAGCTCAGGCGCTTGCTGCGAGCAAATCTCCTTTGCGTACGGACACCGCGTCGAGAACACGCAGCCCTTGGGCGGCGTCAGCGCGTTCGGAATTTCGCCTTCCAGAATGATGCGCTTACGGGCGCGGTTGATCTTTGGATCAAACGCCGGAATCGCGGAGAGCAGCGCGCGCGTATATGGATGAATCGGATGCGAGTGCAGCTCTTTCGTTCCGGTGATCTCAACGATCTTGCCAAGGTACATAACGCCGATGCGCTGGGAAATGTGCTTGACCACCGCCAGATCGTGCGCGATGAACAGATAGGTTAGCCCCATGTCTCGCTGCAGCTTCTCCAGCATGTTGATGATCTGCGCCTGAATCGAAACGTCCAGCGCGGAGACCGGCTCGTCGCAGACGATGAACTCCGGCTGCACCGCCAGCGCGCGGGCAATGCCAATGCGCTGCCGCTGTCCACCGGAAAACTCGTGCGGATAGCGCGTCGCCTGCTCACTGTTGAGACCAACCTGATCCAGCAACTGCGCGATGCGGTCTTTCCGGTCGGTCTTGCTGTTTGCCAGATGGTGAATGTCGATCGGCTCGCCAACGATGTCGCCAACCGTCATACGCGGATTCAGCGAGGCGTAGGGATCCTGAAAGATGTACTGCATCTTACGCCGATACGGCTGCATGTGCACCTTGGAGATGTCCTTGCCGTCGTAGATGATCTGCCCTGCCGTCGGCTCGTAGAGGCGCAGAATCGTGCGTCCCGCGGTCGTCTTGCCGCTGCCCGACTCGCCAACGAGGCCAAGGGTTTCGCCCTTGTAGATGTCCAGAGTAATATCGTCCACGGCGCGCAGCATGTTGCGCCCCGTCTTCTCGCCCTTGATCAAAAAGTATTTCTTTAGGTTGTTAATCTCCAGCAGCTTATCCATCGCTCAGCGTCCCTTCCGGTCGTATTGCAGCCAGCAGGCCGAATAGTGACCCGGGCTCAGTTCGAAATACGGCGGTTTTTCCGTCAGGCACACCTTCATGCAGTGCTCGCAGCGCGAAGCAAACGGGCAGCCGGCGGGCGGGTGCATCAGGTCGACCGGAGAACCTTCAATTGGGGTCAGCGGCTCGCCTTCCTTTTGATCGATCTTCGGAAGCGAGCGGATCAGGCCGATGGTATACGGATGGCTCGGCGCGGAAAAGAGCGTTTCAATGGGGCCGTACTCCATGATCTCGCCGCCGTACATAATGATGATCTTATCGCAGATATCCGAAACGATGCCAAGGTCATGCGTAATGAGCACTATGCTCATGCAGCAGCGCTTCTTGAGGTCCTTCATGATCTCGAGAATCTGCGCCTGAATCGTTACGTCGAGCGCGGTGGTCGGCTCGTCCGCAATCAGGAGCTTTGGCTCGCAGGCCAGCGCCATGGAGATCATCGCGCGCTGACGCATGCCGCCGGAAAACTCAAACGGATACTGCTTGAGGCGCCGCTTCGGGCTGGGGATGCCAACCATGCCGAGCAGCTCCTCCGCGCGTTTCTCCGCTTCCTCGCCCTTCATATTCAAGTGGAGTTCGAGCGGTTCGCAAATCTGATCGCCAACCGTGTAAACCGGGTTCAGGGAGGTCATTGGGTCCTGAAAGATCATCGCAATATCGTTTCCGCGAATCTTGCGAATTTCCTCTTCCGAAAGGCTGAGCATGTCAATGCCGTTAAAGCGAATGCTGCCGCCAACGATCTTGCCGGGTTCCTGCAGCAGCTGCATGATGGCATAAACCGAAACGGACTTGCCGCTGCCGGATTCGCCGACGATGCCGAGCGCTTCACCCTCGTTTAAATGCCAGGATACGCCCCGCACCGCCTGAACCTCTCCGCCCGGCGTAAAGAACGATACCCGTAGGTCTTCTATTTCGATTAAATGCTGGTTTTCCAAAGCCGCACCTCTACTTCTAAGTCTAATGTATCCGATCTATGCAGGTGGGAAAGCCACACCGCATGTTCCATTGTTACTTCTTCATTCTGGGATCAAGCACATCCCGCAGCGCGTCGCCAACCGTGTTGAACGCGAGAATGATCAGCGCGATGATCACGGAAGGAAATACCACGCGGGACGGGAAGGAATATACGCCCTGCAGCGCGTCCGTCACCATGGACCCCAGCGACGCGAGCGGCGCGGAGATGCCAAGGCCGATGAAGCTGAGGAACGATTCCGTAAAGATTGCGGAAGGAATCTGCAGCGTCGTCGTTACAATGATCGGGCCGATGCAGTTTGGCAGAATGTGGCTGCGAATGATGCGGCCGCTGTTTGCGCCCATCGCGCGGGCCGCCAGCACGTATTCCTGCTCCTTAATACGCAGCACCTCGCCGCGCACAATACGCGCCATCGTGCCCCAGTACATGAGCGCGAAGACGATCAGCATCGAGAAGAACGCCGGGCCCAGTTCGCTGATGCCCGAAAACACATTGCTGTTTTCCAGTATCTTCTCCAGCGGCTCCTTGAGTGTTGCCGAGAGTAGAATAACCACTAATAAGTCCGGCAAGGAATAGATAACATCGATGACGCGCATCATGATGTTGTCCACCCGTCCGCCGAGAAAACCGCTGATCGAGCCGTAGAGCGAGCCGATGACAAATGTCAACAGCGCCGCGATAACGCCAATGGACAGCGATATTCGCGCGCCATACATGTTTCGAACGAGTAGATCGCGTCCAAATCGGTCGGTGCCAAACGGATGCTGCCAGTTCGGGCTCTGGTCTTCCTGACCCTGGTTGAACTGATCGTAGTCATACTGTGAGATCAGCGGGCCGACAAACGCAAACAGAAACAGTATGATGATCAGCACAAGCGCGACCATCGCAAACTTGTTTCGGCGGAAGCGGCGCATCGCGTCCTTCCAGAGGGACGTTCCCTGCCGAATGACAACCAGTTCCTGCTTCTCCTCCGTCGTGGCGGGCACAAACAGATCCGGATTGACATGCATACTCAGCGGGTTAAGCCGCAGGCTGACCTTATTCTTAATTTCTTTGCTCTTGTTTTGTTCCATCTTATTCATGGTCGCCTCGCTTATCGCAGCTTAATTCTGGGATCAACCAAACCGTAAACGAAATCGACCACCAGATTCATCAGTACCATGATACAACCAAGGAAAATCGTTGTACCCATAATGACCGGGTAATCGCGGTTCGACACGCTGTCCACAAAGAACCGGCCCAGTCCCGGAACGCTGAACAGCTTTTCCACCGCGAACGTTCCGGTAATCAGGAACGCGGTAAGCGGGCCGACATAGGAAATGACCGGAATGACGGAGTTCTTGAGCGCATGCTTAAAATGCACCACGAACGCCGACAAGCCTTTGGCATGCGCGGTCTTGATGTAGTCCTGCCCCAGCGTCTCCAGCATGGAGGAACGCGTCAGCTTCGTAATGTAGCAAATCGGGTAGAACGATAGAGAAATGACCGGCAGCACATAGTTGCCGAACGAGTCGTTCCAGGTTGCAGGCGCGATCTTCAAAATCGCGCAGAATAGAACCAATAGTAGAGTACCAAATACAAAACCCGGTACGGAGATAAATATCGTAGTAAACAGCATGACCAATCGGTCGAGCAACTTCTCATGATGGATCGCGGCGAGCGCGCCCAATGGAATGCCGATGATCACCGCAAAGACAATCGCCATCAAACCCAGCTTTGCCGAGTATGGGAACTTTTCTTCGATGATGCCGGTCACGGTACGCCCCTTTTTCTGGAGCGAGGTGCCCATGTCACCTTCCACGAGACCCTTTAAGTAAATGCCATATTGGGCAGTCAGCGGTTTATCGAGGCCGTACTTCTTCTCCAGATTCGCTTTGACTTTCTCCGTCATGCGCTCGGAAATGAACGGGCTGCCCGGTACCATGTGCATCAGAAAAAACGTCGCAGTAATCAAAATGAAGACTGCAAGAATTGCGGACAGTATGCGCTTTAATGTATATTTCAGCATGTCTTGTTACCACCGTGTCTATGTTTCATTCACAGAGCCTCCTGTTTGTTCCATATACGAATCCGGCGCCCGTGTTTCGGGCTGTCCCGGCGAAAAA
>CAZDXW010000015.1:38230-41378 GCA_964509485.1 uncultured Christensenella sp.
ACGCATAAAGTCAACAGAAAATTCACATCTATGTTCGGTTTCGTCTAAATTGCACGGTTTTTCGGCACATTTTACAGCCGCATTTCGTATATGATGTTTGGTCTTGCATATCGCGTGACGGGGTAACAACTTGTATAGTCATGCGTTATCCACGATTCTTATGCATCAAGTTCACCGTTTCTTCGCTGTCTTTTCGTATACGGTACGGTATAATGATCGTATCATCTTTTCCGAGGTGGGTACATGGATTTTTCGTACGCGGTTTCGAACGATTTACCGGAGATCATCGCGCTCTACCGCGCTGCCATCGCGCGGATGGACGAACAGAACATCCCGCAGTGGGACGAAATCTACCCTTCCGCCGAAATTCTGCAAGAGGATGTGTCCAGCGGACAAATGCAGATTGGGCGCCTGAACGGAAAAATCGCCGTTGCGTTCCTGCTGGAGGAGTGCTCCGAGGAGGACTACGAGGAAGCCGACTGGCGCTATTGCGACCCGCGGTTCATCGTGCTGCACCGCCTCTGCGTGCACCCCGCTTTTCAGGGGCAGGGCGTCGCCCGGCAGACAATGGATTTTCTGGAGCAAGCGGTGCTGGATCGCGGCCTTCGCGCCATCCGGCTGGACGCGTTCTCGCTCAATCCCGCTGCGCTGAAGCTCTACGAATCGCGCGGTTACGAAAAGGCGGGCGACATCCGGTTTCGAAAGGGTCTCTTCTATTTATATGAGAAGCGGCTCATGCCGGATTCCACACGTTTCGAATGAAAAGAGGGTGAATCCATGAAGCGTTATGACGAAGATATCGCAGTTCTGCTCTCGCACCGCGGTGACAACGGCGCGGATTTCTGGGCGACGCCGGAGGGCAGCCTGATCAAGGGCGGCCCCTTCTCCACGCTGGAGGCGGCATATATCCTCAGCGAGCTGGGGCTTGACCCGGTCGATCCGGCGCTGGAAGGCGCGGCGGCGCTGCTCTGGAATGCGCAGCGTGAAGACGGACGTTTTCAGCTGATCCCGAAGAGCAGCATCTACCCCTGCCAAACGATTTTTGCGACGCGTACGCTCTGCGCGCTGGGGTACTCCGCCGACGCCCGGCTCGACAAAACCTTTGTGCACCTGCTCGAAACGCAGCATACGGACGGCGGTTGGCGCTGCAAGAAGTTCTTCTTTGGGCACGGCCCGGAGACGGAGTTCTCCAATCCGGGGCCGACACTGACCGCGCTGGACGCCTTTCGCTTCACGCCGTATGCCAATACGGACGAGCGGCTGGATCGCGCGGTGCAGTTTCTGCTTGGGCATTGGGAAACCCGCGCGCCGCTCGGCCCCTGCCATTACGGAATCGGCACGCTGTTTCATCAGGTGACGTTCCCGTTTTCGAACTATAACCTGTTTTACTATGTGTATGTGCTCTCGTTCTACAACGCGGCAAAGCAGGACCCGCGCTTTCTGGATGCGCTTGGCGTGCTTCAGAGTAAGCTTAAGGACGGGCAGGTCGTCGTCGAGCGCCCGCACCTCAAGCTCCGCGAGCTATCCGTCTGCCGCAAAGGCGAGGTCAGCGAGTTGGCGACCAAGCGTTATATGCAGATACTAGAGAATCTCAAATAGAAGAGTTTAAACAATTTACTCGCAGCGTTCGGATCGAAAGCAGGTTTTCACCCGCTCCATCTCCACCTTGCCCGCGAGCACCTCAACGGCGCTCATGCCCTCGAACACAAGCATTCCCTTCGGCGCGAGGAAATAGCCGCCGCGCACGCAGGCCTGATCCAGCAGCGCGAGCGAATAGAGTTCGCCGCCCGCGGCAGGCGAAGCAAGGAGGCAGGTCAGCTGCCCGCTTCCGCGCCGAAGCAGCGCGAGGGTGCGCTCGTCCGGCAGGCCGCTCGTGTTCTCCACGAGCAGGATCGTACGCGGTGCGTGCTCGTCCTCTGTCAGCGTCGCACCCGGCTCGGTCAACATCCGCGTCATTGCGCTGCGCCAATCCTTGGCAGGTCCGCCTGTGAGCGGGGTGAGCAGCCGGACGTGTGTCGGTTCGGGCAGCTCGATTTCGAATTCGCCTAGGCGTCGAATCAACGCGTTCGCCTGTGCAACATAGGCCTCAAACGGCGTCTTGCGCGCCGCCCCTTTCGTCTCCGTAAAACTCCGTAAATCACGCCGGGATTCCAGCAGTGGTTGCGCAATGCAGGCCGCGCCCGCGTCGCTCGCCGCAAGCAGCAGTTGTAGCGCGTCCGTCTGCAAAGCCCCGCCCTGCTCGCCGTCCGCAAGGAGCGCGCAGGCCGCGCCTTCCAGCCGCAATTCTCCACAGCGGAAACGCCGGGTTAACGCGCGCAACTGCTCGTTTTCGCCGGTTGCGTCCGCGCTGGCGGCAAACAACAGGCGTGCTCCGGCGGTCTTCGCGCCGGAAAGCTTCTCCACCTGCATCGTTTGAAACGGCACCCCGGAAAGCGCCTGCTCCAGCACGTCGCCGAGGCGCGTATGCCGTCCGATGGAGATCAATGTGATGGGATTGTTCAACGGTACCCCTCCGTGTTTGGTTTTAACCTATTATGATATGAGTTTTAATCAAAAAGCAAGGCAGTGCGCCTTGCTTGTTTGTTTCGCTTTCTTACTGTTCCGGTGCCGTGAGTGGCTCTTGCACCGCCGGCTCCGTCTTTCGCCGAAAGACCTTCTCCCAGGGCATCTGCGAGCAGATCACCGCAACAAACACCAGCGCGCAGCCGAGCAGTTCCCGCGGCGAGAGCTTTTGCCCGAGGATCAGCCAGCCCGCGAGCATCGCAAACACGTTCTCCGGGCTGAGCAGCAGCGAGGCGGTGGTCGGTTCCACGCGGCGCTGTCCGAGCATTTGCAGCGTATACGCGCCGCAGCCGGAGAAGACGCCCGCGTACACGATTGGCAGCCATGCGTCCGTAATTGCGCCGATCTTGGGCTGCTCGAACAGCAGCATCGGAATGCCGGAGAGCACGGCCATCACCGCAAACTGAATGCAGTTCAGGCGAATGATGTCCACCTTTGGTGCAAAGTGGTCGACCAGCAGAATCTGGAACGTAAAGACCACCGCGCAGGCAAGCACGAGCAGGTCCCCCGTGCTCACGGAGAAGTCGGACTGAATCGAGAGAAAGTACAGCCCCGCCAGCGCAACCAGCACGCAGAACCAGAGCAT
>CAZDXW010000015.1:41478-45804 GCA_964509485.1 uncultured Christensenella sp.
TACGGCCCGACATAGGCCATGCCCGCGCTCTGCGCAACAAACGCCACGCCCCAGATCAGCGAAGCCAGCAGCAGCAGCGCCGCTCCGCTCAGTTTTCCCTGTTGTTTGCCCAATGTCATGTTGTCTTCCGCCTGTCTTACGTGCTGATAAAAGTCTATCAACGGAGAATGATATCGTTTTCTCTCAAAAAACGCAAGGGTTTCGAATCCTATGCGTAAAAAAAGCAAGATTCGTTGTAGCATTTCCAAACATGTGGTATGCTATTTGTTGAACATTTGTAATCAAAGGAGTTTCAAGCGCATGCAGCTTTCCAAGGTATATTTCATGGATCTTCGCACAGATTTTGACAATCCGCTGACGGTAAAGCTCCAGCGGCTGATTCGGCGCGCCGGAATCGAGACAATCGATTTTGCCGACCGGTTTGTCGCGATTAAGATTCACTTCGGCGAGCCGGGCAACCTCTCGTTTCTGCGCCCGAATTTTGCCCGCGCAGTTGCGGACGTGATTCGCGCCAAGGGCGGCCGCCCGTTTTTGACGGACTGCAATACGCTCTATCCGGGACGCCGCAAGAATGCGCTGGACCATCTCGACGCGGCGGCGGAGAACGGCTTTTCGGTCGCTTCCACCGGCTGCCAGTGCATCATTGCGGACGGACTCAAGGGGCTCGACGAGAAGATCGTGCCCATCTCCGGCGGCAAGCACATCAAGGAAGCGAAGATCGGTCAGGCGATTATGGACGCGGATATCCTCGTTTCGCTGAACCACTTTAAGGGGCACGAAGGCACCGGCTTTGGCGGCGCGCTCAAGAACATCGGCATGGGCAGCGGCTCGCGCGCGGGCAAGATGGATCAGCATTGCGACGGCAAGCCCACCGTCGATGCCTCGCTCTGCCGCGGCTGCCGCCAGTGCGGCAAGCAATGCGCGCACAGCGCAATTTCCTACAACGAAAAGAAGATCGCCAGCATCGACCACAACCGTTGCGTGGGCTGCGGCCGCTGCATTGGCGCCTGCAACTTCGACGCAATTGAGAATACGAGCGGAAACAGCAACCAGATTCTCTGCGAAAAAATCGCCGAGTATTCGCTGGCCGTGCTGCAGAACCGCCCGAACTTCCATATCAACCTCGTCATTCAGGTGTCCCCGAACTGCGACTGCCACTCGGAGAACGACGTGCCGATCATTCCGGACGTCGGCATGTTCGCGTCGTTTGACCCAGTAGCGCTCGACCAGGCCTGCGCGGACGCCTGCATCAAGCAGCCCGCCATGCCGGGCAGTCAGCTCGCGGAGCATATTGAGCAGGGTTGCCCCGGGCACGACCATTTTGACGTCTCCGCGCAGGGCACGGATTGGACCGTTACCCTCGCGCATGCGGAAGAGATCGGCCTCGGTTCCCGCCAATACGAACTGATTACGGTAAAATAAAGCACGAACGAAAAAAGCAGGGTGAGCGGTTGCTCCCCTGCTTTTGTGTTGCTCTTTGTTTTTGAGCTTATGCGCGGGTCTCGGTTTCGAGCATCATGCTCAGAATCTCTGTTTCGGTTTCGCGCATGCCGTTCTTTGCGAGGCGTCCGATGTTTCGAATCGTATTGTCCACGCCTTTTACGACAATGCCGTCCCCGCTATAGAATTCCTGATGCTGCGTATACATCCGATACCCCAGTATGCCCGCCTCTACCGCGGTGGCAATCTTTGCCGCGCAGCTTGCCTTTGCGCCGTCGCAGACCATGCCGCTGATCACCGCGAGTGCGTTGACCAGCGTATGCGCAACCGCGTCATACCCGCCGCCTTCCAGATAGGCGATGCCCGCGCCCGCGCCGCAGCCCGCGCAGACCGCTCCGCAGAACGCAGAGAGCCGCCCGATGCCGGTCTTCTGGTGAACCGTGACGAGGTCGGAGACAATCAGCGCGCGCAGCAACCGTTCCTCGGAATAACCCTTCGCCTCCGCCCAAATAGCAACCGGCACGCTCGCGGTGATTCCCTGATTGCCGGAGCCGGAGACGATGACCACCGGCAGTTCCACGCCGCTCATGCGCGCGTCCGAACCCGCCGCCGCCCATGCCCGCGCGCGTGTAACGAGGTCTCCCTCGCCGCCGTCGAGCAGAACGCGGCCAATGTTCGCGCCGCAGCCGCCTTCCAAACCACGCCGTGCCACCGCAAGATTCAGCGACAGCTGGCGATTCAGCGGTCGCTCGATCCGCTTTAAATCCACCGTGTCCGCAAACGCCACGATATCCGCCGTATTCAGAATGCTCGGAGCGCTGCTTTCCTGCTCCGCGTCGATCAGCGGCGCGTCGCGCAGCACGCATCCATTTCGCTCCAGACGGACGATGTTTGTATGCGCGCCCGCAATGCGAACAAACGCGGTGTCCTCGCCGCGCCATCCGGTGATGCGGATATCCAGCGACAAGCCGTCCTCCGCGCATTCCACCGTGATCGGCACGCTGGCTCGATACACCTGCAACTGCTCCCGCTGTTCGGGCGAAATCGAGTCGATTACTTCCAGCAGGCGGGAGGCGTCCCCCGCGACCATACCGGCGGCTGCCGCGGCGGCAATCCCCTTTGCCCCGCCCGTGCCGGGCACGACGACGCTCTTGGCGTTCTTGAGAATGTTTCCGCTGACCGCAACGCGCATGCGCTCCGGCAAGCCGCCCAGAGCGTCCCGCAACGTCGCCGCCGCATAGGCGATGGCAATCGGCTCCGTGCAGCCCGTCGCGGGAATCAGCTCGCTTTCCAGAATATGACAATACGCGTCGATCGTTTCGTTCGTGAGCATGCAGATGTAGTCTCCAGTTCGTGTTTTGCGTCTACGAGAGCATTCGGTCAACCTGTCGCTCGGTGAGCTGGCGACTCAGCAGTTGCCTTGCATCCGCCGGAGGTGGATTTGGCTGTCGCTGTTCCCAGAGCTCCACGGGGCAATAGAAAAACGTGCACCAACTCTCGTGAATCGTCACATCTCGGCGGGACACAGTGACGAACAGCTCGGAGACGAGCGCGTTGAGCGCCGTCGTCTGCACCTTGCGTTCCAGCAGGCAGGCCGCCTGCATCTGCTCCGCGTTCGCTTCACCTGTTGCCCGCAAGAATTCAAGCAGACGCCGACTCGGCTCGTCCAGCTGTAAGAGTCGCTGACGATACGGTTTCATCGCGGTATAGAGCGCGCGGGAAAGATAGGTCACCCGGTCCCGATAGAGCCGGCTGTAGCAAACTTCTCCGCGTTCCATGAGCGAAACAATCGCGTTCCAGTTGCCGCCAACGAGATCCAAATACGGCAAATCGCGGCTTTCATTGCAGAGCAGCATGCCGTTTTCCGCAAAGTAAGCTCTCAGCGCACGCTGCGCCGCTTCGTCCCGCTCGCTCATTCGCTCGTTTCGTTATTTCAGGTAGATTCCGACCAGCGCCAGATCCTTGTCAAACGAGAGCGTATACAGAAGATTCGCGTTTTCATGCTTCACCTGGACCTGAGCTACCGCATACGCTTCCTTCGTGGTGGCGTCTTCCGTTCCGGAGAGCACCGTCTTGGTGATGCTCTTGAACGCGCCCGCCTTTTCGTAGGTGGCCGCCCAGCCTTCCTTCAACTGGTCGGCGGTGATGGCCTTCTGCAAATCGGCACGCATGGAGGCGATGATGGAGTCATAATCCCCCGCGGTTGCGAGACCGACGACTTCCTCCGCCGCCGAGCCGACTTCCTCCGCGTCAAATCCTTCCGGCAACGCATTCCCCGCGCAGCCGAACAGCCCGAGGACTAACGTAAGCGCAAGAACCGCGCAGACAATCGTTTTCAACTGTTTTTGCATGGATCAAAATCCTCCGTTCTTTTTTTCTATTAGTATACCATACCCCGCATTTGTCAAACTGAAACATCATTGCAAACTTTCTAGTTTAACGCAATTGAACGCTCGCCTTATCTCGCGTTTCATACACTACATATTATTAGAGACTTTCCGATTTGACACAATCGTTTGATCCAAACCACGCCCAAAGCGTGTGGATTCGGATATATACTTGCGATAAACCCGACAAATATGGTATTCTTGTTGTCGAATTCATGCATCAATCGATCAGATAAGGAGACACAATGCGCAAAGACGGAAAGCGTGTGAAAGACGCGAACCCAATCTATACGGTCATGCCTTATATCCTCAAATACCGCTACGACGCGATGAACATGATCGAAGTCGACGTTCCAATTTCGCCGATGCAGTCCTATCTCAACGAGAAGCGTAAGCAGGGCTACCGCTTTTCGCACCTCGGCGTCGTGCTCGCGGCCTATGTGCGCACCGCGGCGGAATATCCGCTGCTCAACCGCTTCATCGCCAACAAGCGCATCTA
>CAZDXW010000016.1:0-45012 GCA_964509485.1 uncultured Christensenella sp.
TTTCCCTGTATTGTACCGCAGCCGCCGGAAAAAGGAAACAGGAATTAAAACGTTTTAGGAACTAATTTCCGTTTTTTCTAAACTGTGCACTTTATCACTTGCGTGGGGGTTGGCCCAAACCCGACGGCTCCTTGCCGCCGGGAGTTCCGTTCTTCGGACTCATGCTCGGGCTCGGACTCGGGCTCGGGCTCGGCTGACCGTCGCCGAACGGCTGCTCGCCGTCGGGTGCCGGTTCCTGCGGAGCGGATACCGGGTTTGGTGTCGCTTCCGGAGCCGGCGGCGGCGTGCCCTGCGGCTGCGGCGCGTTCTGCTGCTCGCCGGAGGGCTGCGTCTGCGTCTGTTGCTGTTGCTCCTCTGTCTCCTGGAGGATATCGCGAACGGGCTTCTCCAGCCAATCCTCCTCCTGGAACCCATTACCCGACTGGTTTGTCTGCTCCAGTTGCTGGACAAGTCGAACCTTTCCCGCGCTTGAGCCTAGCGCATGCGCCTGCTCAACCTCCTGATGCGTCACGGAAAACGCGAGAATGGTCAAATCGCTCTGCACGGCGACGCGCCCCTTGAGCTGCTCCGCGAGCTGCTCCGCATGCTGTGTGCTGTAGGAGCTGGCGGCGAGCACGACGTCGTTCTCCGCATCCTGCGGAAAATAGCCGCTTTCGCGCAGCGATGCAATCGTCTGTTCAACCGCCTCCGAGACGGGGCGGTTCTTGAGCAGTGTTGTGTCCATTTGATCCAGCAGGACTTCTCCGTCCTCGTTGACGCCGCGCACGCTCAACACGCGGTCGAATACATTGATCGAATACTCGATGGAGGGATTCACGTCCAAACTCACGACGCCAACGGGAGTTTGGTACCCCTTGAAACCGCCCAACACCAGAAACAGCAGCCCGGCCGCAACGGCGGTCAGCGCGCGCAGCTGCCTTCGTTGCGCGGGCATTGTTTGCCGCTTCGTCAGCCGAACCGTCTGACCCACGGAGAAGCCGTGGTTACGAATGCGCACGAACTGCCCGTCGCTGGTCAGCGCCGCGGCATACCGCCCGCGCAGCTCGACAATGCAAGCATCCATCTCCCGTTTCATGTGTTTTCCCCCCGTCCGCAATCGCGGATGTAACCCGACAGCAGTGGATAGTCCCCTGTTTGCAGGACGACCAGCGCAATGATGTATCGGCGGTATTGATCGAGTATCTTCTTCGAAAACCCGTTCTGTCGAATCAGCTGCTGAATCGGCAGTTGTTTTGTGTTGAACAGCGAGTCCCGCGCCTGCGGCTGGTTCAGCAGCGCAAGCGCCGCCTGCTCGCAGGCCTTTCGCGTTTTCTGCTGTTTCGGCGAACAGCTGGTCAGGTCGAAAAACTGGAACCCAAAGGCGCCAAGCGCCGCGTTTGCCGCCAGAATCTCGTCCCGCAGGCTCGTGTCCGCCGCGCGAACGCTGGATTGCACGACCGCGTAGAGCACGGCTCCCGGCGCTTCCTCGTCCGCATCGGCGGAGAACGCCTCCGGAGAAACGGACATTTCGCGTTCGAACCTGGATTCCGCGCGGTGCGCGTCGATCAACGCGCGCCGGATCAGCGTTTCCGCATAGGGCAGAAACCCTCCGCTGCCGCGCTCAAAGGTATCGATTGCTCGTGAGAACGCGCACAAAGCAACTGACCATTCGTCGTCGCTCTTCGTCACAAAGCGATGCTTTGCGCGGGAGGCGATTTTCAGAATGTTCCGCTCCTGTCTTCGAATGAGCTCCTCGCGTGCGCGGTCATCCTGTGCCGCGCGCAGAGCAAGTTCGGTTTCGTAAGAACCCATGCGCCGCTGCAGTTCCATTTCCGCTCCGTGGATTGATTTGTTTCAATTACCGAGCCACGGAGCTTGCGAGGATCGTCCCCCCAGCCGTTCGGACAGAGGGACCGCAGGGTTTCCCCTGCAGTCCCATTCTATCACACCGAACGATTATTTTACGAGATTGTTCAGCCACGCGAGGAACGCGGAGAACAGGCTGGTTGTTTCGGCGTTTGTGGTGGAGGTGTCGCCACCGACCACGTTCAGCTCAAATGTCGGAGCAGGGCTTGCGCTCGCTTGGGTCTTCACCTGATTCTGCCGCTGGTTCTGTTCCTGAATCGGCTCGTCCGCAAGACCCGCGTTCTGGAGTGCCTCTTCCAGCGCCAGCTCGGCTTTCTGCGTTGCATCGGCCAGCACGGCAATCTCGTCCTCCGTCAAGGCGGAGGTGTCCGCGCCGCTTTGCGCCGCAAGCGCGGTTTCATACGCTTCCAGCAGCGAGGTCAACGTCGCTTTGTTCGTGTCCGTGTCGTCCAGCGCGGCAATCTGAGCAGCAATCGTTTCTGTATTCAGGTTCCTGTTGCCGTATCCGTTTACAAACTGCCCGCGGCCGACGCCACCGGTGATTCCGGCGGCTTTCGTCGCCTCCAGCAGCGCCTGTTCGGCGGTCTGCACCGCGTCGGCAAGCGCCTTGAGTTCCTCATTCGTCAGCGACGAGGTATCCGCAGAGGACTGCGCGGTCAATGCCGCTTCGTACGCTTCCAGCAGCGAGGTCAGCGTCGCTTTGTTCGCGTCCGTGTCGTCCAGCGCGGCGATGGCGGTTGCGATTTCATCCGTGTCCATCGCGGGGCGATTCTGCATACGCCCTGTTCCGTCATTCGCCTCTTCCGGTACGCCGTAGAGGTCGTCCGTCGAGACGCCCGCCGCTTCCAGCGCCGTATCCAGCGCGTCCTTTGCTGCGCTGACTGCACTGGAAAGTGTGCTCAGGTTCGTCGTGTCCTTCGCGTCCAGAGCCTCTTGCTTTGCCTCCAGCGCATCTTCGTAGGTTTCCAGCAGTGCCGTCAGGCTTGCCTGCAAGGTTTCGTCTTCAAGTGCCGCAATCGCCTTTGCGATCTTGTCCGTATTGACACCGGGCTGTTCGGCGTTCTGCGCGCCATTGCCGCGTTGCCCTTGCCGATCTTCCGTCGAGTCGTCGGGATCCGGGGTGCCTTGCGGCGGCTGGCTGGACAAACCGCCCGGCTTTGGCTGCCCGCCGTTGCCGCCCGCTCCTCTGCCGTTATCGGCCAGCGCGGTTGCACTGATGGCGAGCACCATCACCAGAACGAGAATTCCAACTAAGTACCGCTTGGTGCGGCGCGGCTTGGTTCCTTGCGTATCGTAATTCTGCATGCTATTCCACTCCTTAATGAATAAATCCGACGGATTGCTCCGTACACTATAGTTCTACGAAATGGAGGGCTGAAAAACGGGGGTCGGCCGGAAAAAAACTACAAATCACGTTCGGAGCACACATGTTTTAATCCTGAACCGAGCGAAAAGCGCGGGACGATTGGTTCGCCCCGCGCCTGAATGCATTTGTGTTTTTTACTTGGTGATCGCCGTGCCATTGACAAACACGCTGTATCCGTTCGTCGTAATCTGGCTCACGTCGCCGGTAAACGAGCTGATGTAGCTGTCGCCCGTGAGCACCCAAGTGGTGCCGCTCGCCAGCGTCACGTTGACCGTGCCCGCCGCGCCGCTCGTATTGATTGCGCCGGTAAACACCGACCCGTTCGCGAGCGAGAAGTCCAGGCTCGAGATGCTGTCCACGATGATATTGCCGGTGAGCTGTTGGTTCGTTGCGGTAAACGTGCAGGTTCCGCCGTTTGCGCCTGCCGTGCCCCAGCCGCGGGAGTTCGAGTTTCCGGTTACGTTGAGCAGCACGTCGTTTGCCAGGGTGAGCGCAACGTTTTCCAGCGAGATGGCGCAGGTGGTGTTCGTCACGTAGAACAGGTCGCCCGCGTTGGCGAGAATGCTGCCGCCGGTTGCGGAGAAGTTTGACTGCCCAACCTCCGCGTCACCGGACATACTCTGGTAGAGCATGATGTTGTGGATGTTCTCGTTCTCATCCGTGCTCGCCTGCATATTTCCGCTGAGTACAACATTGTTGAGCGTGACCGAGTTCTTGCCTTCGATGACAATCGCTTCGGAGGCGTTCGCCGTGAGCGTCGCGTTGGAAACGGAGATGTTCGCCGTGCTGTAGACCGCGGGGCTGCCCGTGCCGTTTGTCACGTAGGTTCCGCCGTCCACCGTTACCGTTCCGCCGCCGCGATCCGAGCGAATCGCCGCGGAGGACGCGCCTTCCGTTTGGACGTCCAGATTTGTCGCATTCATCGTTGCTCCGCCGGTGGTCTGAATGCCGCCGGAGTTGCGCTGGCTCGTGCGGATCACGGAGTCCGAAATGTTGACCGTCGTGCCTTCGCCGTAGCTGAACACGCCGTTACCGTTCACAGCACTGGTGGTTACGGTTGCGCCGGTAATGGTCGCCGTTGCACCGTTGAGCGCCAGCAGGCCCGCGTTCTGCCCGTAAAAGTCGCCGTCCTCGGTGTTCGAGGATTCGCCGCCGGTCTTGTTGACCGTGATGCCGCTGAGGGAAACCGTTGCGCCGTCGATGCGGAGCGCGTTCTCGTCGTCCCCGCTGGACGTGTAGGTTTGATCGCTTACCGTCGTGTCCGCGTCGATCGTATTGGCGGAGGTGCCGTTCGTTACGGTGCCGCTGCCGCCGAAGCTTGCGCCGGCTTGCTGCGCGCCGTCCGGCATGCCGGAGGGTTGAATCACGATGGTTTCGGCGACGTTATCACTCGAAAGCGAGATGGCGAGGACGTCCCCAACGGCGAGATCCGCAACCGTCAGCAGCGCGGTTGTCGTTGTCGCGGTTTGATCCTGCGGCCCCGTCTGCTCGGTGATCTGCGTTGCGTCACTTACGGTAAAGACAACTGTCTCCGTACCCGCCGTAAAGCCCATTCCGCCCGGCAAGCCGCCCTGCGGCTGCGAACCGCTGTTGTTGCCGGAGGACTGATCCGGCGGATTGCCCTGCGGCTGTGTGCCGCTGTTATCGCCGGAAGGCTGCTGCGGCGGGTTACCCTGCGGCTGTGTGCCGCTGTTGTCGCCGGAGGGCTGCTGCGGCGGGTTACCCTGCGGCTGTGTGCCGCTGTTGTCGCCGGAGGGCTGCTGCGGCGGTGTGCCTTGCGGGGCGCTGCCGTCCGACTGACCCATGCCCTGCGCCATCGTGCCCACCACAGCGGTGATCGAATTCCCGTCGATGCTCTGCACCTGTACGTAGGTCGTTTCCGCCGTTGCCGACTGGGCCACCGTCGTTTGTTCCGCAGTGGTCGCTGTCTGCGTGGTAGCGGGCGTGGCCGCCGAGCAGCCCGTCAGCGCAAGTGCGGTTACCACCGCGAGAATTGATAAAAGAATTGTATGATTCCGTTGCATCGAAATGCCTCCTGTTTCTTTGGATGCACCCATTCTATTTCCGGTTTGTGGCAGAATTTCGGAACGAACATGGTTCATTCTGCAACTCTTCGTACAGTTTTCGCATGATTTGAACTTGTTTTCTCAAGGCACGTGCGCCCCTTACAGACGTGTATGAATAGTATAAGTATGCTATAATAAAGTGAATCATATCAAGAATAAGCTTTCTACAAACAACCTGCACGACAAAAATGAATAGGAGGCAATTATGGAGTCCCAAAAGGAAAACAGACTGGTCAAATGGCTGATTCTCCCGGCGGTTCTGTTGCTGTTCGCCGTCAACGCGCTCTCGACAATGCTTCCTCTCAACGGGGTTACGCCGCAGGAAGTATCCGCGCAATACCCGAACCTGTTGGTACCCGCCCCATACGTGTTCTCCATCTGGGGCATCATCTACCTGCTCATCCTTGGCTACGTGCTCTATCAATTCGGGCTGTTCCGCAAAAAGGGCGAAACGGCCAACGCCCCGCTGCTGCGCAAAACCGGCATCGGTTTTATCGCAACCTGTGTGCTCAACGCGGCCTGGCTCTTTGCCTGGCATTACGGCTTATTGATTCTCTCGTTCGGCATCATCGTTCTGTACCTGCTGACCCTGATTTCGCTGGAGATCATGATCGCAAAGGAGCCGCTGACCAGGCGGGAAGCGCTGCTGATTCGCCTGCCGTTCTCCGTGAACTTCGGCTGGCTGACCGTCGCGACCATCGCCAACGCAACCGCCCTGTTCGTCGGACTCGGCTTTGGCGGGCTTGGCATTTCGGAGGCGGTGTGGACCATGATCATTCTCGCGGTCGGCGCGATCATTGCGATTGCAACGGCGCTGCGCTTCCGCGACGCGGCGTACCTCGCGGTGTTCCTCTGGGCGTACACCGGAATTCTGCTCAACCACACCTCCAGGAGCGGTTATGCCGGCGCGTACCCCGGCGTCATCGCGATGGCGGCCATCAGCCTCGCGGCGTTTGCGGCAGTGTTTGTCACGCTGCTGGTTGCGCCCGGGCTTCGTACCCAGCGTAAGCCGGAGTAACAAGCCTATGAACACGACAAAACCGATTCTCGTAAGCGCTTGCCTGCTCGGCACGCCCTGCCGCTACGACGGCTCCGGCAAGGCGGACGCGCGCCTGCTGAAGCTTGGCGCCAAGCGGCAACTCATACCCGTCTGCCCGGAGCTGCTCGGCGGCCTGCCAACGCCGCGCCCGCCCGCGGAGCGTGTCGGCGCGCGCATATTCGACAAAAGCGGCGCGGACGTGACGAGCGCATATTTGCGCGGTGCGCAGGAGACGCTGCGGCTCGCGCGGCTGCTCGGCTGCAAAACCGCGATTCTCAAGGCGCGGAGCCCCTCCTGCGGCGCGGGGCAGATCTACGACGGAACCTTTTCCGGAACGCTCGTTCCCGGGCACGGCGTCACCGCCGCGCTGCTGACGCAGAACGGAGTCACCGTGTTTACGGAGGAGAGCGATCTGTCGCATTTGCTGTAGAACACCCTGCCGAATCGCGCTGCCTCCGCCGAATATTGTAAACTTATTTTGAATGGGGTCGCCCTTTTACCGAAGCGCTAATTGCATTATTCCCGAAACAGCCCGAACGCGCGGCTGTTTCTTTTTTTCTCAAACAAAGTCTCGCCTTTTTCGCGTGTTTACACCGCAAAAGCAGGGCAGTGTGATCGATTGTCAACCGCAATATCTTGTGCTAGTATGAAGAAAAGACACAACTGATTGCGTTTTTTCGCATCGTCCAACAGAGGTGAAAAAGAGCACCGGACTGTTTACCGTCCCGTCGAAACGGATCGAAACCAGGGAATGGGTGGGAAAATATGGCTGCCATCATCAAGCGCAGCGGACAGGCAGAAGCCTACGACCGCAACAAGATTACAAACGCCATTTCCAAGGCGTTTTTCAGCACGAAGACCGAGGTGAGCGAGGCGGCGTTGGAGGCGATTACCGGCGCGGTCGAAGTGCGCATGCTGCAGCTGCCCGAACCGGTCTCCGTGGAGCAAATTCAGGATCTCGTGGAAGAAACGCTCATGCAGCAGGGGTATTTTGCCCAGAGCAAGAGCTACATTCTCTATCGCAGCGAGCGCACACGCATGCGCGCGCAGCGCGCCAGCGTCTGCTCGCTCTTTGCCGAGCCGCTCGCGCTGGACGTTGTGCTCGCCAAAGCGCAAAAGGACTACCCGCAGGAGAGCTACGAGCTCGCGCGGCTGGACGAGAAGTTTCGCTCGTTTCTCAAGCCGGAGATGAGCGAGGGCGGCAAGCGCGCGGCGCTCATCCGCGCGGCGGCGGAGCTGACCACACAGGAAGCGCCGCACTGGGAGTTCATCGCCGCGCGTCTCTTAATGCTCGACTTTCGACTGGAGCTGGAGCGCACACAGGCGGAGCTGCACCTGACCCGCTTTTCGGACAAGGTTCGCTATCTGACCGAGCGCGGGTTCTACGGAGACTACATTTTAGAAAACTACACGCCGGAAGAGCTCGACGAAGCGGCGGCGTTTCTCAACCCCGCGAACGACGAGCTGTTGACCTATTCCGGATTGGATCTGCTGCTGAGGCGCTACGTGATTCGCAACCACAGCGGCCAGCCGCTGGAAACGCCGCAGGAGATGTACCTCGGCATCGCGCTGCACCTCGCCATGCCGGAGCCAAAGGATCGCCTCGTTTGGGTTCGCCGGTTCTACGAAATGCTCAGTTCGCTGAAGGTAACCATGGCGACGCCGACGCTCGCCAACGCGCGAAAACCCTTCCACCAGCTCTCGAGCTGCTTTATCGATACCGTGCCGGACAGCCTGACGGGCATCTACCGCAGCATCACGAACTTTGCGCAGGTCAGCAAATACGGCGGCGGCATGGGGCTCTATTTTGGCAAGGTGCGCTCCAAGGGCGGCAGCATCCGCAGGTTTGAGGGGGCGGCGGGCGGCGTGATCCGCTGGATTCGCCTCGCCAACGACACCGCCGTCGCCGTCGACCAGCTCGGCGTGCGGCAGGGAGCGGTCGCGGTCTACCTCGACGTTTGGCACAAGGACCTGCCGGAGTTTCTCCAGATCAAAACAAACAACGGCGACGACCGCATGAAGGCGCACGACGTATTCCCCGCCGTCTGCTACCCGGATCTCTTCTGGAAGACCGTTCGCGACAACATGGAGGGCAACTGGTACCTGATGTGCCCGCACGACATCCTCTCGGTCAAGGGCTACTGCCTCGAGGACTTCTGGGGCGAGGAATGGGAAACGCGCTACCGCGACTGCGTAGCCGACCAACGGATTGAAAAGCGCGTGATCCCGATCAAGGAACTCGTGCGTATGATTCTCAAGAGCGCCATCGAAACGGGTACGCCGTTCGTCTTTAACCGCGACGCGGTCAACCGCGCAAACCCGAACCACCACGCGGGCATGATCTATTGCAGCAACCTCTGCACGGAGATTGCGCAAAACATGAGCGCGATTTCCGACGTGAGCCAGGAGATCGTCACACAGGACGGGGAGACCGTCGTCGTCACCACGACGAAGCCCGGCGACTTCGTCGTCTGCAACCTCGCGAGCCTCTCGCTGGGGCAGATCGACCTCGCTGGCGACGAACTGGAGACGATTACCGGCCATGTCGTCCGCGCGCTGGACAACGTCATCGACCTCAACTTCTTTCCCGTTCCCTACGCGAAGGTCAACAACGTCCGCTACCGCCCCATCGGCCTCGGCGTCAGCGGATACCACCATATGCTCGCCAAGCACCACATCGGTTGGGAGAGCGAGGAGCACCTGCGCTTTGCAGACGAGGTCTTTGAGCGGATCAACTACGCCGCGATCTCGGCCAGCAGCGACGTTGCCGCGGACAAAGGCCATTACGGACTCTTCGAGGGCAGCGACTGGCAGACGGGCGCGTATTTTACCAAGCGCTGCTATACCTCCGCGCGCTGGGAGGCGCTGGCACAAAAGGTCGCGCGGCAGGGCATGCGAAACGGCTGGCTGCTCGCGATTGCGCCGACGAGCAGCACGAGCATCATTGCCGGAACGACGGCGGGGGTCGACCCCGTGATGAACCGCTATTTTCTGGAGGAGAAGAAGAACGGCCTGATTCCGCGCGTTGCGCCGGATCTTTCGCCGGAGACCTTCTGGTACTACAAAAGCGCGCACCTGATGGATCAAACCTGGTCCATCCGCGCGGCGGGCGTCCGACAGCGGCACATTGACCAGAGCCAGAGCATGAATTTCTACATCACCAACGAGTTCACCTTCCGCAAGGTGCTCGACCTCTACATACTCGCCTTCGAGCAGGGCATGAAGACCGTTTACTACGTGCGCAGCAAGAGCCTCGAGGTCGAGGACTGCACCGCCTGCTCGTCCTGAGCCAGCGCAACGACCATATACCATCAGGAGGGGGAACCGATATGCCGGAACTCAAGCAAAAACCGCTGTTTAACCCGAACGGCAGCGTCGATTTAAACGAACGCCGCATGATCGCGGGCGACACGACGAACCTCAACGACTTCAACAACCTAAAATACGCCTGGACACACGACTGGTATCGTCAGGCGATGAACAACTTCTGGATTCCGGAGGAGGTCAATCTTTCGCCGGACGTAAAGGATTATCCGAATCTGCCCGCCGCCGAGCGGCGCGCCTACGATAAGATTCTATCGTTCCTGATCTTTCTGGACAGCATTCAAACGGCGAACCTGCCCGCCGTCGGCGAATACATCACCGCCAACGAGGTGAACCTCTGCATCGACATTCAAACCTATCAGGAGGCGATCCACAGCCAAAGCTACAGCTATATGCTCGATACCATCTGCGAACCGCACGGGCGGGACGAGGTGCTCTACCAGTGGAAGAACGACGAGCTGCTCTTAAAGAGAAACACATTCATCGGCGACGCATACAACCACTTTTATACGGAGCGCACAACAGAGAACCTGATGCGCACGATCGTGGCAAACTATATTCTGGAAGGCGTTTACTTCTATAGCGGGTTTATGTTCTTCTACAATTTAGGCCGCAACAATCGCATGCCCGGTTCGGTGCAGGTCATCCGCTACATCAACCGGGACGAGAACACGCATCTCTGGCTGTTTCGCAGCATTCTTTTCGAACTCAAGCAGGAGAATCCGGAGTTGTTTACGCCGGAGAAGGTCGAGCTCTATCGCGATATGATTCGCGAGGGCTGCGAGCAGGAGATTGCCTGGGGGCATTATGTCATCGGGGACAGCGTCGCGGGGCTGACGAAGGACATGATTACGGACTATGTGCAGTATTTGGGCAACCTGCGCTGCACGAATCTGGGGTTTGAAAAGCTCTACGATGGTCACGACAGCGAGCCGGAGAACCTCGCCTGGGTGAGCCAATACAGCAATGCAAACACGATTAAAACGGACTTCTTCGAAGCGCGGAGTACGGCTTACGCAAAGAGCGGCGCGCTCGTGGATGATCTATAAGCGCAGGCTGCGTTGCTCCAGCGGCGAGGTTTGTTGTATAATACGTTCAGGAATATTTTAGAATGAATGACGGAGGGTGCAACGATGGGTTTTTTACGGAAGCTGCTCGGCATCGGCGTGACCGCGGGTGCAACCGTCGCGGCGGTTCGCGTCGCGGATAAGTACAAGGAGAACAACCCCAACGGCGTACAGGACGTAAACGGCGATGGCAAGGTGGACACAAAGGATGTGCTCATCGAAGTGTCCAAGGCCGCGAAGGAGGTCTACCACGACGCGGTGGACACGATTCAGCAAAAAGCGCCGGAGTACAAGAAAAAGGCGCAGGACGCCGCGGACGAGGTATTCGGCACCAAACCGCCGGAAGCATAAGCAGGCAACACAAAAGCTCGGGGGTTCCCCCGAGCTTTTTGAATGCAGAAAACAGTTTGCCAGCGAATCGTCAGGAATTCTTCTCGTATTGAATCGGGTCCTTCGCGGTGACGCGCTTGACGAGCAGCAGCAGCAGCAAGCCAACGACGAGGAAGAGCAGAATCGAACCGATTGCCCAGAGCAGACCATATTGCTCGGAGAGCACGGCGTCTATGCCAAGGTTGGCATAATAGTTGTGCATGCGGTATGAGATCGTGCCGAACACGAGCGGGCCAATAAAGGTGGACGTTCTGCCCGCGACGGAGAGGAACCCGTAGAACTCGGCCGTCTTCTCGGGGGGCGCGAACTGGCTGACCATCGAGCGGCTGACCGCCTGCGCGCCGGAAAGCGAGAACCCTGCAAAGAAGCCGATCACGAAGAACCAGATGAGCTTATCCGCAAACAGCAGCGCCGTAATGCAGCAGATGAGCATGCTCAACGAAATCACCACGGCGTCCTTGCTGCTCAGCCGGTCGGAAATCTTGCCAAACAGCAGCGCGCCGACCGAGCCGGACATTTGAATGACGATCACGAACAGAATCAGCTGAATCTGCGTCATGCCATAGAGCGTTGCCCCGATGATGGCCGCAAAGTCCATGAGCATCATGATGCCGTCGTTGTAGACCAGAAACGCGATGGTATACTTCAGGAACTCCTTATAACTCTTGATGGAGCGGAACGTATGCAGCAGGCGTTCGAACGCAACGCGAATATATCCCTTCTCCTTCTGCACCACCGGCTCCTCGTGGACTTCCTTAACCCAGAGGAACATCGGAATTGAGGACGCGAGATAGAACACCGCGGTGATCAGAAATGCGTAGGGAATCACCGAATTGCCCACGAGCTGAATCGGAACCAGCACGACCAGCAGCGCGGCGATTCCGCCGAGCATGCCGATTGCCCAGCCCTTGCCCGAAACGGAGCCGATGTTCTCCGGCGTGGAAACGGAGGTCAACAGCGCGTCGTAAAATACCTGCGCCGCGCGATAGCCGATTTCCGCGAGGATAAAGAAGAGCATGCCGGTTACAACGTCCCCTTTTCGAACGAAGAACAGCAGCCCGGTAAAGATAACCGAGAGCGCGGTAAAGAGAATCAGAAACGTCTTCTTCGATTTCGTATAGTCCGCAATTGAGCCGAGAATGGGCGACGCAATGGCGACGATAATCGCCGCGATGCCGACGGCGAGACCCCAGAGGCGCGTGCCTTCCGCTCCGCCGACGACAACGTTTTTAAAGTACGCCGAAAACACGGCCAGCAGAATGACGGAGGCATAGGCGGAGTTGCCAAAGTCATAGAAGTACCAGGACCAACGGGAACGCTTGGTTGGGTCATGTTGTTTCTGTTTCATAGGATTTTCTCCTTATCTATATTGAATCGACGCCTATCGAAATGCACGAATTTCTTTGATCGAAACGACCCTGATTTCGTTCTCATTCTATCGCGAAACCCGTCTTATTTCAATCGTCAGTTATCAACAAATGGTATAACTCTTGTTAAATATTTGGCAAATGGGAGGTCGCTACACTTTACTTTTCGGAGAGACTGCGCTATGATAGCCGTGTTCATTTTTAAATGGAGCGTCGCGCACCGAAACCCTCGGCATTTCGCGGTTTTTACCAGGCAAACCAAACGAATTGGCTTCGATGGCACGGCTTTGTTCTATAGGAGACTTGAATCGTTTCCAAAGGAGGAATCCGATTGATCGGCTTTGGCATCGGCCTCGTCTGCGGTACGTTCGAACTGTTTCTGCTCAAGCGTCTGACGCTGACCTTACAGGACGGAAAACCGCTGCAAACACTCGGAATCATCCTGCTGAAGATGTTGCTGTACGCTGGCACGCTGGTGCCCGTTGCGTTGTTTCTTCGAGCCGATCTCGTTTGGTGCGGGGTGGGCATCACCTCTGTGCTGATCATCGGCGCGGTTGTTCTCAATATTCTTAGCCGGAAAAACGGGAAAGGAGATCGCTGACGCAACATGCAAACACCGTCCGTTGCCAAAATCATACTCATGGCCGTGTCGCTGCTGCTTGGCGCTGGCGCGCTGGTTCTGCGCGCGCGCATTCCCTTGCCCGCCGCGGAACAGCCCGCGTTTAAACCAGCCAAGAAGAAGCGCAATCTGCTCATGCTTGCGGGCGTATTGGCGCTTTGGTTCTTTCTCGGTCTGTTTCTCGGCTTATTCGGTTCCGGCAGTCGTACGTTTGAGGTAACCATCAGCCCCGCGCGCATGGACGTCTTCGGATTTTCGGTTAGCTCCTCCGTCGTTTTCGCCTGGATCGTAATCGCCGTTCTCACCGCGCTTGCCTTGATCATTCGAATTTTCGTCATCCCCCGTTTTCAGGAGAAGCCGCGCGGGCTTCAGCTCATTCTGGAGACGGCGGTTGAAACGATGTCCAATTTCACAAAAGAGAAATTCGGCCACGTAAACGAGAATCTCTCGGCCTATTTCTTCGCGCTGGCGGCGCTGTTTGTCGGTTCGGCGATCGTCGAGCTCTTCGGCATTCGCCCGCCAACAACCGACCTGACACTGACGCTGTCCTACGCGCTCGTCACGTTCATTCTGATCAATTACTTCGGCATTCGAAAGAAGGGTGTCAAGGGACGTCTCCAGACGTTGACAAAACCCGTTGCGGTCGTCGCCCCGTTTAAGTTTCTGTCCGACATCGCCGTGCCGGTCTCGCTGGCCTGCCGACTCTTTGGCAACATGCTCGGCGGAATGATCGTTGTGGACTTGCTCTATTACGCGCTTGGCGCATTCTCGGTTGGTATTCCGGCGGTGCTGGGGCTTTACTTTAACGCGTTCCACCCGTTGATCCAGTTCTTTATCTTCATCAATCTGTCTTTGACTTTTATTGGAGAAGCCGTAGAAGACTAAACCATCCATTTCCGGGGGAACCGGAAACGATAAATTTCAACAGTATTACTTTAGGAGGATTTCTATCATGACGAATGTCGGATTAATCGCAATCGGTGCCGGTATCGCCGTCTTTACGGGCGTTGGAGCAGGTCTTGGCATGGGCATCGCAACGGGTAAGGCCGTGGAAGCGGTCGCCCGCCAGCCCGAAGCAAACAGCAAGATCAACGCCTTGCTAATCCTTGGTCTGGCGCTGACGGAATCGACGGCAATCTACGGCTTTGTTACCGCGCTGGTGATGATCTTTACGATGGGCAAGTAACAAACGCGAGAGGGGTTAGAATGGAATTCCACCTGATCGATTTCATCGAGCATATTCTGAACGTCGTCGTTCTGTTTCTGCTGCTGCGCACGTTTCTCTACAAACCCGTGCGCAAGTTCATGCAGGATCGGGAGGCGAAGTTTGCCCGCGAACGCGAGCAGATTGACGAGAGCCGCACCCTAGCGGACTCGCTCAAGGCGCAGTATGAGCTCTCCATGAAGAATGCAAAATTAGAAGCGGAGAAGATTGCCGAGGCAAAGCTCCGTTCGGCGGAGCACGAGGCGGATGATCTCCGGAAGAAAGCAAAGCAGGACGCGCAGGTGCTCCTGACGGACGCGATGGCGCAGGCGGTCACCGAGCGGGACGGCCTGCTCACCGAGCTGAAATCGCAGACGGCGGAACTCGCGGTGGACATTGCGGAAAAGATTCTGGAGCGCGAGGTCAAACCGGAGGATCATCAGCGTGTGATCGACAGCTTTTTCGACAAGATCGGCTGATTCATTCCTTTGTTCAGCGTTTTATGTTTCTTTCCCTTTTTCTTCGGAAGAACGGGTGCAAGCTTTGAGATTAGTTTAGTCAGAAAGTGGGCTACGTATGGCTCTAAAGGGCGAATTGTACATTGCCGGTCCCTTTGACGAGGAACAGATCGGTTCCATTCGAAAGCATTTTGCCGAGCTGCTGGGCGAGGACGTCAACTTCGAAATCAAGAAGAACGACGGCCTGATCGGCGGTTTTCTCGCGATCATCGACGGCAAGGTTTACGACGCGAGCTTCGCCTATCGCATCAAGGAGGCGCAGCACGCGCTCGTTTCAAACAACCTCTCGCTCGGCGCGGAGATCTGCGCGGACGACGTGAAGACGGTTGGCGCGGCAACGAAGCCGTTCCACAGTTCCGCCAAGGACATCGGCTCGGTCTTAAAAAACCGCCTGCGCTCCTGTGAAGCCAAGCCCGCCATCTATGAATACGGAACGGTCACCTCGGTTGGCGACGGCGTTGTCCGCATCGAGGGGCTTTCGCATACACGCTACGGCGAACAGATTTCGTTTGACAACGACGTCTATGGCATGACCATGGACCTCGAACTGGACGGCGTCGGCGCCGTGCTGCTCAACGGTCAGGACAACGTACATGTCGGCGAGCGCGTCTACGGCACCGGCCGCGTGGTCGAGGTTCCCGTTGGGGACGAACTGCTCGGTCGCGTCATCAATCCCATCGGCATGCCGCTGGACAACCGTCCGCTCAGCGCCGCGCGCTACCGCCCCGTGGAATCCCCCGCGCCGCGCATCATCGACCGGCAGGCGGTCAACGAACCGCTCATGACCGGGCTGCTCGCGGTGGACGGTATCATTCCGATTGGCCGCGGCCAGCGCGAGCTGATCATTGGCGACCGGCAGACGGGCAAAACCACCATCGCGGTGGATACGATTATCAATCAGCGCGGCAAGCACGTTTGCTGTGTCTATGTTGCCATCGGGCAGAAGCTCTCCACCGTTGCGCAGATCTACGAGACGCTCCGCACCGCGGGCGCGATGGACTATACCACCATCGTCGTCGCCAGCGCGAGTGACTGTGCCGCCATGCAATACCTCGCCCCCTACGCGGGCTGTTCGATTGCCGAGCAGTTCATGTACGACGGCAAGGATGCGCTGATCATCTACGACGATTTGAGCAAGCACGCCGTGGCCTACCGTGCCATGTCGCTGCTGTTGCACCGCCCGCCGGGACGCGAAGCCTACCCTGGCGACGTGTTCTATCTGCACAGCCGCCTGCTCGAACGCGCCGGGCATCTCAACGAGGCGCGTGGCGGCGGTTCGCTGACCGCGCTGCCCATTGTCGAAACCATGGCGAGCGACATCTCCGCCTACATTCCGACGAACGTGATTTCGATTACGGACGGGCAGATCTATCTCGAGCCGGAGCTGTTCCATGCCGGTATTCGTCCCGCGGTCAATGTTGGCCTCTCCGTTTCGCGCGTCGGCAGCGCCGCGCAGAAGAAGGCCATGCGCAAGGTCGCCAAGAAACTCCGCCTGACCCTCGCGCAGTACCGCGAACTCCAGATATTCGCGCAGTTCGGTTCCGACATCGACAGCGTCACCAAAACCATTCTGGACAACGGCGATCGCCTGACGGAAACGCTCAAGCAGAACCAGCACGAACCGCTCCAGATGAGCGAGCAGGTGCTGCTGCTTTACGCGGTCATGAACGGCTATCTCAACGACATTCCCTCGCCCTCTGTTCGCTCGTTTCAGAAGGGGTTGCTACAGTATGTTCACCGCACCACGCCTTCCCTCTTCGACGAGATGGAGGAAAAGGGCGACTTTAACGAGGAGCAGGAGGCGCAGATGCGCGCCAGCATCGAGACCTACCAGCTGATTTACAAGTCCTGATTTTAATTGTCTTTCCAAAGTAAGATGGATCACTTCGCCGGAAAGGAGGCGCGGCCATGCCCAACATGAGCGACATTCGCTTTCACATTAAGAGTGTAAAGCAAACAAGACAGATCACCAACGCGATGCACATGGTCTCCGCTGCGCGCATGCGGCGCGCACTGGACGGCATCCAGAAAAACCGCGCTTACTTCTACCGCGCGCTCGATATCATCGTAGACATCCGCAGCCACACCGGCGACATTACGCACCCATACATCACGCATCGCACGGGTAAAAAGGCTGCCTATATTGTCGTCGCGGGTGAGAAGGGCCTTTCGGGTTCCTATAACCACGCTTTGCTCGCGCTTGCCGACCGCTGCATGAAGGAGAGCGAGGTCACGGCTCTATATACCATCGGCAGCGTTGCGAGTTTTTACTACCTTCGCCGGGGCATGAAGCCGGATCGACATTTCGAGCGGCTCGCGGAAAAACCCAAGCTCGACCAGGTACGCCGCATGATGACGATTCTCACCGAAAAGTACGATCGCGGTGAAATAGACGAGCTTCACATTGTGTATACGCGCTTTATCAACACGCTCTCGCGCGAACCCATGGAGCAAAAACTCCTGCCGGTCGAGCTGAACGACTTTCAGCGGCAGCAGGTGCCGGGCATCGTAGACGACAGCTACGATCGCACACAGATTCTCTACGACCCTTCGCCCACGCAGGTACTCGACGCGCTGATTCCGCAGATGCTGATTGGCTATGTCTACGGCGCGATTGTACATGCTTACGCAAGCGAGAACTGCTCGCGCATGACGGCGATGGAGAACGCAACCCGCAGCGCGGACAAGATGATTGACAAGCTGACGCAACAGTACCACTCCGTGCGCCAGCTCACCATTACGAACGAACTGGCCGACATCATTGGTGCGGCCAACGCGTCCAATGCCGCGCAGGCGGCGCAGAGCGCATACCATTCGGAGGATCATAGAAGATGACGGATCACGTGAAAACCGGAAGCCTCGTCCGAATCATCGGACCTGTGCTTGACGTGCGGTTTGACGAAGGTGCGGAGCCCGCGCTGAAAACCCTGCTGGTCACGCAGACCGAACCGCCCGTTCACGTTGAGGTGGTTCAGCATTACGCGCCCGGCATCGTTCGCAGTATCGCTTTGGAACCCACCGAAGGGCTCTACTGCGGCGTTACCGTCACCAACACCGGCGCGGGTATTCGTGTTCCGGTTGGCGAAGCGGTTCTTGGACGCGTCATCGACTGCCTCGGCCGCCCGATTGACGGGCTCGGCGAGATTGACGCGCCGCGGCGGGAAGTACATCAGGCGCCGCCGTCGTTCCTGCTCCAGCGTCCGTCTACCACGCTGTTTGAAACGGGCATCAAGGTCATTGACCTGCTCGCGCCCTATCCCATCGGCGGCAAGATCGGCCTGTTTGGTGGAGCGGGCGTCGGCAAGACCGTGTTGATTCTCGAACTCATCCATAACATTGCAAAGAACCACGGCGGTTATTCCGTCTTTGCCGGTGTTGGTGAGCGCAGCCGCGAGGGCACCGATCTCATCAACGACATGCGCGAAAGCGGCGTCATTGCGCGAACGTCCCTCGCCTTCGGGCAGATGAACGAGCCGCCGGGATCGCGCATGCGCGTCGCGCTCGCGGGGCTGGCCATGGCGGAACACATTCGCGACGAGATGCATCAGGACGTGCTGCTGTTCATCGACAACATCTTTCGTTTCGTGCAGGCGGGCAACGAGGTCTCCGCTCTGCTGGGGCGCATGCCCAGCGCGGTCGGCTACCAGCCGACGCTGGCCAACGAACTCGGCGAGCTGGAAGAGCGCATCGCGAGCACGCCGCACGGATCGATTACCTCCGTTCAGGCGATCTACGTGCCTGCGGACGACCTGACCGACCCCGCCCCGGCGACGATCTTTTCGCACCTCGACGCAACGACGGTGCTCTCCCGCTCGATTGCGGAAATCGGCATCTATCCGGCGGTCGATCCGCTGGCGTCCACCTCGCGCGTTCTGGAACCCGCCATCGTTGGCGAACGGCACTACAACGTTGCCCGCCGCGTGCAGGAAACGCTCCAGCGCTACCACGAGCTGCAGGATATCATCGCGATTCTCGGCATGGACGAACTCTCGGACGAGGATCGCCTGACCGTTTACCGCGCGCGCAAGATTCAAAACTTCCTCTCGCAGCCGATGAACGTTGCCGAGGTCTATAACGGCACGCCGGGACGCTCCGTCGCGCTCTCGGACACCATTGCGAGTTTTGAAGAGATTGTCGACGGCAAGGTCGACGACATTCCGGAGTCGCTGTTCCTGCTCGCAGGCGGCATTTCGGAGGTACACGAACGCTTTGCGGTCATGCATCAGAACGCATAAGCATTCCCGTATCACTTGATTGTAACCGTACCATTTGGGAGATGATTTCGTATGGCCAAGCCTTTTCAGCTGATGGTGCTGACGCCGGAGCGGGAGTTTTATAACGGCCCGGCGGTCTACGTCAGCGTGAATACCATCGCGGGGTCCATCGGCGTGCTGGCGGATCACGTTCCCATGGTATCCGCGCTGGACGTCGGCACGCTCGTCATTGAGGCAAACGAGGAGACGCGCCGCACGGCGTTTCACTCCGAAGGGTTCATCGAAGTCCGGCCGGACGGCGTGTATATCCTCGCCCAGGCCTGTGAATGGCCGGAGGAGATTGACGAAAAGCGCGCCAGAGAGGCGGAAGAACGCGCAAAAGAGCGCATATCGCATCCGGAAGAAGAGGTCAACCTCACCACAATGGCGCATAGCAAGGTCGCGCTCATGCGCGCCATGACGCGGCGGCGCATCGCGTCGATGTCCTCCACCGAAACCAAGTAATCGCGGCACAAACCGCAAAACAGCATAAGCAAAACAGAACCTGCCTTTTTCGGCAGGTTCTGTTCTTATGGCGTCTTCGTGTCGGGACTGATGCCGGTTTCAAACGCGGCGCGCACCCATTCGTAGACGCGCGGATTCAGGCGGTATCGCTCACATTCCCAGAAACAGCGGTCATTTTTACCCAGCCCCGCGACGATCCCGGCGGCCACCGCCGGACTGCGGGAGTGACCGGCGGTGCAGTGGACGATGAGCAGGTCGATCTCGTCCTGATATTGCAGCACAAAATCGCGAATCGCCAGCGCCTGCTCCATCGTGATCAGGTTCTGGTAGAATGACGAGTCCACCGCGTCGTCAAAGCAGAGCCGCAGCACGCGCGGAGCGGGGTAGCGCTCCGGCACGTCCCACTGGTGATCCATAATCGAAATCAGCGCCTGCCGTTTCGGCGCGCCATGCTCGGCGTAGGCGAGCATTTCCGGCGTCAACGGAGAGATGCGAATGGAAAACATCGTCTTCCTCCTTTGTTGGCGTTGCCCGATCTTTTGTCCGCGTAAACGACTTCCGTTTGTCATTAGTATACTGCGATCCCGGAATTTCAAACAATACTCTTTCTCTGCGTGACGCTTTGATTGCCAGAATCGGCGTACATTTTCAGACGAGTAAGCGTCGTTCCCTCTCGATTTTTATTGCAGAATACAATCGTGTTCACTTTATCGAATAAACAATTGACAGATTCCTTGGAAAGCGTTATGATGACCCGAAAGTTTCATATTGTATCTTCCGGTTGGACAGATCGCAGTCCTTTGGATTGATCTGTTTTCAAGTCTGGTTGCTCAGGGTGGAGGCGACGTTTGTTGTCTCCACCCTTTTTCTATTCATCGCCAGCGGCAACGCACCTTGCGTGAGCGCTGAGTAATAAAGGAGGTCGTATATGTCTTTCGGAAACAGTCTGCTTGTCGCTCTTTTTCTTATGTTGGTTGTCTTTGTCGCATTGTTTGCGCTCTATCTGTTTGTAACGCTGTTCTCTCTGATCGTACAAACGATGGAATTTTCCGCAAAGCGGAAAAAAGCCGCGCAGCACTAAACGCAACCATAAACAACCGATAGGAGAACGATATGCTCATCGATGCAATTTCCAAACTCTGGGAAACCTCTGGTTTCGCCGCGCTCACCTGGCAATATCTCGTGATGATTGCCGTCGCTCTGATCCTGATCTACCTCGCAGTTGTTCGAAAGTTCGAACCACTGCTCTTGCTGCCAATCGCCTTTGGTATGCTGCTTTCGAACCTGCCGCTTGCTAGCCTCATGGGCAAGCCCGTCGGCACGGAACCGGGCGGCCTGCTGTATTACCTGTATCAGGGCGTAAAGCTCGGTATCTACCCGTCGCTGATCTTCCTCGGCATTGGCGCGATGACGGACTTTGGCCCGTTGATCGCAAGCCCCAGCAGCCTCTTCCTCGGCGCGGGCGCACAGTTTGGTATTGCCGCGGCGTTCATCATTGCCAGCGCGCTTGGGTTCACCCCGGCGGAAGCCGCCTCCATCGGCATCATCGGCGGCGCGGACGGCCCGACCGCCATCTACCTGACCACACGGCTCGCACCCGATCTTCTGCCGGCAATCGCCATTGCAGCGTACTCGTATATGGCGCTGATTCCGATCATTCAGCCGCCGATCATGCGCCTGCTTACGACCAAAAAGGAGCGTGAGGCGGTCATGGTGCAACAGCGCCCCGTCTCGAAGACGGAGCGGGTCTGCTTCCCGATCATCGTCTCCATCCTCTGCATCCTGCTGCTCCCGTCCGTGGCGCCGCTCATCGGCATGCTCATGCTCGGTAACCTGTTCCGCGAATGCGGCGTGGTCGAGCGTCTGTCCGATACCGCGCAGAACGCGCTGATCAACATCGTTACCATCTTCCTTGGCGTTACCGTTGGCGCAACCGCGTCGGCCGACACGTTCCTGCGTCCCGAAACGCTGATGATCATCGGCCTTGGCCTGCTCGCGTTCATCTTCAGCACGGTCGGCGGCCTGCTGCTCGGCAAGCTGATGTACTGGCTCTCCGGCGGCAAGGTTAACCCGCTGATCGGCTCCGCAGGCGTTTCCGCCGTTCCGATGGCCGCGCGCGTTTCGCACCTCGAAGGCCAGAAGGCGAACCCGAAGAACTTCCTGCTGATGCACGCAATCGGCCCGAACGTCGCCGGCGTCATTGGTTCCGCCGTTGCCGCGGGCGTGCTGCTCGCGCTGTTCGGCAAATAACGTCTTCATCCTCCAATATCGATTCTGACAGGCAGCAGCGCGAGATCCAAATGGGTTTCGCGCCGCTGCTTTTTGGCGCAATTGTAGCATTCCGCTTGTACGCTTGCTACCGATGAACGGATGCCATATAATCAGTTTATTGAATATACAAGGGGGGCAACACCATGGATGAAATCAAGCAGGAACCGGTTGTCGACGCCACGCAGGAGCCGACCGCGAAAAAGCCCGGCGATGTAAACGGCGACGGTAAGGTCGATTTCAAGGATTATATCGCTTCGGCAGCCAAGGCGGTTGGCAGCGCGTATCAGGAAGCGGCGGACGCGGTCAAAGAGAAAGCGCCGGAATTCGCGCAGAAGGCGAAGACCGCCGCCGAGAACGTCAAGGACGCGTTTGTTGACGTTGCCGAGACCGTGAAAGAAAAGTCCCCGGAATACGTTCAGAAGGCGAAGGAAGCGGCAAACGACGTGAAGGACGCGTTTGTCGAAACCGCCGAAACCGTGAAGGCGAAAGCGCCGGAGTACGTCCAGAAGGCGAAGGACGCCGCCGGAAACGTGAAAGAAGCCTTTGAGGATGCCTTCTGCCACAAAACACCGGAAGCACCGGCACAGGACGCCTCCGCGCCCACAGCGCCCAAGACGGAAGACGACACGGTAACCAGAATATAGCGCTGACCCATTCGATCAAGAAAAAGCTCCCGCCGATATCGACGGGAGTTTTTCTATTATTTGCGAGAAATATCTTCTTGCTTACGATTCGCTGCGCGCGCAGAGCAGACGCAGCGCCTCTAAATATCCTTCAAACCCGTGCCCCTTGATGCTCGCCACGCATGCGGCGCGAATGTAGGAAACGCGCCGAAACTCCTCGCGTGTATCCGGGTCGGAAATATGCACCTCAACGGTCGGAATACCGACCGCCTTGACCGCGTCCAGTAACGCGACGCTCGTATGCGTGTACGCGCCGGGATTGATGACGATTCCGTCCGCCTTGCCATAGGCGGCCTGAATCGCGTCCACCAGCGCGCCCTCGTGGTTGCTCTGGAAGAACTCAACCGACGCGCCGAGCGTCTTTGCCTCCGAACGAATCAACAGCAGCAGGTCGCTATAGGTCGCTTTTCCGTAGATCTCCGGCTCGCGCAGCCCCAGCAGGTTCAGATTCGGCCCGTTCAGCACCAAAATATGCATGGTATTCCTCCCATATCGTTTGCGCGGCTTGCTCCGCGGAATCTGCGTTTGTGACCGCCGCATCGCGAAAACGCGCATAGAGCGGCGCTCGCTCGCGCAGCATAGCCGCCAGGTCGGCATTCGCCGAAAGCGGCCTGCCCTCGCGTTCCAGCAGCGCAACGTCCCGCTCAATCTGATAAACGCGCCCGTTCTGCTTCAGCGCGTAATAATTCCGCTCGTCCTTGACGATTCCGCCGCCAGTGACGAGAATCCGCCCGCTGCCTTTGCCCCAGATTTCCGCCTGCTCGCGCTCCAGCGTGCGAAACGCCGCCTCGCCGCGCTCGGCGAAGATCGCGGGAATTGGCATGCCCGCTTCTTGCACAATCTGCTCGTCCAGATCGACGCATTCCCGCCCGCTCAGGCGAGCCAGCTCGGCGCCAATCGTGCTCTTTCCGCTGCCCGGCATGCCGATGAGCACGATGTTTTGCATGTCCATCGCCGTTTGCGCAAGCACGCGCTCGATGAACGCGTCCGGAATGCTGCGCCCGAAGAACAGCTCCTCCGCCGCCTTTGCCTGCGCAACCAGCATGCTGAAACCGCCGGAGCAAGGTATGCCCAACTCCATAGCACGAAACAGCAGTGCAGTGATACTTGGATTGTACACGAGGTCGAGTACGCCCGCGCAGCGCGGAAACCGCGCCGGATCGGCGGGCCGTTCGCCCGTCTTCGGGACCATGCCCAACGGGGTGGTGTTGATCAACACCTCTGCGTCCGCATGGCGCTCCAGATTGCCGTAGTTGTTTTCCCCGTCGCGAGAAACGACAACGACCTCGCGCGCGCCGCCGCGATTCGCGACATACCGCGCGGTCAGCGACGCGCCGCCGCTGCCAAAGACGACGACCTTTCGCCCCGCAAACGAAATTCCCGCGCGGCTTGCCATGTAGGTGAGCCCGTAGGCGTCCGTATTATACCCGGTCAGCGAGCCGTCGAGCTCGCGCACGATGGTATTGACGCTGCCGATCTGTTGTGCGGTCTCGTCCAGCCGGTCGCAGTAGGGAATTACATCCCGTTTATACGGAATCGTCACGTTCAGTCCGGCGACGTCCGGGCGCGCAAGAAACGCGCCGAGCGCCTCCGGTTCGAGCGGATAGAGCGCATACACCTCGTTGCCCAGCGCGCGGTGAATGGGCACCGAGTAGCTGTGCCCCAGCGTTCGCCCGATCAGTCCGTAAAGCAGCGGCTCCACCGTTAAACCACCGAGTAGTTGCCGAGGAAGGTGAAGCTCTCGCTCGTGCGATCCAGCTCCTCAAGCAGCGCCAGCACGCCCGGCTCGCGCACGGAGGCATCCAGATCGAAGAAGAAGATGAACTCAAAGTTGCGCCCCGTAACCGGGCAGCTCTCGAGCTTGCTCGTGTTCACGCCGTAGGCGGAAATCTTCGAGAGAATCGCGTTCAGCGCGCCCGGCTCGTTCTTGCAGTCCAGAATCAGGCTGATTCGGTTTGCACCCGCGTAGATCACGGGGTTTTTCGCGATGCAGATGAAGCGCGTATAGTTGTTGTCGCTGTCCTGAATGTCGTCCTTGAGGACACTAAGGCCGTAGAGCTCCGCGCAGGGATGCGAACTGATTGCCGCCGCGTGGGGGTTGATCCCCTCTGCAACCATCTTCGCCGCTATGGCGGTGTTTGCGCAGGGGGTTATTTTTACCTTGCCGTTGAGGCCGGTGAGGTAGCGGCTGCACTGGCCGATGGCCTGCTCGTGGGAGTAGATTTCGGTGATTTCGGAGAGCTTCGTGCCCGGCTTGGCCAACAGCTCGTGGCGAATGTGCAGCGTAGTTGCGCGCACAATCGAAAAATGCTTGCGCTGCAGCAGCTCGTAGACCGAGCGAACGGAGCCGTTTGCGCTGTTTTCAATCGGCACTACGCCAAACTGGCACAGGCCGGATTCCACCGCGTCAAACACCGCTTCAAACGTCTTGACGTACATGATATTGCCGCGCGGCAGCAGTTTATCGCAGGCGGCCTGCGAATTCGCGCCTTCAACGCCCTGGCAGGCGACCGTGCCCGTCTTGGGGAACACGACCTCCGGCGCAGCCAGCGCCTGCTCAATCATCGGGCGAATGCGCGAAGGATCCGCGGTCAACAGCGTCTGGCGCACCTTGCTCAGCTCCATCAGCGTCGAAAAGAGCTGGTAGGCGTAGGGCTCCATATCGCCCGCCTCGGCCTGCACGCGCGCGAGAATCTCGCGCTCGCGCGCCTTGTTCACCACGGGCAGCGCGTTGTCCTTCTTGTAGACGGCGACTTCCTCGCCAAGGCGCATCCGTTCGAGAAACAGCTTGAGTATCTCGCCGTCCACGCGGTCAATCTGATTGCGAATCTCGGTTAAATCCATTTCTGTTTTTCCTCCAACAGCAAGTCGAGCAGTACAATGGCGGTCACCGCCTCCACCACCGGCACCGCACGAAGTGCAACGCAGGGGTCATGGCGTCCTTTTACAATGAGTTCCGCGTTTTCCATTTTGGAAAGCGAAACGGTGTGCTGCGGTTTCGATATGGACGGCGTGGGCTTCATTCCAACCCGCAGTAGAATCGGCTGTCCCGTGGAAATTCCGCCGAGGATGCCGCCCGCGTGGTTTGTTTCGGTGGTCACCTGTCCATTCTCGTCGATCCGGTAGGCGTCGTTGTGCTCGCTGCCGCGCAGCAGCGCCGCACCGAACCCTTCGCCGAACTCCACGCCCTTGACCGCGGGAATTCCGAACAGCGCCGCGGAGAGACGATTTTCGATTCCGTCGAACATCGGCTCGCCCAGCCCCGCCGGAAACCCGATTGCCGCACACTCGATCACGCCGCCAACGGAGTCCCCGTCCTTCGACGCGGCGAGAATCGCGGCCTGCATCTGCTTTCCCTTCGCGTCATCAAGCACGGAGAATTCCTGTTCGGCAATCGCAGAAAAGAGCTCGTTTGTCGGCTTTGCCGGGAATGGCTCGTCCGGAATACCGGCCACCGCAAACAGATGCGCGCCGACGAAGATGCCCCTTCGCGCAAGAATCTGCTTGGCGATGCCGCCCGCAATGCACAGCGGGGCGGTCAGCCGGCCGGAGAAGTGCCCGCCGCCGCGCAGATCCGCCGCACCGCCCCATTTGACAAACGCGGCGTAGTCCGCGTGCCCGGGGCGGGGTTTGTCGAGCAGTTCCTCATAATCGCGCGAGCGCGCGTCGAGGTTTTCGATGATGACGCAGAGCGGGCTTCCGCAGGTCTTGCCCTCCAGCAGGCCGGAGAGAAACACCGGACGATCCGGCTCCACGCGCGCGGTGGACAGCGCGTTTTTACCCGGACGGCGGCGCTCCAGAAAGGCCTCCAGCTCGGCCACATCGATTGCCTCGCCTGCGGGCAAGCCCTGCATAGTGACGCCGATGGCGCGCCCATGCGACTGGCCAAACACGCCGACGCGTAGAACCGATCCGAATTCAGACGACATTCGCTTGACCCCCCAGACGGTTATAATCCTGAAAAAACGCGGGATACGACTTATTGACCGCTTCCGTGCCGAGAATGCGCACGTTCCCTTCGCAACGAATGGCCGCGACCGCCGCCGCCATTACAATTCGATGGTCGCGGCAGCTATGCACGTCCCCGCCGGTCAAATGCCCGCCCGAAATCACCAAAGCATCCGGCTGTTCCTCCACCGTCGCGCCCAGCGCGCGGAGCATGGAGGAGACGGACGCAAGACGGTCGCTCTCCTTGAGTCGCAGACGCGCGGCGTTGACGAGCCGTGTTTCGCCGCCTACGCAGGCGCCAAGCACGGCGAGCACCGGCAACAGATCCGGCGTTTCGCCGACGTCGATGTTGCATCCGTGGAGCGGCGCGGGCGACACGCAAACCGAATCCGTAGACGCCTCCACCTTCGCGCCAAAAGCCATCAGCGCGTCGAGCATCGCCTTGTCCCCCTGCGGGGAAGCGAGATTGAGCCCCGAAACGGTCACCGGTGCGCCGAGCGCGCCCGCCGCGAGAAAGAAGCTCGCGTTCGACCAGTCCCCGTCCACGCGAAGTTCGCGCGGCGACTGAACGCTCTGCCCGCCGGAAATGCAATACTCGCCCTTTCGCACCGGAATGTTGATTCCAAAGCGCTTGAGCGCGTGCAGCGTGATGTCCACATACGCGGCGGACTCCAGCGGGGTGGTCAGGTGAATGCGGCTGTCCTGCTCTAAAAGCGGCAGTGCGAGCAGCAGGCCGGTTAAATATTGCGAACTGATATTGCCGGGCAGCTCAAATGCGCCGCCGATGAATTTCCCCTCAATGGAGAACGGCAGCTGCTCCGCAGAGAAGCGAACGCCGTGCGCGCGCATGGCCAGCAGCAATTCGCCAATTGGGCGCTCCGGCAGGCGGCCGGTTCCCGTGAAGGTTGCGCGCGCGCCGAGTGCCGCCGCCACGGGCAGCAGAAAACGAAAGGTCGAGCCGCTCTCGCCGCAGTCAAGCTGCGGATGTGCCGGTACCTGCTCGATGCCGCGAACGTTAACGCCGTCCGGCAGCACCAGAATGCGGGCGCCGAGCGCGCGCAGGCAGCCAATCGTCGCGTCAATATCCTCCGAGCGCTGCTCCATTTGAAGAAACGTTTCCCCTTCGGAAAGCGCCGCGAGAATCAGCAGGCGGTGCGCGTCGGACTTGGAAGCGATGGCGGAAATTTTGCCGGAGAGCGGCACGGGAGATATGGTCGCGATCATGCGCCTGCCTCCATTCCCGCGCGAAATACGCGCTCCAGCTGCTCCACCGGGATATCCATTAAAATGCAATCACCGATGCCGCGCGGAACGACGAGCGTCATCTGCCCGCCCGCGCGCTTCTTATCGGAAAGGGCGGCGTTTGCCAGCGCTTCCGGCGAAAACGAGGTGGTCGTCGGCAGGTTGTTTGCCCGCAGCGCCGCGAGAATACGCGTTTCAACCGGCTCCGTTACCCAGCCCAGCGCCTCCGCGGCGCGGGCAATGATGGCAAGGCCTATGGCGACCGCGTGCCCGTGCGGAATCGTGTATCCGCTGCATAGCTCAATCGCGTGCGCGGCGGTGTGCCCCAGGTTGAGGGTTTTGCGAAGTCCAGTCTCCGTTTCATCCTGCTCCACCACGCGCGCCTTAAACGCAACGCAGCGGGCGATGATTTCGTCGATTTGTTCGCGCGCACCGCCCGATTCCAGCAACGAAAAGAGCTCCTCGCCTTCCAGTATACCGGTTTTAATCGCCTCCGCCGCGCCGTTTGCAAACTCGCTCTCCGACAGAGTATTGAGGCAGTTGGTGTCGCAGAGCACGAGTGACGGCTGATGGAACAATCCCGCGAGGTTCTTGCCCGGCGCGAGATCGACCGCCGTCTTTCCGCCGACGGAGGAATCCACCGCGGAAAGCAGCGTGGTCGGCAGCTGCACATAGCGAATGCCGCGCAGGTAGCAGCCCGCCGCAAACCCCGCCATGTCCCCCGTTACCCCGCCGCCAAGCGCGAGCACGCAGTCCGTTCGCGTCAGCCGCTCGGCGGCAAAAAACTCCAGCACGTCCGCGAGTGTCTGCATGTTCTTGTTCTGCTCGCCCGCGGCAAAGACAAACGAATTCACGACGTAGCCCGCCGCACGGAGGCTCGTAAGCACGCGTTCCAGATAGAGTTCCGTGACGTTGCTGTCCGTCACGAGCGCGAGGCGGCAGTCCCCCAACGCGGCGCGCAGCAGCGAACCGCTCTCTTCGAGCAGCCCTCTGCCGATCACGACGTTGTAGCCTTCCCGCACGCGAACGGGGATCACCCGGTGCTCCATGCTTTAGTTCCCTCCGGCCTTGGCCTTTTGTTCGCGCCCCTCGCGGAGCAACGCTTCGAGCCGGGCCGCGTCCCTGTTTGCGATTGCCTCGCGGTATTCGTTGAGATGTTGAATCAAAATACTGAGTTCTTCGCCCAGGTAGTCCGCGTCGTCGAGAAACAACTCTGTCCACATGGCCTCGTCGAGATGCGCCACGCGCGTCATATCCCGAAAGCTACCGGCAGAAAACCCGCGTCTGCGCTCGGCCTCCGGCGACTTGACGTAAGCGCTGGAGACGACGTGCGCAAGCTGGGAGGTGTAGGCAATGATGCGGTCGTGCTCGTCCGGCGTGGAAAACGTCAGCCCCGCAAAACCAGCGTCCGTAAAGAACGCCTTGAGCGTTTCGAGCATGCGCATGTCGGTGTGCGCGTCAGGAGTAAGAATCATCGACGCGCCGGAGAACAGCTCTTCGCTGGAATGCACAAACCCGCCGCGCTCGCGCCCCGCCATCGGGTGGCCGCCGATGTAGGCAAAGCCAAACTCGTGCGCAATGGGTTCCAGTGCCGCGCAGACACTGCGCTTGACTCCGCAGAGGTCAACGACGATTGCGCTCTTTGCGATCCGCGCCGCGTGCTCCTTTACCCAGTTTACCGCCGCGGCGGGACGAATCGCAACCAGAATCAGATCGCAAGCGGGTAGATTTTCGTTTGTCAGCGTGCCGTCGATAGCCCCGCTGAGCCGCGCAAGCGTCATGGTCTCCGCATCGAGGTCAACGCCCCAGACGGTATGCGCCGTTCGCGTTTTGATGCTCTTTGCCATCGAGCCGCCAATGAGCCCGAGGCCGACGATGCCAACGTTCATTTGGACTCCCCTTCTTCCTGCAGAAACGCATGCAGCGCGAGCAGTTTCCGGTTCAGCTTGTCGAACGCTTCCGGGTTCAGGCTCTGGGGACCATCGCTGAGCGCATGCGCGGGATCGTTGTGCACCTCAATCAGCAATCCGTCGCAGCCCGCCGCCACCGCGCCGAGCGCGAGAGGGGCGACCAGCGCATATTTTCCCGCCGCGTGGCTTGGATCAACGATCACCGGCAGGTGCGTCAGGTGCTTGAGCACCGGAATGGCGGAGACATCCAGCGTGTTGCGGGTGTAGGTTTCGAAGGTGCGAATGCCGCGCTCGCAGAGAATCACCTGTTCGTTGCCGCTCGCCATGACGTATTCCGCGCTCATGAGCAGTTCCTCGTAGGTCGAAGAGAGGCCGCGCTTGATTAGCACCGGTTTCGACTGCGCGCCGAGAATCTTGAGCAAGTTGAAGTTCTGCATGTTACGCGCGCCAACCTGAATCACGTCCACATCCTTGAACAGCGGCAGCTGGCTCGCGTCCATAATCTCGCTGACGATGGGCAAGCCGGTCTCCTCGCGGGCAAGCTTGAGCAGCTCTATTCCCTCCGCGCCCATGCCCTGAAAGGAATACGGCGAGGTGCGCGGCTTGAATGTGCCGCCGCGCAGCATGGTTGCCCCGCTGGCTTTGACCGCCTTGGCGACGGCGATGATCTGCTCCGGCGATTCCACCGAGCATGGCCCCGCCATGATAGTCAGCGTTCCGCCGCCAATCTGCGTGTTGCCCACCGGAATCACGGTATCCTCGGGGTGGAACTTGCGGTTCGCGTTCTTATACGGCTCCTGCACGCGCTTGACGTCCTCTACGATGTCCAGCGCACTGATGAGGTCGATGTCCAGCGTGGACGTGTCGCCCACGAGCCCAAGAATCATATGGCTCGTGCCAATGCTCATGTGGATTTGAATGCCCTTGCCGAGCAGCCAGCTCTTCAGGCTCTCCAGTTGATCCTCGTTGGGATTTGGTTTCAGAATGACGATCATGGCGTTTTTCTCCTTCCGGCGATAAAAAAACCGCAGCCGGTTTGGCTGCGGTTGCGTTGCGATCCAATTCGATCCTCTCAGCGCGTACCCTTATGTTCAGCCAAACCCGATAAAACCTTACCAAAATAAAAGTTGGTAAAGTAAAAGTAGCGGTATTCGGCTGCGCGGCAGATCTGGGTCATTTGGTGTTTCCTTTTCGCATTCGTGCGGTTGATTTGTGCAAATTTATCACGAACGGCGATTAATTGCAAGGGGTTCGGCGAAAAAAATATATAATCCTGTGTTTCCCGCGCCTCAAGCGCCTTCTTTTCTCACAAAAGCCGGCTTACTGTTCCGGGGGAACCGCCTCCGCAAACGTCTGAACAACGTCGTAAACGCCCGGCTCGCCCGGCAGGTTTGCGTGCGCCTGCATATACGCTTCTATTTCGGGCGTGGACTCCAGAATAACGAACTTATCGTAGGTTTGAATCTGCCCCATGAACGTATCGTCCGCAAACTTGCTCACGGCGTCCACCTGCGAAGCAAACAGGAAATACCGCCCGACGTAGGGCAGGTAGTAGCTCGAAACCTCGCCCTCGGCGTCCGACGAATAGAACAGATAGCGCGTTTCGTTGTCCGGCTCTTCCCAGCGATCCCCGACGAGCGCGGAAACACGGGCGGGCAGAGACTCCGGATACGCCGCCTTGATGCTGTTCATGCCGTTTAGCTCCGAGAGCAGGATCAACGCCGTCACCAGCGCAAACCCGGCCGTCGCACCCTGATAGAGGTTCTTGGTCAGCAGACTGCGAAACGCGCGATAATCCCGCCGGTCGCCCTGCTGCTGATAGAACGAATTCTCCACGTCGCTGACCGCGCGCATGGAGAGCGCGCCGATGAAGAAGAGCACCATGCTCGACGCGTAGCGGTCGAACCCCGCGAGTCGCTGCGCCTCGTCCAGCGGCATGGAAACGATATACATGGCAAGGATGCCCGCGTAATAGACGACGATGCCCGCGTCCAACGCAAGCAGCGTTCGAAGCAGCTTCCAGCGCTTGTGCAGCGCAAACCGCGCAACAAGATACGCCGCGATGGCGAGCACGTTGAAGATAAGAATCCCCTGCGCGGAGATGCCGCGAAGCGAGACAGCGGTCTGCAAAAACAGCGTGAATATCGCGCGAATCTGCTCCGGCGTTTTGTCGATTTGAATGCTGGAAATGTTCTGCAGGTCGTAGCTGAACTTCGAGGTTTCCCCGGCGAATGCGCTCGCGGTATGGATGTTCCAGAGCACCAGTGTCACCAGCGAGAGCACGATGACTGCCAGCGCCGGACGAACGAAGATTGCGCCTTCGCGATCCTCGCGGTGCAGCCGAACCGCCCGCTCCAGTAAAAACGCGTAGCACAGCGCGGCAAAGAAGACGCCAGTGGATTTTACGATGACCAGCAGCGCGAGCACGGGCAGCGCCGTAAAGCACGCGGCGGAGAAGCGCTTTCGCTCCGAGGCGATGATGGCGACCGCTCCGAGCGCCAGAGCGGGCAGCAGAAAGTCCACGAGCAGGTTGTTGACGCGGATGCTGATGTTGAAGTACGCCATTGTCGAGCAGCAGAGACCCAACAGCCCCACGAGCAGGAACCGCTTGACGTCCCGAATGACGCCGAACATCGCGTAGAAGCAGGCGAACAGCAGCAGGATCTGCCCCGTGAGCATCACGCCCTCTTCGCTGCCGACCACGCTGCAAAAGTAGTAGAGAAACGAGCTGCTCCCAAGCGGATAGCTCTTAAAATCGATGATCGCGCTCGCTGCGTCCGGAAAGCGATTCGTGATGAGCATGTTCTTGACCACAACCGCCCAATGGGAAAAGTTGTCGTAATGCACAAACTTTGTATCGATCAGCGACGTGACCAGCGCAATCAGCCCCGCAAAGAACGCGAGGTTCAGCGCGTTTAACGACGAGCGGTTGAACGCGAGCTTGAACTTCTTTCGAAGGACGATCAGCGTGAGAGAAAACAGCCCGCCGAAGAACAGCAGCACCGCCATGAGCGGCAGCACGCCGACCAAACCGGACAGATACTCCAGACAGGCGATGCTCGAGAGCACAAACAGATAGCTCGCGCGTGCCGGTACCTTCCAGTAGATTCGCACGAGCGCAACATAGCCCATCGTAGAAACGGCAAACGCAAGCAGCCGCACCAAGGTTAGCAACAGTGCCATACGCTACGCATCCTTTCTGCGCTTGAAACGCGACTTCTTCTTCGTCTGGGTGCGCTCAAAGATCCAGTCCTCCAGCATGGCCTGGAAGGTCGTGTTCTGGGCAAGTTCTTCCCAGTTAACGACGCCAAGCAGCACCAGCCCCGGATTTTCCATCGCAATCTCGACCGGCTCGCACTCAATGCGAACGCCGCTGCGCGGAATCAGGGTCAGGTGCTTCTCGTCCGTATTTAAGTTTCGAACGAGAAAGTACTTGTAGTTAAAGTTGACCAGCGTCGCGCTTCCGCCTTCCTCAAAGCGCACAAACCGATCCAGATCGATGCGCGGCAGCGCACGCATTTCGGCGCGCTGCTTCTCGAGGCGCAGGTTTGCGTTGCTGACGATGTCGTCAAACGCCGTGACCCAAACGTTCATCGCCTTTGGCAGGGAGTGCTCGCGGTCGTAGACGAGCTGGAGGTACTCCCGGCGGTCCTGCTCGCTCAGGTGCGGCAGAAGCTGCACATGGTAGAGCCATTTGCCGCCCGCGGTGCTGATGTAGACAATCTTTCCCTGAACCTTGGCGCGGTAACACTCCGTTTCCAGCAGAAAGTCGAGCGGAACGCGATCCGGCAGGTAGGTTGGGTGCGCGAGCTCAAACAGGAACCCGCCTTCGGAGATGTTTCGCGTAACGGCGTCCAGCGTTCCCTTATCGTAGGTCAAGTGAATGGGGATGGCCGCGTTAAAGCGCTCGCTCGCGCGGTACGCCTGCCGCCCCATCGTGAAATAGATCGCATACAGCAGGTTGATGATGTTGTAGATCAGCCAGAAGCTAATGAACGTGCTGTAGAACAACGCGAGGCCATACTTTCCGCCGATGTAGCGAATCAAAGCGGCGACGGATAGCCCCAGCATGATGAGCTGCGGCAGAATGTAGACGGCGTTCGAGGTCTGGGGTTTGCTGGTGCTCTTGTCCGTCACCTTGAACTTGAGCTGCTTAAAGCCCAGCGTTTCGAGCAGCACGGGAATGATCATATACGGCGCAAGAATCGTATCGATGATCTGGTTCCAGCGCTGGTTACGGGTGTCGCTGGAAAGGCAGCGCATGGCGAAACTGTAGAAGATATACGACGGCGCCCAGATTGCCATGATCTCCCAGAAGGTCGTTACGACAATCTGTTTGTTGAACAGCGCAAACATGATGGGCGCAAACGTAAACACGATGCGCCGCGCAAACGACCACCAATAGGAATATGAGAGCATGTAGCTGATGCGCGCCTTGACGGAGAGACCCTTGTTGAACGGCACGTTGCAGTTTCGAATGGATTGAATGACGCCGCGCGCCCAGCGAACGCGCTGGGTGACCATGCTCTTGATGGACGTTGGTGCAAGCCCGCTCGCCAGCGGCCGGGTGGTGGAATACGTCGTATAACCCTTGGACTGAATCTTGATGCCGGTTTCGAAGTCCTCGGTAATCGTGTCCGTCGGAAACCCGCCAATCTCCTCGAGCGCCTGCCGCGCAATCACCGTGTTGCTGCCCGTGTAGGCAACGGCGTTGTTGCTGTTGCGCATCACGTTGATTTCGCGCGAGAAAAAGTCCTGCTCGTTTGGAATGTTCTGTTCGGCGTAGAGATTAAACTGAAACAGGTCGGGGTTATAGAAGCTCTGCGGCGTTTGAATAAAGCCGATCTTAAAGTTCATGTCCGTTTCTTCCGGTTTGCGCAGGGCCCAGGTGCCGTCCGGCAGTTCCTTGACGCGCGGCAGAAAGAAATACGGCACCGTCTCCATTAAAAACTCGCGGCGAACGATCATATCCGCGTCAAACGTCGCAACCAGCGGCGAACGCGTCTTGGATAGCGCGTTGTTGTAGTTGCCGGATTTGGCGTGCTTGTTGTTCGCAAGCCCCAGATACCCAACGCCGAAGTCTCTTGCCAGATCGGCCATCGCCGGCCGGTTTCCGTCGTCGCAGATGAACACATGAACCTTGCTCTTGTCCGGATAATCCATGTGGGTAATCGCGTTCACGGTTTTGTAGACCAGCTCAACCGGTTCGTTGTGGGTTGCGATCAGCACGTCCACATCCGGGTACCAGGCGGGCGGAATTTTGGGCAGCTTGAGCTCCATTTTGCTCACGTGGCTCTTGCCCCAGTAGAGCTCGTAGGTGCCCAACGCAGAGGTGATTTCGCTGCCGAGCAGCAGAATACCAAAGATGATACTGATGGCGTCGTTCTTCCAGGGCAGCGTAAACACCGCGCGCCATGTTAAATAGATGATGGAGGTGATGGTTGCCAGCAGAAACATTGTGTTCTGAAATTTCCGGTTCTCAAATGGATTTTTCATCATCCTTCTCCCGCCTGGCAGCACGCTGCCGGTTCGTTCCTGCGTGTGTTGCGTCGGATACCGCTCAACAGAAAAATTGCAATGTAACAATTTTTGCGGACGATCTTCTGTTTTCTGAAACGTTGAAAAGACATGCTGTTTCTTATTCGATCGGAAAATCAGTAAGAGGATTGCACAAAAAAACCAATGACATCCGTTAAGATTATTGTAGATTTTCTTTGAATCGGTGTCAATGTCGCCTTTTCTGCGGCGTCTTTTGACGTGTTTTGCCCCTTGGCCCAGCCGTTGCAATGTAAGAATTCTGTAGAGTTGTATGATGCGCATCAAAATCACACTGCATTTTATTCCAGATTGACACCGATGTAATATCGATATATTCTTCAAATGGGATTTGTCCGTATCGGTTCCTGTACGTGGCAAACATTCCGAAAGGCCAGTAATGGAGAGCAGCTTTCCGTCATATGGTGCGTTGGTACCTCGCCATACACGATCTTGCCACCTCTGGAGAAGTGAGAGAACATGACAAAATACGATTCGGATTCCACATCCGATATTCTGGAATACCCGTCGGATGCGGTCACAACGCAACTCTGGCAAATGGATGATGCGGTTCATTACGGGCGCATGAACGCAGCGCACGCAGTTTTCTTAGGCAAAAGCCGCGGGGATGCCGAACACGCCTCCGTTTACGATCTGTTTCCCGACGCGGAGGCGGAAGCCTTGGTCACGCAAAATCAGCTCGTTTTTACGTCAAAGAATCCTTCCATTCAAGACATATGGCTGCATAACGCAGACCGAGAGAAGCGCTTGCTTCGCGTCGTCCGAACGCCAATTCTCACTACGGACGGAGAGGTTCAGTGTATATCCTGTTCCGCTGAGGACCGAACAAACGCGCAAACTACGGAAACGGGTCGGCTTCCCGATTGGAATGAACTGTCCGAAGAAATCGTTCAGAGCAAAGTGCGGCAGCTGGCGGACGCGCTCTGGGGCACCATCACCGCGCTTGTCTGCCTCGCGGAATCACGGGACGACAGCACCGGCGGGCACCTGAGGCGCATCAGCGAAACCTGCCGCGTTGTCGCGACCGCGCTCTCGCTCAACAGCGTATACAGCGGGCAGCTCACCCGCGAATACATCATCAACCTCCAACAGGCCTGCCTGCTGCACGACATCGGCAAGGTCGGCATTCCGGACAGCATTCTGCTCAAGCGCGGAAAGCTCACGTCGGAGGAGTTCGACGAAATGAAAAAGCACACGACGATCGGCGCACAGACGCTGGAATCCGCCTATCAGCACTACCAGATGAGCGAGCTGATCAAGATGGGCATGGACATTGCGCTTTCCCATCATGAACGCTGGGACGGGTTGGGCTACCCCAACGGGCTGAAGGGGAATGAGATTCCGCTTTCGGCGCAGATTGTCGCGATTGCCGACGTGTACGACGCGCTGCGCTCCACGCGCTGCTACAAAACCGCCTCAAACCACGCGGACAGCCTCGCCGAAATCCGAAAGGACATTGGCCACCGGTTTAACCCCGTGATTGCCAAGGCGTTTTTGCGCTACGAGCGCGAGATTGAGCAGATCTATCAGGGTTACGATCTATAACGCAATGAATGATACGTCAACTTGGGCCATTGCCTGTGCAATGGCTTTTTCTTTCTCGCAGATGATTTCTTCTTGCGGTTATTTTTCGGCAAAAAACAAGTCAGTTTGCAGGAATTCTGTAAAATAAGACGAATTTTACTATATATCAGGATGTTCTACACTTCTAGTTGGTTTGTTATTCCAAAGCAGGACACATGAATTTTGGAGGAATGCGAATGAAACACGTTATCCTCGCCATCCTTGCCGGATTGTGCTGCCTCGTTCTCGTCGCCTGCGCAGCCCCGCCTCCCGTGGTCGCCACGCCGGAGCCGACCGACACGCCTCTACCAACCGCCACGCCAACAATCGAGCCAACGCCTGTTCCAACGCCAAATTACGAAACCTACGCCGCGGCAAAGGAGTTGGCGGTGCTAGGTCTCGAACAGCGGCTCAACGACAGCCGTGAACAGGTGTACGTCTACAAAGATTTTGGGCTGACGGAGAACAACTTTACGCAAAAGGCCAAGATTTGGGGAAAGAACGCCAGCCTCGTCAAGGATCTGGACGAGAACTGGCAGACCGATCCATATTCCGGCAGCAGCTGCATCCGTTGTGAGATTACCACCAAGGGCAACGACTGGGGCGGCTGGATGTTTCTCAATGGATACCTGCCAAAGGGCGAAACGAAGCCAAGGCTCAACACCGGCGACCAGTCAAACGCCGGAATGGATCTCACCGGCGCAACCGAGCTTCGCTTCTACGCCCGCGGGGAGCAGGGCGGCGAAGCGATAGAGTTCTTCACTTGCGGGTTTGGCTACGACGGGGAGACCGGCGAACAGGTTGAGAAGAATCCAGACAGTGAGGATAAATGCTCGACGAGATTTCTAGCGCTCACGAACGAATGGAAGGAATACTCCATCTCCCTCGACTATGCCGACCTGAGCTTCATCCAAAACGGCTTTGGGTTCGTTTGCAGCGGGGATTACTCCGGCGACGCGGATAACGTATTTTACCTCGACGACATCCAGTTTGTCGGCAACATTGCTTCCGCCGAGCAAGCGCCCGTTCTCTTACGCTCCTACGACACGGATAACCAGTACATTCAAAACGCCGCGTTCTCCTATGACAACGCGCTGGTTTTGATGGCGCTTCTGTCCGACGGAAACGTCAAGGCGGCGGGCGACATTGCGGACGCGTTTGTCTATGCGGTGCAGAACGACCGGCAGGGTGTTTCCCGTGTTCGAAACGCCTACGCGGCGGGCAACATTGCCGCACTGCCCGGCTGGGAGAGCGGCGCGCGCCTGCCCGGCTGGTACGCGTTTGACGACAAGGGCAAAGGCACCTGGTACGAGGATCAATATCAGGTTGGCAGCAACGTCGGCAACACCTCGTATGTCGCGCTCGCGCTTCTGCAATACTACCGCGTCGTGCCGGATGATGTTTACCGCGACACCGCGCAGTTGCTGATGGATTGGGTCATCGACAACTGCTCGGACGGCGGGGACGGCTTTACCGGCGGTTTTGACGGCTGGGCGGAGGACAAGAAACCCGTTGTAACCAAGTTCACGTATAAATCCATTGAGCACAACATAGACGCCTACGCCGCGTTTACGCAGCTCTACGCGCTCACCGGCGAACCGCGCTATCAGGAAGCCGCAAGCAGCGCGCTGCGCCTGATTCAGTCCATGTACGATCCGGCCGAACAGGTATTTTACACCGGAACCACGGACGACGGCGTGACCCCGAGCAAGGACAACATCGTGTTGGACGCGCAGGTTTGGGCGGCAATGGCGCTGGGCGAGCAATTCCAGCCGTACGAAGCCGCTCTATCCCGCGCAAAAGCCATGCGCATTCTCGGCGGCGGATATCCCTTCTGCGAGAGCAATGCAAACGGCGGCTGGTGGGCGGAGGGCACGGCCTATACCGCGCTGATGTTCCGCTTGCGCGGGGACGACGCAGCGGCGACCGAGGCGCTCGGCGCGCTCGCCAGCATTCAGCTCGAAGACGGCCTATTCCCCGCCGCAACGGTGGACAACCTCAGCACGGGATTCAACCTCTTTACGGGCGACCCGTGGGAATATGGCACCGCACCGCACATTGCGCCGACCGCCTGGTTTGTCCTCGCGGTGAACAATTTTAACCCATATTCCTTCGAGTAAGCCAAATCGTGCGCGAAAACGCGAGTACCAAAAAGCCCCTCTTCTTTCCAGAGGGGCTTTTGCATGCGAACTTTTCAGGCTTGTTTGGATAGAATCGCGCGAACGACCAGAAACAGAATCGCGAGCCAGAACAGCACGATGGGAATGGCATAGTACCAGCGCTTGGGCTTTCCGTCTTTCCAGAGCCCCTCCGCCTCCGCGCGGCAGGAAGCGAGCACCTCCGCCGGAATGAGCCGAATGGTCAGCGCGACGAGCGCGGGCAGGAGAATCAGGTCGTCAAGATACCCCAGCACGGGGATAAAGTCCGGAATCAGGTCGATCGGCGAGAGCGCGTAGCCAATCGTCAGCGCCGCGAGGGCTTTTGCCGTCCACGGCGTTTCCTTGCGCTTGAGCGCGAGAAACACGGCGGGCAGGTCGGTCTTGAGCTGTTTGGCGCGCGCTTTGAGGTCCATCTCTGCGGCATCCTTCCGTAGATCGTTTTCTTCAGTATACCACGTTGCCGGGACAAACAAAAAAGGCCCAAAGGCCTTTTTTGATTTGTATCTCTTTATGCCTGCGCTTCGGCGGGCGTTTCTTCCAGCACCACGGCAGGCTGCTCCAACGTGTGGTTCTTTTTCCAAACCACGACGGCGAGAACGATCAACAGCGCCGCGAGAACGATCACAATACCTTCCAGAATCCAAACGTTCAAGCCCAGGCCGTTGAGCACGACCGCCGCCATATCCACAACGAGATGCAGCAGAATCGCGAGCGGGAAGAGCCAGAAACGCTTGTTGTTCTTCGCCGCAAACCAGACGAGTACGGAGAGCGAAACATGCAGCGCCACCGCCGACATGCGCTCCACCGCGCCGACCAGGAACATCCAGAACGGCATGGCGGCCAGCTGCTGCGCGGCGCTAGCCGTACCGAAGATGGACGGAACACCGGCGTTGGACTGCAGCGAGAAGATGAGGTTGACGATCATCGACACGCTCAGCAGGATCACCGCTTCGATGCCGCCGTGACCCGCGCCGTACATGAGTCCGTTTGCGTCGTTGCCGCGCTTTTTACGAAGGACGGTTTTGAACGCGACATAGCGCCCCGTCTCTTCAAACAACCCGGCGAAGAATCCGCCAACGAGGCCGTAGATCCAGATGTTGCCGGTAATGGCAGTCCAGATCGGTGCCTTCATCAAAAACAAGTACATCACCCGCTCGAGCACGAGCGCAAAGAGTACAAAGGTGATGCAGCCTACCCAGAAGGGCAGGTGATTTGCCTTGTTCTTCTTGCGGAAGATGATGTACAGCACGACCGGAATGGCGATTCCGATCAGCGCCGAGATCGCCATAGAAACGATCGATAGCATTGGAATAGTCGATTGCATGGAATGTTTCCTCCCCCTTGATACCGGATAATGGTTTGTTATTCGCTTTTTCCGTAGGTTTCAACGCACCAGCCCTTGGTGCCGCACTTTGTGCAGGTCAAGAGCCGCGTCTTTGGCGTATGATTTGCCCAGAACATTTCCTTGAACACCGGGCGGAACCGCTCGCCACATTCGGAACAGATATAAAGCGTGTTAATATAATACATCCGTGTCAGCAAAATGCCAACAGCGATTACGAACGGCCAGCACGCGGCAAACGGCCACCAGATGCCCGTCGTGATCCAAAGGATGATACCCGCCCACTGCATACCGCTCATCAGCATAGCCAGCAGCAGCATGGTAAGATGCAGCTTGTTGAGTTTCTTCTTTTCTTCCATCATGCGATCCATGTCCGCAATGGATTCAATTGAGAGTATCGCCCCGGTGCGAATGGACTCGCGAACGGTTTCCACCGCGCGTTTCTGCCGCTCCAGCGCGCCCTGCTCGTCCGCAATGCGCTTCTCCTGCTCTTCCAGCAGAAGCAGCAGCACCTTTTCCGGATGCTCGCTGACGAGCACCCCTGCGATGGCGTCCAGCGAGAGCCCCATCGTCTTGAGCGCGCAGATCATGCGCATCTTGCGCAGGTCGCCCTCCGCGTAGAGCCGCCGACCGCCTTCGCTCAAATCCGAAGGATGCAATAAACCCCGCGCGTCGTAGAACTGCACCGTGCGAACGGTGACGCCGCAGAGCCGGGCGAGTTCTCCCGTTGAGTAATCGGACATGGTTTTCACCTCCTGAAGCGAAGTGTAGCGCATGACGTTACGTCACGAGCAAGGGGTTACGTAGGGGGATTTTTTGGAAAAAGCCCCTTTTTTATTATTTACTCGAATATTTAGCCGACTTTCTCTAAGATTCGGTTCATCGCTTTGACGAAAAAGTCCGGATGTTCGCAATGGATGTTGTGTCCGCTCTTGATCGTCATCATTTCGCAATTTTGAATCAGGCTCATCACGCGCTGCGCATCCTCGTCCGAATTTGCGGCATACAGCACACCGTCTTTACCATACCGTACGAGCGCTTTGATGTAAATAGTCGGGCACGAAACCTTCGCGAGCGTCTCCGCCTGATCCATTCCGTCAAACCAGCTGCCCGTGTAGAACGTGTCGCTGAAGCGCATGTCGAAATTCGGCATGTACATTCCCTCCGTCAGCAGTCCCGGCAGATAGAAGATTCGCACGCGGTCGTTCGGGTGCGCCGCGCGATTGGCGCGCACCGCATTGACAATACCCGGCTGCGCGTTGCCAAAGAACTTCATAAAGTAGCTGTTCTCCGCGTAGTAGACCGCGAAATCCGGCTCCTGCGTCTGGTTCAGGTAGTTGTGCCGCAGCAGGAAGCTATCGAACCATGCGGCGCAGCCCGCGCCCTCCGTCATTTCCTCCGGTCGCACTTCAAACAGCGGCGAATCCTCAATCACCAGCCCCTTTGCCAGCTGCGGCGCGTTCGCCACAATCCAGGACGCCATGATTCCGCCGGACGAGTGGCCGGAAAGGTACGCCGGTTCGCCGACCACGCTGGTTAAAAACTCGACCAGCGCCTTGGAGTTCACCACGCAGTTGTAGAGCGCGGGATCGTGCGTTGAACCGCCGTGGCCGTAGCAGTCGACGGAGAACACGTGGAACTTTTTTGCCAGCGCGGGCAGCGTTTCGCCATAATGCGCCCAGTCGCCGCCCTGCCCGTGGATCAACAGCAGCGCGGGGCCATTGTCCGGCCCCTCGGCATAGTGAATGACCGAGCCGTCCTGCATGGTTGCGTCCTGTTCCACGTAGCCCGCCGCAAGCGCGTCCGCGCGGTAGCGGTCAACTGCCGGATGCAGGTTCCGGTATGCATACAGGCCAAAGCAAAGTAGCAGTACAACAACGATTCCCGCGACAATCATCCAACCAATCCTTTTCTTTCCATTCGATTTTGTTTGATTTTGCGTTTGTGTTTGGTTCATGGTGTGAAACCCTCCTTTGCATTCTGTCACACTTGTGATACAATGCGAGGGCAGTTTAGCACGTCGATAGAACCGGCGCAATGCTTTCGAATGAAGTGCTACAGATCGATTCAAACTGAGACAGGATGGTTCTATTAAACTGCATTTTAATGCAATACTTCTTTTATCAAGAAATGGAATAGTCACCAGACAGAAAGGTTCTCACCCATGCAAAAAGGACAGTCGCACCCGGCGGCACTGGTCTCCCAGAAACTGATTACGGAAGCGCTCGTTGCGCTCATCCGTGAAAAGGGCTACCGGCACATCACGATTACGGAGCTATGCGCGCGCGCCGACGTCGCGCGGCGAACGTTCTACCGCAATTTCGACACCATTGATGACGTGCTTCGCTACCTTGGCGGAACGACCATCGAGGCGTTTTCGCTAGAAATGTCGCGGCATGCCGAGGACTCCTACTACGAAATTCTAGTCGCGTTCTTCGCGTTCTGGCGGGCGCATGAGGACGTCTTTGCGCTCTTTGCGGGCAATAACCTGACGCATATCCTCTTCGCCGACTACATCAAGAGCCTCGCGCAGATGCCGTTCCTCTGCGAGCCCGTTCCGTTTCCGTCCCCGCGCGCGGGCGCCTATTGGCAGGCGTACAACGCAGGCGGACTCTGGAGCGTGCTGATGTACCACGCCAATGCAAACGACCCCGTGGAGCCGGAGGAGTTTGCGCGCATTCTGACGCGGCAAGCGTAAGCCCACCGCCCGCTATCCCCCGTAGATCTCCGTTCGCCCGCTGATGGTCTCCGCAATTGAATCCGCAATCACCCGTTTTGCGGCGGCGGCGTCCTTGCGCGCGACGCACTCCAGCAGTTCGTCGTTGCGCTTTTTGAGTATGCCGACGCCGTTTCGCGATACATAACGCTTCCAGAGTTCCTTAATCGGCGTTTGAAACGAACAGAAGAACAGCGGCAGCAGCGTGTTGCCGGAGAACCCGCTGAGCATGTGGTCGAATTCGTAGATCAGCTCCGCGGCCTGCTCCGGCTCCTTTGCGCGGGCAAACGCCTCGCTCTGTTTCCGTAGTTGGTCGAGTTGTTCCTCCGTAATCAACGGAATCGCGCTCTCCAGCGCAAACGCCATCAGCACCCCGCGCATTTCGAGAATCGAGCGAATTTCCTCGCGCGGAAGCCGCCCGCCGTTGTAACTCATAATGGAAACAAGGATATCCAGCGTGCCGTTTCGGTGAAAGTCCGCAACCACCGTACCCTGCCGCGGCGACGTTTCGAGAAAGCCCTTTCGCGCCATCTCGGCGAGGCCGTCGTTGACGACCGAACGCGAAATCTGCATCCGTTGCGCGAGCTCGCGCTCCGGCGGAAGCTTTTGGCCGATCTTGAGTTCGCCGGAGAGAATCATAGACTCCAGCTCCTGCACAAACAGTTCCTTGAGCGTTGGCGCGGTCAGTTTTTTGAACATGGGTTCTCCTCCCGATTCTGCGGCTGTTATGGTACAATTCGAAGGAGCCGTCGCTGAATTTCTGTCCTACAATATCGAAAAACGGTTCTGGTCTTTGGTTGAACCACAGATTCTCTACCATTCTATCACGCGAGAAAAATATATTCCAGCCCGAAATAAGGCTTTTTCTTCGGGAATCTTGACCCGCGCGCTATTCAGTGTTATTGTATCGATATGTGGTTGAACCAGATTTATTAACTGCGCATCTCGTTTGTTCCGCCCGCATGGGCGATCTGAATGGATATGGAGGATTTTCAATGTACAAAGTTTACGAAATCAAGCAGCGCGTGTTTGAAAGCAACGACAAACTCGCGGACGCGCTCCGCGCCGACCTCAAGCGGGAGAAAACCTTCCTGCTGAACCTGATGTCCAGCCCCGGCGCAGGCAAGACAACGACGCTCAAGCGCACCATTGAGGCGCTCAAGGACGAGTTCAAGATTGGCGTCATGGAGGCGGACATCGACTCCGAGGTGGACGCGGCGGCAATTGCCGATACCGGCGTGCGCGCGATTCAGCTGCACACCGGCGGCATGTGCCACCTCGACGCGGACATGACGCGGCAGGGCATTGACGAGTTCAACGCGATGGATCTCGACCTCGTGATCCTCGAAAACGTTGGCAACCTCGTTTGCCCCGCGGAGTTCGACACGGGAGCGGTCAAGAACGCGATGATCCTCTCCGTTCCGGAGGGGGACGACAAGCCGCTGAAGTACCCGCTGATGTTCTCCATCTGCGACGTGCTGCTCGTCAACAAGATCGACGTACTGCCGTATTTCGACTTCAACATGGACGCGGTGGTCGAGCGCGCGAAAAAGATTAACCCGAACATTCAGGTGATGCCCATCTGCGCGCGCACCGGCGAAGGCGTAGACGCCTGGACCAACTGGCTGCGCAATCAGGTGTCCGCCTGGCAAAAAGACTGAGAACCGCCGACTTCGAAAAAGGAGAGAAACAAATGGAACAGCTCACCAAGATGACCTTCCCCGAGGGATACGTCTGCCAGCACCGCGAGAACATCATGGCGCTCGCCAACATGATCGGCCGCAAGAAGCCCGGCCTCAAGGCGGGCGATAAGGGCGGCTACAACTGGGACGATCCGGAGTATGTCATCCTCGAAGCGGGCGTGACGGACGAAATGTGCGAAGTCGGCCTCGTGCTGGGTTCCTATGTGAAAAAGAGCGCGGCCGAGGTTGCCGCCCTCGTTGGAAAACCGGAGGACTACTGCCACGAGCAGCTCATGAAGCTCGCGGTCTACGGCGCGTGCTTTGTCAACTGCATCAACGGCGTCGATCAGTTCTGGACGGAGACCTGGATTCCCGGCACGATGGAGATGATCGTCAACAACCTCGACACCGTGAAGC
>CAZDXW010000017.1:0-6844 GCA_964509485.1 uncultured Christensenella sp.
AAGCGCGCCAGCAAACCGCGCGCAACAACAAACTGAAGGAAGCGCGGCAGGCCAAGAATCACCAGCATCATGGCGATGTTCGATATCCAGGTGCCCGTGAGCATCATCGCGATGCTCGTAGCGGCAAACACCAGCATGCCGCCAACCACGAAGAACGGGACGGAGATCAGCGCATACGTCGGCACATACGGCGTTCGTGTCACCGTAAAGACCAGCACGGTAGAAATCACGCTCGCGAGCACCGTTGCCGCAAGCCAGGTCAGCGCCGCGAGGGTAATTGCCCAGAAGAAGCGCTTTCGCGAGATGGGCAGGCTATGGTAAAAATCGCTGTCCGCGCGCTTGTTGAGAAAGGAGAACCCGTCCAACGCAAGCACGACGCCGCCGACAAACATATAGATAATCTGTGGCAGAAACATCTTGGAAAAGCTGGGAATTGCGCTGAGATACTGATTCATGCAATATTGCACGGTGATTATGATGCTCGATACAACGCTGAGCACGAGCAGAATCAGCGCAATGCGCGATAATCTTCGCGCGGATTCCAGATAGGGTTTCATGCGCGGGCGCCTCCTTTCGCAGCCGGCTCTTCAAACGAATAGCCGAGCGCTTCCATTTCATATAGGAAAACCTCTTCCAGCGTCAGCGGAAGGATTTCCAGAATCAGCGGGTCTTTTGCGGCGATGATTGCCTTGCACTTCGCGCTGTCGCCGCGGATAATCAGGTTTGAGACGCTCCCCTGCTTGTTGAACGCGAGGATATCGAGTTCGTCAAACATCGAGCGGTCATATTCCTGCGAAAAGGCGACCTGAACCTTAAAGAGCGTGGTCTTTAGGTTCTGTACATCGCTTTCAAACACGATGCCGCCCTCGTAGAGCAGCGACAGTTGATCGCAGGTATCCTCGAGTTCGCGGAGGCTGTGGCTCGTGACCACCGCGGTGCAGCCGCGCTCGAGCACGTCGTCGTAGAGCATGCCCTTCACGAGATTGCGCATGACAGGGTCGAGTCCGTCGAATGTCTCGTCAAAAAACACATAATCCGTCATGGCCGAAAGCGCGAGAATCGTCGCGGCCTGACGGCGCATGCCCTTTGAAAAGGTATTCAACGGTCTTGTTGCGCTGAGCTTAAACGCTGCGCAGAGTTCCTTGTAGCGCGCCTTCGAGAAAAACGGATACATGGACTCGTAGAGCTGCATCATGCGATTTAGGTTGCTCTGCGGCAGAAAATACAGATCGTCCGGCACAAAGACGCAGTGCTCCTTGACGGATGGGTTGTCAAATACCTCCCCGCCGTTGATGGAAATGTTGCCTTCATCCGGCTGGTAGATGCCGTTGCAGAGCCGCAGAAACGTGCTCTTGCCAGAGCCGTTTGCGCCGACGAGCCCGTAGATGCACCCCTGCGGAATGTTGCAGTTGAGGTTTACGAGTGCTTCTACTTCGCCAAAGCGCTTCGTCAACTTTCGTGCTTTAATCATACGTTCAATCCTTCGTTCCCTTTCCGTACGCGGAGTTGATCTGTTCGAGCACATGCTCAAACGGGATCCCCGCTACACACAGTTCTTCGCTGATTCTTCTGATTTCTCCAAGCCGCTCCAAAAAGTTTTCGCCTACAATGCGCGCGGCGCCCCCCGTGACAAAACGCCCGTTCCCCGGCGCGCTGACACAAATACCGCGACGCTCCAGCTCGCTGTATGCCTTTTGCAGCGTATTGGGATTCACCGAGAGTTCCTGAGACAACACGCGCACGGACGGCAGCTGGTCGCCTTCTTTTAGCGCGCCGGATGCGATCAGCCGTTGGGTTTGTTCAATGATCTGCTCGTAGATTGGCACTCGTCCGAAACGGTCAATTTGGAACATCCCGCTACCTCCTGTTCGAATTTTTCCTCCCTGCCATCGTGCCGCATGTTGACTCGGTCTCTGTTCAGGTTGGTGTACTAGCTGTTATAGTACACTTGAATCTTACCCTTACACCTGCCTTTTTGTCAAGAGAAATTTATCCAATTCCCCCACTTTGTCGTTTATTTTTCACTTTTCTCGTCAAACCGGTCTCTGCTAGCCGAGTATTGAACCAAATTGTGCCAACATGATGTCGTTTCCGCTATTTTTCGCGCTGTGTTTTCCGCGCGAAACGTGCTATTCTATTGCCCATGGAACAGGATTTTCAGGATCTCAACAAGCCCTCTTTGGAAGAACGCTCGCATCGAAAACGCGGTCGAATCCTTCTGATTCTGCTGCTCGTGCTCGCGCTTGCCGCGGTTGCCGTCGCTGCCACGCTGCTGCACTGCGCCGCGTCGGATGCCGCCGTTGCGACAGCCGCGGCGGTCAGTCCGTCGGCTCCGACGGCTACCGCGTCGCCTACCGCTTCGCCCGCTCCAAGCGGGCTGCTGGTCACCTTTCTGGACGTTGGTCAGGGCGACGCCGCATTTTTGCAGTCCCCCTCCGGCAAAACCATGCTGATTGACGGCGGGCCGGAGAGCGCGTTTTCCACCATCGATCAGTTCCTCACTGCGCGCGGCGTGGTCGGGCTGGACACGGTCATCGCGTCGCATCTGCACGCGGATCACATCGGCGGGCTGATTCAGCTCGTGGATACCTATCCGATTGGGAACTTCTATTATCCGCCGTTCGATGCGGATAGCGAAACGTATTTTCAGTTGCTCGACGCGCTGAAGGAGAGCCAGGCAACGGTCTCCTCTCCGCTTGCGGGCAAAGACACGTTGATTCCGTGGGACGACGCGGTGGAGATTCGCATTCTCGCGCCGTATCAGGCTGATTATACCGATTTTAATGACACGAGCTACATTTTGCGCATCGCCTATGGAGACACTTCCATTTTATTCACGGGGGATGCTACTTCGCTGAGTGAGAAACTCGCAATGAAAGCGCAGCCGAATCACTGTTTTGAAGCAACCGTCCTCAAGGTCGGGCATCACGGGTCGAGCGACAGCACCTCCGAAAAGTTTCTCAAGGCGGTGAGTCCCAAAATTGCCGTCATCAGCGTCGGCAAGAACAACGACTATGACCTGCCGAACGAAGCGCTGCTAAATCGCCTCAAAAATGCGGGCGTTACGGTCTATCGAACGGACGATAGCGGCCCGATTACGCTGCTACTTGACGGAACAAATGTGACGGTGGTAGAATAGCTCAAATAGAAATATTTTGGCTATGAAGGGGAAAAGTCCTTCCGTTCTGCAAGAAAGAGAGCACCGTCACCGGCTGAAAGCGGCGCGCAGAATGAAGTACACCAAGTTCGCCCCGGAGCCTCGCCGGTGAACCGCAGTTTGTTCAGTAGTCGGCGACGGGCCCGCCCGATACAGCGGAATCGAGGCTTAACCCAGCGCAAAACGCTGGTCGAGCAAACGAGGGTGGTACCACGACGCGCTTCGTCCCTTACGACGACGCGCGTTTTTTATTTTATCTTATTCGGCACCAAACAGGAGGAGGAACAGAAACAATGGGTATGATGGAGTCTCTCGCGCAGTTGCGCGAGGAAGCCGAGGCCAAACTAAGGGACTGCCAGTCGCCGGAGGATCTCGAACAGGCGCTGGTGGACGTGCTCGGCCGCAACGGCTCGCTGACGAACATTCTTCGCACGATGGGCAAACTCGCTAGTGAAGAGCGCGCCAGCGTCGGCGCGTTTGCAAACAAGGTGAAGGCCGCGCTGGAAGCGACCGTTGCCGAAAAGCGCGCCGCGCTGAACGAAATTGCCAAGCAGGCGCGATTTGAAGCGGAGGCGTTGGACGTCACCGCTCCGGGACAGCTGCAAACGCCGCTGGGCCGCCTGCACCCGATGACGCAGACCTACCGCGAGATTCGCGACGTGCTGATCGGCATGGGCTTTTCCATGTTCGACGGCCCCGAAATCGAGCTGGACGATAACAACTTTACGATGCTGAACCTGCCGAAGGATCACCCCGCACGGGACATGCAGGATACGTTCTACATCAACGAAAATGTCGTGCTGCGCACGCATACCTCGCCCTGCGAAATCCGCGCGCTGACGACGCTCAAGCCGCCGTTTCGCCTGCTGATGCCCGGCCGCGTGTTTCGCGTGGACGAGGTGGACGCGAGCCACTCCCCCGTGTTCCATCAGATCGAGGGGTTCGTCGTCGACAAGGGTTTGACGCTTGGCGATCTCAAGGGCATTCTGGATTCGTTTGTCCACGCGGTGTTTGGCGAAGACGTCAAGACGCGCCTGCGTCCGAGTTACTTTCCGTTCACGGAACCATCCGGCGAGCTGGACGTCTCCTGCTCAATCTGCGGCGGCAAGGGCTGCCGCGTCTGCAAGGGCACCGGCTGGATCGAGATCCTCGGCTGCGGCGTGACCAATCCGCACGAAATCGCCAACTGCGGCTATGACCCGAAGGTTTGGACGGGTCTGGCATTCGGCCTCGGCGTGGATCGCATGGCGAACCTCAAGTTCGGCATCAACGACATTCGCCTTGAATACGAGAACGACGCGCGCTTCCTGCGCCAGTTCTAAGGGAGGAACCGTATATGAAACTGCCAAAGAAATGGCTCAAAGAATACGTAGACCTGCACATCTCCAACGCCGAGTTCATCGAAAAGATGATGTGGCGCGGGTTTGAATGCGCGGGTGTGGAAAAGGAGCTCTCCGGCGTGGAAGGCGTTGTCGTCGGCCGCGTGCTCTCCGTCATCAAGCACGAAAATTCCGATCATCTGCACGTTTGCCAGGTGGACATCGGTTCCGAGGTGCTGACCATCGTCACCGGCGCGGACAACGTCTTCGACGGGGCGCTGGTTCCCGTCGCCGTCGTCGGCTCCAAACTCGGCGGACGCGAGATGGCCGCCGTCAACATGCGCGGGGTCATGAGCTACGGCATGCTCTGCTCCGGCGCGGAGCTTGGACTGACCAATGCGGATTACCCCGGCAGCGAGGTGCACGGCATCCTGATTCTCAAAGAGGATCATCCGCTCGGGCAGGCAATCGACACGGCGCTCGGCTTTGACGACGAGATCTTCGAGTTTGAGCTCACGCCGAACCGCCCGGACTGCATCAGCATCCTTGGCATGTGCCGCGAGGCCGCCGCCGCGCTGGGACAGTCCTTCGCGGAGCCGAAGATCAAGCCGGTCAAGGGCGAAGGCAACGCCGCGGACTATGCGCGCGTTTCGATTGAAAACTACGACCTTTGCCCGCGCTACACCGCGCGCGTCGTCAAGGACATCGTCATCGAACCCTCGCCCGCCTGGATGCAGAAGAAACTCAAGAGCGTCGGCCTGCGCCCGATCAACAACATTGTCGACATTACGAACTATGTGCTGGTGGAATACGGTCACCCGATGCACGCGTTTGACCTCGCCTGCATCTCCGGCAGCCACATCGTCGTTCGGAATGCCTACGAAAACGAGGTCGTCACCACGCTGGACAAGAAGGATCGCCCCGTCACGCCGGACATGCTGCTGATTGCGGACGACAAACGCGGCGTCGGCATCGCGGGCGTCATGGGCGGGCTGAACTCCGAAATCACGGATGCGACCAAGGCGGTGCTCTTTGAGTCCGCCGTGTTCAAGGGCAGCAACATCCGCGCGACCGCGCGCAAGCTCAAGCACGTGACCGATGCGGCGAGCCGCTTCATCAAGGGCGTGGAGCCCGTCAGCGCGGAGCTTGCGCTGGAACGCGCCATCGAGCTCGTCGCAGAGCTGAAGGCAGGCACGGTCGTCGGCGAGATCATCGACATCCGCAAGGAAAAGCCGGTGGATCGCGAGGTCACCGTCAGCGTAGAGCACATCAACGCGCTGCTCGCGCTCGACCTCTCCGCCAAACAGATGGCGGACATGCTCGCGACCATCTGCATCCACGCACGCCCGACGCTTGGCGGGCTGCACGTGACCATACCGCATTTCCGCACGGACATCGAAAGCGGAATTGAAGCGGACTGGGACATTGCCGAGGAGATTGCGCGTATCTACGGCTACTACAACATTCAACCGACGCTGATGCGCGGGGACACCTTCCGCGGGCAGATCAACGAGATGTTCCTGCTGGAGGATCAGATCAAGGACACGCTCGCGGCGCTGGGCCTCTACGAAATGTACAACTACAATTTCACGAGTCCTTCCGTCTTCGACGCGCTGCTGCTGCCGCAGGGCAGCGAGCTGCGAAAAGCCGTTCGCATTCTCAACCCATTCGGTGAGGATCAGAGCCTGATGCGCACCACGCTGATTCCCGGCATGCTCGACTCGCTCGTTCGCAACGCGAACCGCAAGAGCAAGCATCTGCGCTTCTTCGAGGTGGGCAATACGCATGTGGACACCGGCGCGGATCTGCCGGAGGAGCGTAAGAAGATCGGCATCGTCCTTGGCGACGAGACCGCGAGCTTCTACCAGCTCAAGGGCATTTTGGAAGAGCTGTTCCGCATTCTTGGCGTTTCCGGCGAGAGCTATCGCACGAGCACCGCAAGCTACCTGCAGCCCGGCCGCGCGGCAGAGATTGTTGCTGCGGACGGAACCGTGCTCGGCCTGTTTGGCGAGTTGCATCCGGACGTTGCCGACGGTTGGAAAGCCGACGGACGCGTCTACATTGCCGAACTGAACGTTGGCACTCTTGCCGCCGTGCGCAATTCGCACAAGCGCTTTGTGCCCCTGCCCCGCTTCCCCGCCGCGGAGCGCGACCTCGCGGTCGTGGTCGACGCGGGCGTAACCTCCGCCGACCTGAAACGCATCATTGAGACCGCCCCGGCAGGCGTGGTTGTTTCGGACGTTCGCCTGTTTGACACCTACGCCGGAATCGGCATCCCCGCTGGAAAGAAGAGCCTCGCGTTCTCGTTTTCGCTCCGCGCGGAGGATCATACCCTCACGGACGAGGAGATCAAGCGCGGCATGGACGC
>CAZDXW010000017.1:6944-35940 GCA_964509485.1 uncultured Christensenella sp.
ATCATACCCTCACGGACGAGGAGATCAAGCGCGGCATGGACGCAATCATCGACGCACTCAAGACAAACGGAGCACCGCTTCGCGCGTAAACAGCAAGTAGAAATCAATACATCGTCACAAAACCCGGCGGATTGTTTCGTCGGGTTTTGTAAATCTATTGCGAACCATTCCTGCCTGCCGTATACTGGTCACATAGGCGGTTATACCGTCGAACCAAAAACGGGAGAATAAAATGGCCTACTGTAAGATCTGCGGCGCAACCATGGACGAGGTCGATACCGTCTGTTCCAACTGCGGGACCCCCGTCTCCTCGGCAGCTTCGTCGCAGGCGGAGTCCACCGCGCAGGCGAGCCGTTTGGCCGCAAGCATTGGTTCCACCGAGCCGGTGGTCGGCAGTTGGGCGTTTGTCGGCTCCATCCTGCTGCTGGGCATTCCGGTCGTCGGGCTGATCATCGCAATCATCTGGGCGGCGGGCGCCGTTTCCAACCGGAACCTTCGTAACCTCGCGCGCGCAAACCTGCTGTTGCTGCTGATTTGGTCGGTTCTGTTCCTCGGCGCGCTGCTTTCCGTGTTAATGAAATTTGGCTCGCTTCTCTATTTTGCAAACTATCTGGTCGGTCTGTTCGCCTGACCGGATGGGCAAAATCCAAATAACGCATCCGAATCATCATTCAGGAGGGTAAGAATTATGGCATTCTGTTCCAAATGCGGCTCCCATCTCAACGAAGGCGACAAGGTTTGCGGCGCCTGCGGCACCCCGGTTCCCGGTGCGGCGCACTCCGGCAGCTCGAACGACACTCTGATGGGCATTCTCGCGTACCTCGGCATTCTCGCGTTGGTTCCGTACCTCGTAAAGGATCAGCCCGCGTTTGTGCATGCGCACGCCGTGCGCGGCATGAACCTCTTCCTGCTGGAAGTGATCGCCTGGGTGGCGGTCGGCATCTTCTCGTGGGTACCGGTGCTGGACGGCATCCTCAGCAGCGTGGTCGGTCTGGCGAGCTTTGTGTTCTCGCTGATCGGCATCATCTACGTTGCCAACCACGAGGACAAGGATCTGCCGGTCATCGGCTCGATTCGCCTGATCAAAGACTAATTCGAAAGCAACTGCAGAACAAAGGTTTGGGCGATGCGGAACCCGCGCGTCCAGACCTTTTGTCTCGTTTCGGAATCGAGTGCACATGAAATTGGATTTACTGATACAGAATTGCTCCATCATCGACGGAACCGGAGCGCCCGCTTTTCTCGGCAGTGTCGGGTTTGAAACTGGACGACTGCGCATTTTTCGCGGCGGCGAATGCCCGCCCGCAACGGAAGTCATCGACGCAAGCGGGCTGACGCTCGTGCCCGGCTTTCTCGACGCGCATTCCCACGGGGACTTAACGTTGGTGAGTCCCTTCGCCACGCGCGCCAAGCTGGGTCAAGGCATCACAACGCAGATTGCGGGGCAATGCGGCGTTTCGCTGTTTCCCGCCGACGCCGCAAAGGCAGACACCTTCTCGCGTTTCGTCTCCGGCATTGCGCCGTATCCCGACCTACCGGAGCATCTGTCGCAGCTCGAAAGCGCAAAGGGCTTCTTCGCGTGGGTGAATGCGCTGCAAAACCCGCTGACGACGAAATCGTTCGTCGGCCACGGCACGCTACGCCTCTGGGCAATGGGCTACGAAAACCGCGAGCCGAACGCGGACGAACTAGGGCGCATGCAGGACATGCTCCGCCGCTGCATTCGCGAGGGTGCGCTCGGCCTGTCCACCGGCCTCGTCTACGCGCCCAGCTGCTACGCAAAGAACGAGGAGATTCTCGCGCTGCTCCGCGTGGTGCACGAGGAGGGCGCGATCTACGCCACGCACCCGCGCAACGAGGGCGACTTTGTTGAGAAGGCGCGCGCGGAGTCTATCCGCCTCGCGCTGGAAGCGGACGTTCCGCTCTGCGTGTCGCACCTGAAAGCTGCCGGACGGCACAATTGGGGCAAGCCGCGCGCCATGCTCGAAACGCTCGACCGCGCCGTAGAGCAAGGCCTACGCGCGCTGGTGGATTGCTATCCCTACACGGCGGGCTGCACGTCGCTTAACGTTTCGATTCCGCCGCGGTATTTCGCGCATGGGCTTGGCGGGTTGGTCGAAGCGCTCAAGAGCAGCAGCGAACGCGTCGTGATCCGCGAGGAGATGAGCCGGCAAAGCGACTACGACAACTACGCGCTCAACAGCGGCGGGTTCACCGGTGTGTACGTGTCGAGTTGCCCAATCGACCACAGCGCGGAAGGAATGTTTGTTTCGGACTATGCCGCGTCAATTGGCAAAGACCCGTTTGACGCGTTCTTTGACCTGCTGATTGCCAACAACGGGCTTGGGCTCGGGATCTATTTCCACATGAACGAGGACGACGTGCTGTCGATTCTGACCCACCCGCTCAGCGTGATTGGCACGGACGGCCTCGTCGGGCACGAGGGCGAGAATCCGCATCCGCGTTCGTTTGGCTCTATGGCGCACGCTTACGACCTGCTCGTTCGACAGAAGAAGCTGCTCTCGCCGGAAGCGGCAATTCGCAAGATGAGCGGACAGACGGCGGAGTTCTTCGGACTGACGAATAAAGGAATTCTCGCGGACGGAACCGACGCGGACGCGCTTTTACTCGACCTCGACGCGTTTGTCGACACCGCAACGTACCAAAACGGCGCCGCGCCCTGCGAGGGAATCCGCAGCGTGTTCATCGGCGGAACACGCATCGAACTGCCGTAATCCCCTTTGTTTTGTCCGAATCGTCCATAGAGGAGGAGTTTTGATATGCAGACCATCTATCTTGTCGGCGGCGCGGCCATCGACATCACCGGCAAACCGGAGAACATCTGCCGCGAGCGTGACAGCAACCTCGGCAAGGTGCAGATTCGCGTCGGCGGCGTTGCGCATAACATTGCCAAGCGTCTCGCCGCGCTGGAATACGACGTGGAGCTCGTCACGGCGATTGGTTCCGGGTTTCACGCGGGCATGGTACGCGAAAGCTGCCAGAAGGCGAACGTCTCGCTTCAGCATACGCTCGCCTGCGCCGAACACACGGGCACTTACATCGGCGTGTACGACGAGGACGGCGACATGCTCGTTGGCATCAGCGACATGTCCGTGCTGGACAATCTCACGCCGGAGTATCTTTCGTCGATTCTGCCGCAGATCAACGCCTCCGCGCTCTGCGTCATCGACGGGAACCTCTCCCCTGCGTCGTTGGACTATCTTTGCCAAAGCGTGACCGTTCCGCTGTTTTACGACCCCGTGAGTTGCGCAAAGGCCAAGCGCATCGGCGGCAACATTGGCAAGTGCTACGCCATCAAGCCGAACCGCTTTGAAGCGGGCTTCCTCTCCGGAAAGTCCTGCGACACGATTCGCGGCATCTACCGCGCCTCCGACTGGTTTCTGGAGCAGGGCGTCCAGCGCGTGTTCATCTCGCTTGGCGAGGAGGGCGTGTTCTGGTCGGATAAGGACGGCTGCGGCGTGCTGCCTGCCGAGTGCGGCGGCGTGGTCGACCCCTCCGGCGCGGGAGATGCGATGGGCGCGGCAATCATCGACGGCTGCGTGCGCGGATTCTCCACGGAGGACTGCGCCAAACTTGGCAACGCCGCCAGCGCGCGGACGCTCTCGGAGCACAATTCGAAGTAACCGCCATTCGGCGCGAAAAAAAGCAGGGGAACTCCCCTGCTTTTCTGTTAGTCTCGTGATTTAGAACAGCTTGCCCGACTCGAGCTTCGGCAGCGGCTCAATCTGCCAGATGTCCTTGGCGTATTCGCAAATCGTCCGGTCGGAGCTGAACTTCGCGCTGGAGGCAACGTTCATGAGGCACTTGCGTCCAAACGCGATGCGGTCCGCATAGTCGCGGTTCGAGTCCGCGCGGCGCTCGCAGTAGCAGAGCAGTTCCTGCAGCACGAAGTAGTAGTCCGGCTTCTGCCAGTCCGAACCAAAGAGCAGCGAGCGGTGCAAGTCGGAAAAGGCTCCGCTGTTGTCGTCGCTCAGCGTTCCGTCGATCAGCGAGTCTACGACGCGGCGCACGCGCGGCTCATAGTCGTAAATCGCTTTCGGGTTATACTTTGGCTTCAGCGCGTCCAGCTCGGCGACGGTTGCGCCAAAGATGTAGTTGTTCTCCGCGCCCGCCTGTTCGACGATTTCGACGTTCGCGCCGTCATAGGTACCAAGCGTTACCGCGCCGTTGAGCATGAGCTTCATGTTGCCCGTGCCGCTGGCTTCCGTACCCGCGGGCGAAATCTGCTCGGAAACGTCCGCCGCCGGAATGATGTGCTCGGCGTAGGAGCAGTTGTAGTTCTGCACAAACACCACGCGCATCTTGTCCGCCATGTCGGGATCGGCGTTGATCATCTTGGCCAATTCGTTGATGTACTTGATGATCGCCTTGGCGCGGATGTAGCCCGGCGCGGCCTTCGCGCCAAAGATATAGGCGGTCGGCGTAAAGTTCGAAATCCGCCCGTCCTTGATTCCATAGTACGTGTCGAGAATGCCAAACGCGTTGAGCAGCTGGCGCTTGTACTCATGCATGCGCTTGACCTGCACGTCGAAGATGAAGTCCGGCGGCAGATACACGCCCTCGTGCTCGTGAATGTAGCGGCTCAGCTGCGCCTTCTTTTCGCGCTTGAGTTCGTTAAACGCCAGCACGTCCGCATCCGAGAGGTGCTCTTTGAGCTTGACCACCTGCTCCAGATCGGTTAGATACTCTTTGCCGACCCGCTCGTCCAGAAATGCGCAGAGCTCCGGATTACAAAGTCCGAGCCAACGGCGCTGCGTAATACCGTTTGTCTTGTTCTGAAAGCGCTCCGGGTAGACCGCATACCAGTCCTTGAGCACGTCGTGCTTCAGGATCTCGGTGTGCAGCGCGGCAACGCCGTTGACAAAGCGCGAGCAATAGACGGCGAGATTCGCCATGTGGATCATCTTGCCCTGAATGATGGACATCTTCGTGCAGTCCATCTTGCGCGCCATCAGCTCGCCGCAGAGTTTGGCGTTGATCTGATAGATAATATCGAAGATCTCCGGCAGTACCGATTTAAAGAGGTTGACGTCCCACTTCTCGAGCGCCTCCGCCATGACGGTGTGGTTCGTGTAGGAGAACGTCTTTCCCGCAATGGCAAACGCGCGATCAAACGAAATGCCTTCCTTCATCAGCAGGCGAATCAACTCCGGAATGCTGACGGTCGGGTGCGTGTCGTTGAGCTGAATGGCTACGAACTCCGCAAACTGGTCAATCGGGCGGCTCTCGCGCTTAAAGCGGTAAAGAATGTCCTGCAAGCTCGCGCTGGACAGAAAATACTGCTGCTTGAGCCGGAGCTTCTTGCCCGCTTCCGTGGAATCGTTTGGGTACAGCACGCGGGTAATGTCCTCGACGGCGTTCTTTTCGAGCACCGCGAGTGCATATTCCTGATCGTTAAAGAGCTTGAAATCAAACTCCGAAATCGCTTCGCTCTGCCAGAGCCGCAACGTGCCGATGTTGTCCGTTTCGTAACCGATAACGGGCATATCGTAGGCAACGGCGCGGACGGTCATGTCCGCAAACGAAACCAGCATTTCGTGGGTGTCGCGCCGTCTGCTCCAGGGGTCTCCAAAGCGCTGCCAGTCGTCCGCGGACTCCACCTGGAACCCATCCGCAAATGATTGTTTAAACAGGCCGTATTTATAGCGAATGCCGTAGCCGTCCAGCGGAAGGTTCAGCGTTGCCGCCGAGTCTAAAAAGCAGGCCGCGAGCCGGCCGAGACCACCGTTGCCCAGCGCCGCGTCCTCAATGTCCTCAAAGATCGCGAGATCCAGGCCGCGTTCGGCGAACGCTTGCTTCACCTCGGGCAGCAGCTCCGTGACAAACAGATTGTTATATATTGTGCGCCCAACGAGGTATTCCGCGCTGAAATAATAAGCTTCTCTCGTGCGCTCGTGCGCATGTCTGCTTTCATACCAACGATCGGCGATCTCCGCCATGACTACCCCGGACAGCGCATCATGCAGCTGCGCGGTCGTCGCATCCGTCAGGGATACCTGATGGTTCTGCTTGAGCGCAAGCTCGATACTCTCCATGATGTTGTCGATTTTCACGTTCTTGTGTCCACTCCTTTTTTCGCATCGCGTCCTAGTATAGCATACTTTTTTTCATAAGGAAAGCCCATCAAACGGGCATTTTTTCGTGGTTGAACGTATATACGACGTAAAATATGTTGGTTTTATGCGCAAATTGGAAACGTTTCCGACGATATACCTCGAATCGTAATTTTACAATTCACCGTTTTTGAATGTTCGGTACATATTCCCTTATCCGACCTGTCCTTCGCACGGCAAACGAAAAAGCGGCGCTTACGCGCCGCTCCAAGTTCGTTCCGTTTCGTCAGGTATTTTGGTCGACAATCGCAGCAATCTGCTTGATCGTGACGTTTGAAAATACAGACGACAGGCCGTTTTTGTCGATGGTTTCGATGAATTGCGAGTAGGGGTCGCGCATCAAGATGTTGAAATACGCGTCCTTTGCGGCGGTCTCGTCGGTCTGCGCTATCTCAAAGAGCTCCAGCGCGGGCACGATGCTCACCGCATAACTGATGTAGTACAACGGGGACTGGAACGTATGCGTAATGAGCACCCACTCGGTTCCCTGATAACCATAGACGTCGTCCAACCCATATTCCTTGGCAAGCTTTTGATAGAGTGCGTTCATCTCGTCCAACGTCATATTCGGGTTTTCGTAGACATCCTGCTGAAACTCATCCTCCATGCAGCCGGAGACCAGCGAATACATCGCGTCCAGCAGCACCTCCGTCTTCGCCTCCTGCGCATACTTGCCGTAGAACGAGTCGAAGTATTTCATCATGAGCAGCACCAGCGCCTGGGAGTCCACCTCTGCCAGATCGAGATTATCCGTTGCAGAGTATCCGACGACCGCGTTGTGGTAGTAGCCCGTAAAATGCCCCAGTTCGTGGAGAACCGTCGAAATATCCACCGATTCACCCGTCCACATGGAGAAGATAAACGGCGCGTTATAGTCGGAAATATAGGTCGTAAAGTTGCTTTCCATCTTGTTCTTGCCGTAGGAAAAATCGTAGAGATTGTTCCGCAGCATGTATTGCACCGGCTCGTCCAGTAACGGCGAGAAATCCCGCGCGGCAACGGAAAGCTGGTTTAGATAGTCCTGTTCGGCAAACGTTGCGTCCGCAAGGTCATAGGAATCGTTCCGGTCGTTGACATAGATGTAGACGGGAGCAATGTATTGCTTCACCGCGTCGTGGAGCTTGCGCGCGTCGCTCGGCGTGTAATCACGGCCGTAGCTCTCGTAGCAGTATTCCGAATAGTTGGCATAGCCGAGCTTTGCGGCAATCTGGGAACGGATCTGAACCAGCTGCAGGAAGATGTCGCCCGCCTGTCGGTTGAGCTCGGCGCAATACGCGTCATACAGACGGTAATACTCGTCGTTGCTGAGTGACAAGTCGTTTTCAATCTCGCTGAGCGTCCAGTGTTTACCGTTATCCAGCAGCGTAAAGGTTGAGCTGAGGTTGTCGTATTGCAAAATCAGCTGCTCTTCCTGATCGGAAAGCTCCTGAACCGATGCGTCGCTGAAGTTGTCGCTCTGAAGAATGGAATCGACATAGTCCTCGCCAAACGATTCCTTCGCCATTGCTTCCGCCTCGCTGGAGGATTCGAACAGCGCGTAGGAAACATTCTGCATATCCGAGTCCAGCGTGCTGAGCGTCGATTGCAGGTATGCGTATTCGTCCCGATAATAGGACTGCGTCACGTCGGTGGCATAGTACAGATATGCCAGCGAAAGCATGGAGTCCGCATGCGCATATTGCTTTTGCAGCGCGCGATAGGCGGTAATCAGCATCTGGACGGGCTTTCCGCTCTCAACATCGCTTTTGAGCGTATCCATCTGCGCCTGCATGCCTTCGATGTCTGGGCGCTGATACGTCATCTCGGAAAATGTCACATCCGCGTGCGCCGTGCTCGGCAGCAGATTTGACTGGAAGGTTCCGTAGGTTGGCTCCGCGGTCGCAGTCGGCTGCGGCGCGCCGCTTGTGGAGTCCGCGCCAGAGAAAGCCGAAGAAATGACGGAGTCGGAACCGCCCGTGCATCCAAACGCACCGAGCGTCAGCAGCGCCGCACAAAGAGCGGCAATCCATTTTGTTACACTCTTCTTCATGTTAGGAGTATACTACCGCAACAAACAATTGCACAATGTTTTTTGTGAAAAACCGATCCCATCGACTGTTTCCCTTAGCCTGTATTTTCGGAGTGTTTTTTATGAAAAAATGGCGGCACAACACGAGAAATAGCTCTTTTCAAGATAGCGTTTCCGGAAAAGTTTTATTGAAATATCGCATGTTTCGTGATATAAACGTTAGGAACGTTTCTCTACCGAACGTATTCTACCGTTTGGTTCGGCACGTGGGTGAATCGATCTTTCGGAAAGGAAATCGAATATGAACATCGCAGTCCTCGCCGGCGGGCTCTCGCCCGAACGTGACGTATCCCTCTCCACCGGAACCATGGTGACCAACGCCCTTCGTCGAAAAGGGCACAACGCAATCTTAATCGATCTGTTCTTCGGGGTGGATGCACTGCCCGATTCCATACAGGATCTCTTTCAGGTGAGCGGGCAGTTGCCGCCGTGCTCCGTGCCGGAGGCCGCGCCGGATCTCGAAGCTGTTCGCGCTTCCAGAAAAGGCGGTTTCTCCGATCAGATTGGCAACGGCGTGCTCGAAATCTGCCGCGCGGCGGACGTCTGCTTTCTCGCACTGCATGGCGGAATCGGCGAAAACGGCAGCCTGCAGGCGTTCTTTGATCTCTGCGGGATTCGGTACACCGGCAGCCCCTCCATCGGCTGCGCGCTGGCTATGGACAAGAGCGTAACAAAATCGCTGCTTCGCAGCGAGGGCATCCTCACCGCGGACTGGGCGGTTGCGCGCCGCGGCGCCGAGTTTGACATCGAGCACTTCCCCGTCCCCTGCGTGGTCAAGCCAAACAGCGGCGGGTCGAGCATTGGCGTTGAGATTGTTCGCGACCGTTCGCAGCTCAAAAACGCAATCGAAGCCGGATTCGCTTTCGAGGACGAACTGATCGTAGAAGAATATGTCTCCGGCATCGAGCTGTCCGCGGGTGTGCTCGGCAGCGGAGACGAACTGACCGCGCTACCGTTGATTGAGATTGTGCCGAAGCACGGATTCTACGATTATCAGCATAAGTATCAGAAGGGTTGGACGGACGAAATCGTTCCCGCCCGCATATCGGAGGAGCAGACCAAAATGGTGCAGCAGGCCGCGATTCAGGCGTTCCGCGCACTCAAGCTGGACGTTTACGCCCGTGTCGATTTTCTGTTGACCAAGGACGGGCAAGCCTTCTGTCTGGAGGCGAACACCCTGCCCGGCATGACGCCGACCAGCCTCCTGCCGCAGGAAGCGGAGCACGTTGGGCTCGACTATGCATCGCTTTGCGAAACCATTGTCGGTTTCTCGCTCAAGCGCAAACAAGACGCATGAAGACGTTCCTCTTTCGCGATATCCTCGCGGCCTGCGGGGGCGAATATGTTGGCGACGCCTCGCTGCTGGATGCGGCGGCGAGCGACGTGGTCATTGACAGCCGGAAGGCAACGCCCGGCTCTTTGTATGTACCCATCATCGGCGAAAACCACGACGGACACGCGTTTATCCCCGCCGCGCGGGCAAACGGCGCCGCGCTCGTACTCAGTGAACACACCCTCGACACCCCGCCTTACATTCGAGTAGCGAATACGCTCGCCGCGCTGCAGGCAATCGCCGCACGCTACCGCGAGCTGTTTTCTATTCCCGTTGTCGGCCTGACCGGCAGCGCGGGAAAAACCTCGACCAAGGACATCGTCGCCGCCGCGCTCGGCGCGCACTACTCGGTGCTCAAAACGCAGGGCAACCTCAACAACGAAACCGGCGCGCCGCTGACGTTGTTTTCGCTCCAACCCGAGCACGAGGTTGCCGTCGTTGAGATGGGCACAAATCATTTTGGCGAGATCGACCGGATTTCGGCGATGGTGCAGCCGGACATCTGCCTGTTTACGAACATTGGCTATGCGCACATCGAGAACTTTGGCACGCGGGAAGGAATCTTTCGCGGCAAGACGGAGATGCTCCGGCATATGCGTCCCGGCGGGCGCATCGTTGCCAACGGGGACGACGATTATCTCTCCACGCTGCCCGGCGCGCTCCTCTACGGGCTCGGCGAGCACTGCGCCGTACGCGCCACCGAAATCGAAGATTTGATTCTGGACGGCATGAAATTTACCGCCAACTACGCGGGGCAAACGCAGCGCGTTCACGTGCCCGCGCTGGGACTGCACTCCGTCTACAACGCACTCGCTGCCGTAGCGGTCGGACTGCTGCTCGATATGCCGCTGGAGGAAATCGCGGCGGGCATCGAAACCTACGAGCCGCTGCCGGGGCGCATGAACGTTAAACACACGCCGCGCTTCACGCTCGTGGACGACACCTACAACGCAAACCCGACCTCCGTGCAGGCGTCGCTGGACGTGCTCGCCAAATGCCCCGGTCGGCGGGTCTGCATTCTGGGAGACATGCGCGAGCTCGGCGCGCAATCGCAACAGCTCCACGAGCAGGTTGGCGACTACGCCGCAAAGCTCAATTTCGACCTGCTCCTCTGCGTCGGCACGGATAGCCGCTATCTATACGAAAGCGCCTCGAAAACTGCTCCGGAGCGCACGCGATATTTCGCGACGCAGGAAGACTTGCTCGCCGCCTTGCCGGAACTGGTGCAAAACGGCGATACCATCCTCGTGAAAGCCTCGCGCGGAATGCATCTGGAGCAAACGATACAGTACTTGCTGGAACTGCGCTAAATGAGTTCAATAAAGCCCAAACAAAAACGCGCCTGTGTGATGCAGACGCGTTTTTTTATTCGTTTGATTAGCTGTTCTTCTGATTAGCTGTTCTTCTGATTAGCTGTTCTTCTGATTAGCTGTTCTTCATGACGACCATTTCGACGCTCTCCATGACGTCCTCGCAGGCGTCGCAGCACGCTTCCATCCAGTCGAACGTCTTGGTCCAGGTGATTCGTTCCAGCGGATCCGCGTTTTCGCAGTAGAGCCGGCGCATCGCCGCGCAATAGAGCCGGTCGCCCGCCTCTTCAAACTCGTTGACCTTGACGATTGCGTCCATCAGGCGCTGGTTCGAACGCTGGAACCCGGGGAGTTCCTTGAGCGCGTCCCGCGACTCGTAGCAGCACTGCTTGATGATCGACGCAAACTCGACCGCTTCATAGCGAATCGCATGCACGTTGTACATAAACATCTTGCGCACGACGTCCTCAATGAAGTCCGTCACGTTGTCAATCTGCTGGAGCAGCAGAATGATGTCCTCGCGCTCGATTGGCGTAATGAATTCCTTCGCAAGCTTCTGCATGAGCATGTGCTTGTTCAGGTCCGCTTCGTGCTCAATTCGGTGAATCTCCTCGACCTGCGCGTCCAGCTTGGCTGGATCGTAGTGCTCAATGAGATCCTCCAGATATTCCGCCGCCTTGCAGGCGCTCTCCATGCCGGAGACAAACCCCTCGAAATACTCGTTCGAATGCTTCTTCGCCATTGTTGTTCTCCTCCCAGTGTTCGATCTAATAAAATCTGTATTGGTAAACTGTGTTGCGCAGCGCGTTTAGAAAATTGCCAGGAACAACTTGACCATCAGGTAGCCCACGAGTCCGCAGCAAGGGAACGTCAGAACCCAGGCATAGACCATTTCCTTAACCACGCCCCAGTTGACCGTGCTGAGGCGTTTGCTCGCACCAACACCCATGATCGCGGTTGTTTTCGTATGCGTCGTGCTGACCGGAATGCCAGTGAGCGACGAGATCAGCAAACAGCCCGCCGCCGCGATGTCTGCCGAAAAGCCCTGATACTTTTCGAGCTTGACCATGTCCATGCCAACCGCCTTGATGATGCGAAGGCCGCCAATCGACGTACCCAGCGACATCACCAACGAGCAAAGAATCATGAGCCAAATGGGAATCACAAACGTGGTAACGTCCGTTTGGCCGCCCGCAAGGAACGTGCCGAGCAGGAATACGCCAATGAACTTTTGCCCGTCCTGCGCGCCATGCATGAACGCCATAGCAGCGCTGCCGGCAATCTGTCCCTTTGTAAAGAAGCGATCCGCGTGTCGTCGCTCGACCTTCTTAAACAAGAGCTGAATCGCCTTTGACGTGCCAAAGCCCATCGCAAACCCCAGCACGGAGGAGAGCAATAGTCCGTAGATGACTTTGAGCCAGGCGGAGCCGTTGATGCCAGCAAATCCGTTTTGAATCGCGACCGCCGCGCCGGAGATACCGGCAATCAGCGCATGGCTCTCGCTGGTCGGTATGCCGAACCACCAGGCAATGGTTGCCCACAGCACGATGGCGAACATGCCCGCGCAGAGCGCAATGGTTGCGTCTCCTGCGTTGCTGCCAAAGTCAACCATGTTGTAGATTGTCTGCGCAACGGTTGCGTTGAGCAGGGTCATCACAAGCACGCCGAAAAAGTTGAACAACGCCGCCATGGCAATTGCCGCGCGTGGCCGCATTGCTCGCGTCGAAATACACGTTGCAATCGCGTTTGGCGCGTCCGTCCAGCCGTTGACCAGAATAACGCCCAACGTGAGCAGCACCGTGATCAGCAGCGCTGGATTGCTTGTAATGCGCGATATGAAATCGGACAAAGTGATGGTCATTTCGTTTCCATTCCCCCGGTATCATGCGATTTTTCCCAAGATGGAGTATAACATAAAATTGCGCTATCTTTTACATGATTTTAACATTTTACATAGATTTGATCTTTCGCTTGTTTTATAGCAATTGCCTGTATATACCTAGTGCTTGCTTTGTTGGTCTTTTTCGAAACGACATATGTTTCGTTTTTCTCTCTTTCACTGCGAGAAACCCCGGAACCACTTATTGACATTTTTCCTCCCAAATGCTATCATAATCAACGCCGTCTGGGTGTAGCGCAGTTTGGTAGCGTGCTTGAATGGGGTTCAAGAGGCCGAAGGTTCAAATCCTTTCACCCAGACCAAAGAAAAAGAGGTTCCGATTTGGAACCTCTTCTTTTGCTATATAGGACATCACATTTCCACAGGGTAATCGACGATTTTTAGCAAGATTTCATTGAGCGAAAGGACTTCTACAATGAATCGTTTTGAACAGCGCTCGAAAATTGCCTACGACAGCAAGGCGGTTGGTTACGATTCCAGCTTCGAAGGCAAATTCACCGAGAATTTCAAGAAGCTTCTGTTGGAATCCGTCGAGCTGAAGCCGGGATATCAGTTGTTGGATGTTGCCTGCGGAAACGGCAGATTGTTGAAACAGTTCTCGGAACAGGCCGATATCGCAGGTTACGGCGTCGATATCTCGGTAAACATGATCCGCGAAGCAAAGCAACTGAACCCGGATATGACGTTCTGCGTCGGCACCTGCGACGAGATTCCCTTTGCGGATCGGATGTTTGACGCAATCACCGTCTCCGCTTCGTATCATCATTTCCCGCACGTAGCCCGCTTCGCAAGCGAGGCGTATCGCTTATTGAAGAATGGCGGAACGATTACGATCGCCGAGGTTTACTATCCCGCCGTCGTCCGAATTCTCTGCAATCCGCTCGTCCCGCTCATGAAGGATGGCGACGTTCGGTTCTATTCCCCGCGCGAAATCATGTTAACGCTGGGCAAAGCAGGATTTCAGGATCAAACGTTCTTTACGCGAGACAACATTCAGATCGTTCGCGCAACAAAGCGTTAGTCGGCGTTCGAAATTCGGTCAATCATGCGTCATACGAGCGGTATTTCTGATCACGCGGAAACCCGCTCAAACAGATGCGTCTGCCACATCGTGTATGGACTGACGCCGTGTTCTTCGTAATTACGCAGGGCGCTGCGCGCGTCCAGCACCCGCTCGTCTTCCTCCGCATTGGCAAAGAACGTATACCGCATTCCGCCTCGATGCTCTTCCAACGCATAATTTCGCAGACAAGATAGTAAGTCCGCGCGGGTCAGATCAAACGGCACGCGCTCCGTGCTGGCGGCAACGCCCAGATAGCGATAGCCGGATTCCGGTTTCGCAAGCGAAAGCACCCGCTCGCTTCCGTATTGAAACGATGCGTTGATCAGCACGATTCCGCCCGGTTTGAGGAAATCTTTCGCGCCTTCGAGCACCATTCGTCGAAACGAGAAGCCATCGTCTCCCTCGCTGGACGGCGGGTTCGACACCACGAAATCAACCGTTCCTTGCAGTGCGGCAATCTCCCGCGCTTCCTCCTCATCAAACGGGCAATAGGAATCCGAGCAAATTGAGCGAACCTTTTGCTCCACGCCGTTTTCCACTGCGTTCTGCTTGGAAATTTCTACATTCGCTTCCGAAATCTCCAGCCCGTAGACCAGCTGTACCGCCGGAATGCGCGCCGCGAGAATCGCCTGACAACCGATTCCGCTGCCCCAGTCGAAGCCTACACCGTGCAACAGATCCGTATGATCGATAATCGCACGAAACAGAATGTTGCTCGCCGGGGTAATGGCAAACGTACCCGCCGGATGATGAAATTTCAGGTTGCCCAGCCCCTTGGTAAACGGCTCTTCCAGCACGCTTTCCGTGCTGCCCAGATTGATCTCCCGAATCATATCGTTCCCCTTATTTTGTTTAAAATTGTTCTTTATCCTACGCTTCTTACGAAATACGCGCGGTCACAAGATACAGATAGCGGCTCGCGCGACCCTGCTCGTAGAGCTGTTTTCCGAACAAATCTTCCTGCATTTTCTGGTTCCAAAGTTCGAGGTTCCCTTCCCGTTCAAACGTCGGTTGGAGCCGTTCGAGTTCTCGAATCGAGCTTTCGTAAAGCGCGCGTTCGTTTGCGCTGAAATCGATTGTCGTGTACGGAATACCCGTTCGACGAAGCGCCTCCGCGAGACCGGTGTTGTCGGCTTTGAGCCGGTCCTTCTTCTCATCCGGATCAAACAGATATTGCGAGAAGAACAGGAACATCCGGTTGTTTTGTTTTCGATAAAGAGACAACAGGATATCGTCCAGTCTCTCGACAAAGTATAGACTGTCTACGCAGATGGTCGCGGTTGGGTGAAGCTCGATTTGTTGAATCGCGCGCATGTCCGCCTCGATATACGTGATCCGCTCATCCGCGCAGAGAACATTGCTTCGATCCAGCTGATCCATGCCAATGCCGCTGCAGCCCGATTGCTGAACAAGGTGGTTCAGCAGACTGCCGGAACCGCAACCCAAATCGAGCAGCGTATCGGACGCATCCAGCGCGAGCAGTTTCGTCAGCGTGTCGATCTGTTCGCGATCCATCATGTTGAGCAGCGCGAGACTATAGCCGTACACTTCTTCGCAAAAGTCGAGGTACGCTTGACTACGCATAAGGCAGCCGATTCTCGTTTGAAACTCCGCTCGCGTGTCTTTTTTTGTTGCGTTTGTTCCTGTCTGCTCCATACGAACCTGTCCTTTCGATCTCGCCTTTGACGTTCCTATTCCGACCATTATACACTTTTTTTCACAATTGAACCGGATGCAATAAAAATTTGTGTGACAATTGCAAAAGCAATTGACAACTCAATCGCGAACGATATAGTATAAGATTATTCGATAATTCATGATCGATTTATTTCAACTTGGAGGCTACTATGGATAACCTGAGTGTCAATCTCAAACGCGTCGGGCAGAAGGTGCACTTTGAAGCCGTATCCGACGACCACCCCGACTTAAGCATTCCGTTCGACTACGTTCCGCCGCTCGGCGAAAACAACGGTTTTGCCGGGCTGGAAGCGCTGCTAATGACCTTTTGCGGTTGTGTGAGCACCGCTATTGTCGCGCTGTTGATGCGCCTTGGCAAACCCGCTACGGACTATTCTGTCCACGCGGAGGGCATTCGCCGCGAGCAGCCGATTTCGCTGAGCAAGATTCTGTTTCACGTCACCGTCGCTGGCAATGGAATTTCCGCTGCGGATATGGAGACCGTGCTGCATCAGGCGGAGCTGATCTCCCCCGTTTGGCTCGCGATCAAAGGCAACGTCGAGGTGGAGACGAGCTATACGATTTCGGATTGAACGAATCCTCGATTTTGTTAACTATAATCGTTCCATGCAGAGCGATTTCACATGAATGCGTTCTGTCTTATTTGTAAGGAGGCGATTCGATGTTGGAACTTCCGGAGGTGCTTGCGTTTTCCAAGCAGTTCAACACATCCATAGCAGGCAGACGGATTCTCGCCGTCCTGCCGCCATCCAAGCCGCATAAGTTATGCTGGTTTGCGGGCGATCCGGCGGACTACGACGCGCGGATGCGCGGCGCGGTGCTGACAGGCGCGAGTGGCTTTGGCAGCCAGCTCGATTTGCTGCTCGACAACGGCCTCGCGCTCTGCGTCAGCGACGGCGTGAACCTGCGTTTTCTGGAAAGCGGAGATGCTTCCGGCGACCATCAACTGCTCATCCGGTTCGAGGACGGCTCCGCGCTCGTGTTCACGGTTGCGATGTACGGCGGCATCGTGCTGCACGACGAATCGTACGACAACCCGTATTACCAAAAGAGCAAAGCCGCGATCTCACCTTTCAGCGAGGGGTTTGAACCGTATTTTCGCGCGCTGTTCTCCGCGAGTAAGCCCACACTCAGCGCAAAGGCGTTTCTGGCGACGGAGCAGCGCTTTCCCGGCATTGGCAACGGCGTGTTGCAGGATATTCTGCTCAACGCGGGCATCCACCCGAAGCGCAAAATCGCCTTGCTCTCGCCGGAGGAACAAACGCGCCTGCTGGAAGCAACCGTTGTTACACTTCGCGAGATGACCGAGTGCGGCGGTCGGGTCACGGAGAAGGACTTCTACGGCAGTCCCGGCGGCTATCGAACAAAGCTCTCAAAGAATACGTTCGCCTTCCCCTGCCCGCAGTGCGGCGGCACGATCTCCAAGGAAGCATACCTCGGCGGCGCGGTCTACTACTGCAGCAACTGTCAACCTTTGACGAAGTAACGCATCGATTATCAAGCAGAAAAGAGGCTCCAATCGGAACCTCTTTTGTTTTGCGTTCGATTTTGAACGCTACTGGATTTTGCGCACCGGCGCCTGCAGCTCGGTGAGCCAGTCTTCCGGATTCGGCTGCTCGTCCGGCGAGACGATCACGTGGCCGCGCAGGTGCCCCGCAAACGCATAGCCATTCTGTTCAATCCATTGCGCGAGCTGCTCGCCCGCCGCGTCGTAGCCGCCGTCGAACGGGCCGGAAAAGCGCAGCGTCGCCGCGAGCGCGACAGCCGGGTATTCCTGAAACACAAATTCGCCCTGACTCGTGCCAAGCTCGTCCACCGGAATCGCCACCTCCACATCGGGGTTGCTGTCCTTGTACTCCTCATCGTAATAGGTGGAATAGCCGTCTTTGTGGCAGGCAATCTGGTGTTCGCCAATGAATCGGCCCAGCTTCTCCCAGAGCAGGCTTTCCTGATTGTACTGCGGAATTGTGCCCCGTAAGGACAGCACCTTGACCGCATCGAGTTTTTTCAGTTCCACTTCGTAAATCAAAATCGTTTTCTCCTTTTGCAGTGTTCCGCTCATTTGCATGAGCTTATTAAGTCGTCCCTCGTCCGCTTCCATGTTCCTTCGAAGCGCGGCCGACTGTTCGGAGAACGCATGGTTTCGATAGGCGACGTCGTCCCAGTGCGCCAGAATGTCCCCGATCTGCTCAATCGAAAACCCCGTATCGCGGAGAGCTGTGATGCGCGAAAGAAGCGGAATCTGCCCCGCGCTGTATTGCCGGTAGCCGGTATACGGGTCGATTTCGGCCGGGTACAGCAATCCGCACTTTTCATAATGCCGCAGCATGCGCGGCGAAACGCGAACCAACTGCGAGAATTCGCCAATCTTAAACACGTTGTTCCTCCTCTTCGAAACTGCAATCCGGATTGCGATCTTAGCATAATCCTTGACACCGTGTCAAAGTCAAGCGAGAAATTGCAGAATTGTTGGAATTCGTTATTGACTCTCCAGTCAATATCTTGTATGATTCTTTTGCATTGACTCGTCAGTCAATTTCAGGAGGTGCTTTTATGGGAATTGAAGCGTTCGAAAAACTGTCGCCGGAAAAGCAGAATTCCATTCTGCAGGCGGGCATTCAAGAGTTCTCGCAAAAATCCTTCCCCGATGCCAGCACAGACGCGATCACGCAGCAAGCGGGAATTTCGAAGGGGCTTCTGTTTCACTATTTCGGTTCCAAGAAAGCTTTTTACTTGGCCTGTATACGCTGCGCGCTGGATCGGTTGATCTCCGATACGCCGGAGCCTCCGGCAAACGACTTCTTTGGTATTCTCTTTTTTGTGATCGATGAACGATTTCGGCTCTGTCGCGATTTACCGACAGAAACACTGTTTGTCAATCTGGCGGCGCGGGATGCTTCCGCCGAGATCATGGCGGAGAAACTCGATTTATTCGCGCAGTATCGTGCGGTCACAACCAAAGCCTCTATGTCGGTGTTGTCCCGCGCATTGTCCACCCTGCCGCTGAAGCACCCGGATGATCCAAAATTGCTGGACGCGCTTTTTCTGTATGTACACGCGATCAATCAGAAATTTCTGATTACCTACCGGGAAACGCCGCAGGAATACTTCGCAAATGCGGACATGATTAAGCGCGAGATGAAGGACTATATGCTCTACCTGTTGGATGGAATCGTTCAGAAGGAGAAGGAATAACATGATGAAACTACACAAAGCGCTTACCCTCTGCCTGCGGTATCCGAAGCTGGACCAATCGCAGCGTTTGCAGATTCAAAACGATCGTCTTCATCATATGGTCGATTATGCGCGCGCGAATAGTCCGCTCTATGCGGAGCTCTACAAAAACCTGCCGGAGAACTGGACGCTTGATGATCTGCCGCCCGTGAACAAACGCGAGTTGATGGCGCGGTTCGACGAGTGGCCGACCGACCGCTCCGTTCGACTGGACGATTTGAACGAGTACATGCGCGATTTGGATCACGTAGGTTGCAAGTTCCACGGGCGCTATCTCGTCTTTACCACAAGCGGCTCAACGGGAAATCCGCTGGTCGCGCTTTGCGACGACGCAACAAACAACGTTATGGCCGCGATCAATACCGCGCGCGGCATCGCGCGAAAACAGGACTTTCGCGCGTTCTTGCTGCATGGCGGAAAGACCATGGGTGTGTTCGCGACGGGTGGATTCTATCTATCCAACAGCTCTGTTCAGGCGCGGATTCGTACGTCGTCCTGGAGAAAGCGTCAAATCGCATTGACCAGCGCGCTGCTGCCGACGGCTCAAATTGTCGCTCAACTCAACGAATTTCAGCCGGCCATTCTCGGCGGTTATCCTTCGCAATTAGATCTGCTCGTAGACGAGCAAAAAAGCGGCCGCCTGAAGATCAAGCCGGTGCTCATTATGACGGGCGGCGAGTTTCTCTCAGAGCAGGTTCGAGCTCGGTTGTCCAAGGCGTTCGGCTGCTACGTGCAGACCTCCTACTCCTGCACCGAGGCCGGCACCATCGCCTGCGAATGCACGGAGCACCACTTCCACATCAACGAGGACTGGGTTCTGGTGGAACCGGTCGACGCGGAGAACCGGCCCGTTCCGGATGGCACGCAGTCCGACAAGATTCTGGTTACGAACCTGTTTAACTTCACGCAGCCGTTTCTACGCTACGAGATTACGGATCGCGTCGTTCGGCACTCCGAGCGCTGCGCCTGCGGAAATCCCCTTCCCTGGCTTACGCTTGAGGGGCGGACGGACGACGTGTTGACCTTTTCGGTCGATGAAGGACGCGTAAAGGTTGCGCCGCTTTCCATCTACGCGGTGCTCAAAGAGGTGCATTCGATGAAACGATTCCAGCTGCTCGCTTACCCCGATAACCAGCTGGAACTGCGGCTGGAGCCCGCGGAAGAAATCGCTCCAACGGACGCTTTCGAACAGGCAAAGCAGGCACTGCTCGGCTTTCTCGCGACGCAGGGCGTTAATAACGTTTCTCTCACCCTGTCCCAAGACGCGCCAAAGCAGCAGGCAGGCAGCGGAAAATTCAAGCACATTGTGCAAATGGAACCGCAAGCCAAGTAAGTCGTTTGAAGAATCTGAATGCAAGATAGAACGGGATCGTAACTTTTCCAGTTTCGATCCCGCTCTTTTCGTGTTACAGTGGAGAAAACAAACAGGAGGATGCATCGATGAATCTGAGCGAACGTAACAAGCAGGTGCTTGACGTGTTTCAGTTTCGCTTCGCCTGCAAGAAATTTGATCCTGCGAAGGTGATTCCGAGTGAGGACTTCGAAACGATTCTGGAGGCGGCGCGTCTCTCGCCGACCTCGTTTGGGTTTGAGCCGTGGAAGTTGATCGTCCTGTCGGACGCAAACATCAAACAGGCGCTCGATCCGCTCGCATGGGGCGCACGCAACAGCCTCGCGGGCGCGAGCCACTTTGTGATTCTTCTCGCGCGAAAAACGCCGGATCTGCTCTCCTCCGCAGACTATATTTCGCACATCATGCGGGATGTTCAGCTTCTACCGCCGGAGGTTGCCGAGCAGCGGCGCGCAAAATATCGCGACTTTCAGGAAAGCGACTTTGAACTGCTCGAGAGCGATCGCGCGATGTTTGACTGGGCAAGCAAGCAGACCTACATCGTGTTGGCAAACATGATGACCGCCGCAGCCATGCTCGGCATCGACTCCTGCCCGATTGAGGGATTCCAGCGCAGCGTGGTGGACGAGCTGCTCGTCAAAGAGGGTTTGTTTGATCCGGCGCAGTTTGGCGTGTCCGTAATGGCCGGGTTCGGTTACCGCGCGGAGCCGCCCAAGCGCGAAAAAACGCGCCAGCCGTTGTCCGACCTGATTCTCTGGAAATAGCGCTTATACGGAAGGGAAGCCTTGCGTAAAAAACCTTCGGTCTCTACCGCGAAGGTTCGCTTAAATTGCCTTCGTTGCTGTAACCGTTGCTCTCCCAATATCCCTGATAGAACTCGTCGGAAGACAGCTCAATTCGTTTGACCCAACGCGCCCATTTGTAGCCCCACTTGTCCTCCGCCACAAAGATGAACGGATAGCCCATCTGCGGCGGCAGCGCAATTCCGTTTGCGTCGTAAGCCAGAAGTTGGTTCTTCTCTTGTATTTCGCTCAGCGGCAACGAGGTTGTGTACCCGTCCGTTGCGTGAAAGATCACGGTGTTCGCCTCGGGCTGCACGCCCGCCGCGTCCAGCAGCGTGTTCATCGGTACGCCCTTCCATAGAATGGTGGCGCTCCAGCCCTCCACGCAGTCGAGCCGGACGAGCCGTTCTTCGCTCGTAAACGCGGTTACATCCGCGTAAGAGTAGTTCTGCGGGGAATCGACCAAGCCGTCGATTGTAAGCTGAACGTCCTGCTCCTTGATCTGCTGAACGCCGCTGATGGAATTGTCCCGTGGGCCGACCGCCGGGTCCAGCCGCGTTCCCTCATATTCGCGCAGTTCGCCGTCGCGATAGCGCGCCTCGGTTGCGGCGGAAACCGCGTCCGTTGCCGCGCCGCCGGAAGACGAGCCAGCGGAACAGCCGCTAATCATCAGCACAGCCAGCAAAAGAAATAGAACTTTCGGTCGTTTCATGGCGCACCCCTTCTACATTTAGTTGATTTATTATAGCAGAAAAGCTGAACCGTCTCGGTGATCTTTCTACTACTGTCATTTCATTTCTATGCGCCTTTTGGCAAGGATTCCCCCTGTTTTCATTTTTCAGCGAATGTGTTAATATTGTCCTCGTTAAGCAGAGGTACTGAAATGAAACAGGCAAAGCAAACAACGCAGAACAGAATCTTGCGCGCCGAATCCTTCTTTATCGGCTCTATCCTCGCCCTTGTTGGCGGGTTTCTCGACGGATATACCTACGTTTCCCGCGGCAAGGTATTTGCCAACGCGCAGACCGGAAACATGGTGCTGCTCGGCCTTCGCATTTCGGAAGGGCATTTTTCGGATGCGCTTCGCTACCTGCTGCCCATTCTCGCGTTCGCCGCGGGCGTACTGCTCGCGGAATGGATCAAGAGCCGCTATCAGGGCAGCCGCGCGTTCCATTGGCGTCAGCTCGTACTCGGCATTGAAATCGTGCTGCTGTGCGGCATCGGGTTTGTGCCGGACGGCAATTTGAATCCGTATGTGAACATCGCCATCTCGCTCGTCTGTGCGCTTCAGGTGGAGAGCTTCCGCACGCTGCACGAACTCACCTACGCCACCACAATGTGCACGGGAAACCTGCGCAGCGGAACGGAGCAGTTGTTCCGCTATTTTCAAACCCGCGAGCGATCTTTTTTACAGAACAGTTTACACTATTTTGGCATCATTCTCGTCTTTATTACGGGAGCGGTCTTCGGAATGGTCAGCACCAATCTGTTGCTCGAACGGGCCATTTGGATTCCCGCCGCGCTGCTGGTGCTGACGCTCTTGCTGCTCCGTGCGGATCGAACACCCGAAACCTATGACGATATCAGCCTGGAAGGGAGTATAAATCAATGAACAGGGAAATACCGCTTGGCAACATCATGATCGACTGCGAGGACGAGCAGTCGCTCTGTTCGTTTTACGAATCTCTGCTCGGCTGGAAACGCGGAACGCTGTTTGGCCGTCCCGCGCTGACCAGCGAAAACGGAATTGTCTTCCTGTTCCATTCCGAGGAGGACTACATTCCCCCGGTCTGGCCGGAAAAGATGGGCTATCAGCAAAAGCAGATGCATTTTGACTTTCAGGTGCCAAATGTGCCGCTCGCGGTTGAACGGGCCATTTCGCTCGGTGCAAAGCGCGCGGAAACGCAGTTTGGCAGTCCGAAGGACGAGTTTGTAACCCTGTTCGATCCATCGGGCCATCCGTTTTGCCTCTGCGCAGACTCCAACATCGCTTAAGCAAAAAGGCACGACCTACGTCGTGCTTTTTTTGTGCCGTTTATGGAGTTATGCGGTTTGCTTACCCGCGCTGTTGCGAATGAGAAACAGCAACGCGAGCATCGCCGTGCCCAGCAGGATGTGCCCGATGCCGGACACACCGGAAAGCGACGCGTTCAGCCCGGTGGAGAGCGTCGTCTGCGTTGCCTGCGCGAGCCCGCGCAGAACCAGGCAAATTACCGTCAGGTTCAGACCGACGTGGTAAACCGCAAGCCAGCCCTTCACGCCCTTTCGCGCGGAGAACACAAACGCCTTTTCGAGCAGCGCCAGCAGCAGAAAGAACGCCATGCCCAGCACGAAATAGTGCGCGTGCACGAGCGAAAGATTCGTTTTGCCCGTAAACGCCAGATACTTTGTAAACTCCCGGTAGAATACGCCGCCAACCATCGCGAGAATCGCATAGACGATGGCTGCGTTGAAATAGCGCTTGATCATAACATTAAGCCTCCTGTTTCGATTGGCGATAGAGCTGAATGCCCATCACGACGATCCAGACATACGCCAGCGTCTTCGGAATCATCAGCATTCCGATCAGTGGAATCTGGTCGGCAAACAGCACGACCGGCAGATAGAACGCAAACGAGAGCGTAATGGCGAGCCACATCCAGCGAAATACGCCGTCGTTTACTCGTTTCGCTTCCCGCGCGAAGAGCACGATCAGCAGAATGCCCATTATCGCAAATGGAACGTTCCGCAGAATGCCAAAGAGCAGCGGCGGGTTCGCGCTGAGCCAGTCGTTCTGCGGCAGCGCGCAGAGTACGACGCGCACCACGGCCAGCGCCCACATGCTCACGTCCAACGCGACCACGCCACTCTTTTGATAGCGCGCCCGCCAGATGTAGTAGAGAATCACGTAGAACACCGTCATCGTAATCGACGTGATGAGCTTGCCGATTCCGAGTGCGGCGGCGTTTGCCACCAAGCCGGTTGTCCAGAGCGCGATGGCGCGCGGAACGAGATGAAACGCGTCCCCCGCGCCGAGAATGATCGCCATCAATCCGAATTTACGAACGAGCGATCCCTTTCCCCCTTTGATGAATAGAAATATCCCGATTGCAACCGCAAACGATAGATACAATACGTCGAAAATGGTTTCCGCCAATGCCTGTGCCATTGTCTTTTCCTCCTGTCTGAATTTCTTGGTATTTGTCCGTTGTCTTAGTTGTCTTACGGCTCGTTCCTGCCGGATCGATCCTTCGAATACAGAATCCGCTCAATGATCTCAACGAGAAAATCGACTTCCTCGCGCGGCTGTCGCAACGCGACAAACAGATTGTCGAGCACGAACGAGGCAAACGCCTCCTTTGAAAACGAGTCGCTCCAAAGATTCTTTCGAATCGATGAATCGTTCTCCAGCCGCCGCACGAGTGAGCGAACGACCGTCCCCTGCATGGATGTCATACGCGCGCGCCCGCTCTCCGCGTCCTCCCGAAGGCTCATCATGAGCACCTTTGCGCAGTCGTTCAGCTTTTCCGCAAGAAATGCGTAGATCTGGCGAATCTGTTCGGAAAAGCGTTCGGCGGTGATGCTGCCCTGCATTTCCCGTAATGCGTCGTTCCAGTATTCCTCGGTCATGGCGAGCAGAACTTCCTGCTTGCTCTCAAAATAGTTGTATACCGTGCCGATCGCTATGTTTGCTTCCGCAGCAAGCTTTCGAATGCTGAGGGCGTCCGCGCCTTCGGCGCATTCAATTCTGCGCGCGCAGTCCAGCAAACACTGCCGGAGTTCCTGGTTCTTTCTTCGCATTTGTTCTCCCTCTTCCCATCACGTATTATTAGATGAACACGTTCATTTAATACTACCGCATTTTCAGATTCTGTCAATAGCAATTCCCACTTTGCGCCGCAAAGCGACAAAAAACTCCGAATAGTTTACGGGTTTGCAACACAACCGTTCGATTTACTGCCTTGAGAACGGTTGCCTGAACCAGTGATTATGTGTATAATATGGGGTGAGTGCATTGAAACCTGTGCCTTTCGCAGTGCTTGCACAATGTAAATAAGATTTAGAAGGACCGCCATGTACGAAAAATACTCGGGACTGCCCGACACAACCAAATCATCGCAATCGAATTCCAGTCGCAACGGGGATCGGCCTGTTCGGCAAACCACGTACGCAAATGGCGGAAATGGATCCATGGAATACTATCAGGCGCCCCAGCGTGGAAACGGCAGCGGTTCTTCCAAACGCGAGAATGCGCGCCGCGCAAAGATTCGCAAGCGCCGCCTGATCCTGTCCCTCATGAGCCTTCTGTTTCTGGGGCTTATTGTGGTTGCGGTTGTCGTGCTGGTTCGCAGCTGCGCCGCTCCGGTTGAGGTTGATCTCGAGACCGGAAAATTCCGCAGCGGTGTTTCGGTCAACTGGACGGATGTGACCGGCAAGACCGTAGACGAAGTTCGGCCTTTGTTGGAATCAAACCTGAACGATACGATTTCGAAGATTTCCATCACGCTTGCCAGCGGCGGACTGAACGCCACCCTCTCCGGCGCGGATCTCAACCTGAGCACGAATCTCGACGAGGTGTTGGCGCAGGCTCTTTCCGGCGGCGCAAATCAGGATTATTATTCGACGTTTACCGTCGACGAGGCTGCGCTGACCGCGCGGTTAAACGAAATCAACGCATCCACGAGTGCCGCGCCCGTAGATGCCACCTTCACGGTGGACTTCTCCAGCAGCGGCAAACCGACGTTTAACTATACGGACGGTACCGAAGGGTACGGTCTGGACGTTGTTTCCACCGTCGAACTGGTCAAGCAGGCCATCGCCTCCAACCAGTTTCAAACAACTCTGCAACCGACGCTGACGACGGTTCCGCCGTCCATTACGAAGGCGGACCTCATGTCGCATACGGCGCTGATTGGCAAGTTCACAACCACCTACGACTTTAAGGGTACGGCGGAGGACACCGAAGAACAGCGCACCATCTATATTCCGAACCGCGCGTTCAACGTGGAAAAAGGCGCGTCCATGATCAGCGGTCAGGTCTTAAAACCCGGCGAAAAATGGAGTTTCAACGACACGGTTGGAGACCGCACGGAGGAGAACGGCTGGAAGCTTGCACAGGGCATCTTTGGCGGAGACCGCAAGACGCCGCAGTTTGGCGGCGGCATCTGTCAGGTCAGCACCACGCTTTATAACGCGATGCTGGAAGCCTACCCGTATTTCGAGTTTGTTGATCGTTCTTCCCACTCGATTCCTTCCACCTACGTAGACAAGGGTCTGGATGCGACCGTGGACTCCAATCACATTGATTTTATAGTCAAAAACGTTTCGCAGTATCCGGTGTACATCTTTGCTTATACCGGTGAAAACAAAATGGCGAAGAGCCGCAAGCGCGACATCACGGTCGTCATCTACGGCGAAGCGTTGCCAGAAGGCACGGAGTATAAGACGCGCACGGTGCTTATTTCCGAGGAACCGCCGCTTGAGACGGATGCAGTCATCACGGAGACAAAGAAGCTGTTTATCGGGGAAGAAAACATCCTCGCAGAACCGCATACGAAATACGTGGTGGACGTTTACATCGACCGTTACCTCAACGGCGAGCTCCAGGAATCGAAGTTCGAGCACGAGGATACCTACCCCGGCAACCCGCTCAAAAAACAGGTCGGCATTATGCCCACCCCGACGCCGGTTGTGGAGTCGACCCCAACGCCACCGCTCGAAGATCAACCGTAACACGGTACATACAAAAGACGGAAGCAATTGCTTCCGTCTTTTTTTGTTTTGACAATCGAATGTTATTTTTCAGCCGATGCGCGATAGAGCACCGTTCTTCGCATGAAAAAATTGAATAGATACGTGATCGCGCCGGAAACGATACGCGAGATTCGGTAATCCACGCGCAGCAGATCGGTCAACGCATACATGGTTCCTTCCGTTACCGCGAGCGCCAACAGCGAAATCACCGCGAATAGAATCAGCTCTTTCTTCAACGAGAGTCTGCCCCGTTGAAAAACGATCCAGATCCCGATGAGATAATTCACCGCGAGTCCAACGACGAACGCAATTGGCACAGCGACGAGATAGTGAATCCCCAGCCACTCCTTGAGTGCCAAAAGGGTGCAATAGTCCGCCGCAAACCCGCCGAACGCGGCCATTGCATACCGAAGTGCCTGAACGGGCAGCCGCGCATCCTGCCGCGGGTGTGTTCCTGTTTGTTCCAAATGTTCCATACCCAGCAGTATACCACAGACGGCGGCGCGTTGAATACACCAGAATCTGTACCTTACAAAGTCTTTCTCCCCTTTGCACCCCGACCTGTTTTCTGCTAAACTATTCGGTGTTGGGCCGAGTATGGCAACGTTGGAGGGATACAGCATGTGCGGAATCTGCGGAGTCGTTCGTTTGACGCGAAACGTTCCGGAAAGCGAAATTCGGGCGATGATGGATGCGGTTGCGCATCGCGGGCCGGACGGCGGCGGATGCATGCTCTTTGGCAAGCTTGGCCTTGGGCACCGAAGGCTGTCCATTCTGGATTTGAGCGACATTGCGTTCCAACCCATGAGCTATCTGGATCGCTATACGATTACCTACAATGGCGAGGTTTACAACTACATTGAGCTTCGCGCGGAGCTTGTTTCCCTTGGCTACACGTTTGCGACGGACTCCGACACGGAGGTGCTGCTCGCCGCCTATGACCGCTGGGGCGAGGACTGCGTGAACCATTTCAACGGCATGTGGGGGTTCTGCATCTACGATGAACAGGCGCAGAAGCTCTTCTGCTCGCGGGATCGCTTTGGCGTAAAGCCGTTTTACTACACAAAGCGCGAGGAGTATTTCGCGTTCGGGTCGGAGATAAAGCAGTTGCTGCTGCTCGAAGGCGCGCCGCATCGGGCGGATCGCGACGCGCTGACCGCGTTTCTCGTTGCCGCACAGCTCGACTACTCCGCGCGAACGATGTTTGAGAACATTCGTCAGTTAGAGCCGGGAACGAACCTCGTTTACGATCTGAAGGCGAATACTTATCGCGTCTCCCGCTGGTATGACCTGATGCGCATTCCTACGAAGCATGCCCCGTTCTCCGAGAGCGTTACGGCGTTTCGTGAGCGCTTCTTCGACGCGGTTCGCCTGCGCCTGCGCTCGGACGTGCCCGTCGGCTCCTGCCTTTCCGGCGGACTGGACAGCAGCGCCATCGTCTGCGTAATCAATCGCCTGCTACGCGAGAGCGGCGAACCGTTTGAGCAGCACGTCGTCTCGGCGTGTTTTAATGAGCCGCAGTATGACGAACGCGTCTATATGGACGCGGTTCTTGCGCAGACCGGCGCAATTTCGCATCGCACGTTTCCGGACGTAACGCAGGTGCTTGAGGAGCTCGACAGCTTTACTTGGCATATGGACGAGCCGTTGACCTCGACCTCGCATTACGCGCAGTGGTGCGTCTATCGCGAAGCCCACGCGCAGGGATTGACCGTTATGCTCGACGGACAGGGTTCGGACGAGCAACTCGCGGGGTACACGGAGTTTTTCGAGCTCATGTTCATTGAGTTGATTCGCAACTTCCGCTTTCTACGGCTGGAGCGGGAAATCAAGCTCTTTAACGAGCGAAGAAAGACCGCGTTCTATGCGTCCGGCCTTCGTTTTCGCGCAGAGCTCGTCGCGCGCGCGTTGATGCCGGACTTCCTCAAGCAGATTCGCCGAAAGCGCCAGATAGCGAGCGTAGGCCCCTACTCAGCCGAACAGGTGCGAAACCCGGAGATTCAGTCGTTTCGGGATTGCTTTGATTTCAAGCGTCCACGGCGGTTCATCCACGCCAATCTCTATCGAACGCTCATGGCGCTGCTGCACTACGGAGACCGGAACTCCATGGCGTTTTCCATCGAGTCCCGCCTGCCGTTTTTGGATTACCGACTTGTGGAAACGTTGTTTGCCATGCCGCTGTCGCACAAGATTCGCTATGGCCTGACCAAGCGCGTCATGCGCGAGGCAATGCGCGGTGTCATGCCGGATTTGATTACAGATCGACAATCCAAGCTTGGTTTTTCGACGCCGGAAGAGGAATGGATGCGGAAAAACCCTGCGCAGTTCCGCGAACTGCTGGAACGCTCCGCTAAGCGGCTCTCCCCGCTGGTCGATTATGACCGAACGCT